>JBKCUI010000147.1:0-57067 GCA_046318495.1 Pirellula sp. | reverse complement strand
AGCCAGGACGGCCGATCGCCCCATGGGATGAGCATGGTACGTATCGCTGATCGCCAGGTGGCAATCCGCGCACTTGGCATCGCCGACGTACTGAACGTGCGGCCGGATGTTGCGAAATGGGGAGTCAAAGTCCAACCGGGGGTCGGCAACGGGAGCGGATGCCGTGTTGTTGGGACGCGCCTCCCTAGGCGTGTTCGTAGGCGATTCCGAAGAGGCAATCGCACCGGCGGAAGCAACCTGCTCGCTCGGCTTTCCGGAACCGGCGGCGCTCGATGCGGCCCCGCTGGCAGTGTCGTTCGCAGAGGGGTCCAAAGGAGCGCGACGCGCGTTCAGAAACCAAATGAGGGCACCAGCGCACAGCGAAACCGCGACGACAGCAACCAATAACTTGCGCATCGATTCCATGCGTACGATTCAGAAACTGGGTAGGGAAAGCATCCAGGAGCGGCTGCTGCATCGTAATCCTGCTGCTAGCAGCCGTCCATCGTCACGGCATTGCGCCTCGCTAGGAATTTGATGGCCGAGGAGGGCATGCGTTGAGTTTAACTGCAATGCCGTCTCAAACATCACTTCTCCGTAATCATTTGGAAGTCTTGGGCGCTTCTACAACTTCCAGTTCGGAGAACTTTCCTTGTTCCATGTTGGCTCCGCCGATGGCCACCAGCGAGGATCCGCGCCACGGCATCAAGCGATGGAAGAATCGCGCGTCGCGGGTCTTGCCCGTTTCGCGCCACGTTGCGGCGGCCGTATCCCAGACTTGAACGGTCCCTTCATACGTGGTGACAACCAATTGGCCATCGATGCTCCAACCCGCTGCGCCGAAACCGGCCATCGGTTGGTCCCCGACCAGGGGAGGCAGTTCTTTCCACGCATCGCTAGCGGGATCGTAGACCGTCACCTCGCGCGTCGGACGGCCATCTTGCGTCATGCCGCCGATGGCAAACAGTTGCCCTTCGTGCTCGACCAAGGCCAGCGCACGACGTGTGAAAGGAGGCTTGGCAATCTCTTTCCAAACCAACGGTGTTGCGCTCAGGTCCATCGCCAACGCGGTGTCATGCCACTCCGTTTCCGAGGAGCCTTGCAAATTCCAGCCGCCGACCACGTAGAGCGTGTTGCCGACGAGAGCCGCATCGTGGCTGGAACGCGGCTGAGGCAAGCTGGGCAGCTCGCGCCATGCCTTGGTGGCCACATCGAACGCTTGGACTTGGGATTGGGAGCGCAAGTCTTGTTCTTCCCCTTCGTCGTTCATGGCTGTGAAGCCACCGGCGAGGATGAGATGCTGTTGATGGGCCACCATGCCGAGGCCTTGCAATCGCGGTCCGGTGGCGATGCGTTGCCATCCGAGCTCCGAATGCTTGAGGTCCCATTGAAACAGCGCGTCGCTTTGCGATTGGTTGGTGTATCCGTGTGCTGAACCGGTGTTTCCGCCGTAGAGGTAAATCGAATCCCCGAGGCGGCATGCGCCAAAGCTGGTGATCTCGACGGGCAATGCAGGGAGCGACGCTTGCGCTGCAGGGTCCGCTTCGGGATCGTGGAAGGTCACGGTCAAGTAATGGGACTGCGTGTCGTAGGCCGCATCTGCGAGCTTGCCCGGTTCATTCAATCGATGCCCTAGCATGATGCCATTCAAGCCGGTAGCAACCTGCGCGTCGCTGAAGGAAACCTTGCCCGCAGCATCGGTCTTGGCCGTGGCGGTTTCGCTTCCTGCCGCGTCATAGAGTTTCACCTCGATGTCGGCGAGCGGTTGGCCTTTCCAAACCGCATAGCAATCGATGCCCGTTTCGGTGTCGATCAAATGGGCTTGCAAGTCCAACCCGAGAAGATTGTTTCGGTAGGCGTCGCGCGACTGCGGCATGGCTCCTGCGCGATGCATGGCATAGTAATCGAGCTTGGAACCGCGATAGATCCCGAAGGTGGCTTGAGTCCTATACCAAGTATCGTTCTCTACGTTGAAGTCGCTAAGAAGTCCGACTAAGGCATCTCCATCTACGCTATGCGATGGAACCACGGCGGCGCCCGAGGGGGTGATCTGGGCCAGCTTGGCAGCCGCAATCGACGGAGGTGTCTTGTACGTTCGATCGGCGAGGTTTTCACCGAAGTAGAGAGTGAGGCGTCCATCGTCTTGACGGACCAGCCAAGGGAAGTGGGCTTCGAGGCGGCTGCTCGCTGCGGCGCAGGCGATCATTGCCAGTGCACCGACGAGGGAGTGTTGAGTGATCCTAGACAACATGATTGGGTTCCTGAGAATCGGTTGCAGTTGTGGTTTGGAAATCAATCGGCGTCGCGCGACGACAATCGAAGATCGAGATGTTGGTGAGGTTGACCGGCGATGGTGACTTGCAAAAGACCATCGCGTTGGTAGCGGAGTGGAAGGAGTTGTGAACCCTGTCGCGTTCCTTGCAGCGAAGCGTTCGGACCTTCGTTGCGATCGCCGGACATCGGATCGAGCGGATTGATGCGGATGTGAAAGGTTCCTTGGGTCGGTCCATCGATCGAAGTTAATTCGAACTTACCCGCTTCGATGCATGCAGCGGCGGCGCGCCCGCGTCCTTGCGGAGTCAAAATCAACGTCGCCCGATCGAGCGGCTGTCCGTCGAGGGTGACGGTCCCGGAGATCGGAAAGCGATTCGGCCCAGGGTCCGTACACCCGCTGCAACCCATCATCGCGATCCCGAGGCCTGTCACAAGCCAAGTTCCGCTCCAAATCGAGTTTGCGTCGGGTCGGATGCTACGGTGTCGGGTGGCGTTCATTCGTGGAGTCCTCCACTGGAGATCTCCGCTCCGGCGCGCGTGGCGGCGGCCTGGTAGACCTGGATGTCGATCGAAGGGTGGACGGTGTGGACGCTCGCGTCGCCCAGCAGGAAGTTGGAGCCTCCGCCAGCGTGCATGCTGGCAAACCCACCCATGGCGGCTCGGGTATGCACGTTGAAGGGCTTGAGAGTCGTGCCCAGAGAAATCATCGGATAGCCCACCACCCAGCGCGCGATCCCCCAGCGGCTGGTGCCGGCGAATGGAGCCGGAGCGCTCGTTGCCCAAAGGTAGTCCTTGTAGTCGTAGACCGTTTCCCCGGCAAAGAAGGTGTGGGACGTGCCATCGACGATCTCTGCCATTCGGCGACCTGGGTTGGTGTACCCAAAGCTGGGCCAATGCAACCCAAACACGCCGTCGGCCAGCTCCATGTAGTCATCGGTTCCTTCGCATAGCAAGTAGCTGGACGGACCACCGATTTCATTCGCGGCTGCGATGGGAACGTCTCGAGGGATGTTCATCGATGGGCATAGATACGTGTCGATGCGCTGGTTGGCGACGGCCCGGTTGTAGGAGTGGGTGTAACTGAGACGAAAGTCCCATTGCTGGAAATTGCTGGTCTGTTCGATGTGGGGCAACACGGCGACCAACGGGCTGATGAAGTTGCGTTCCCACGATCCCATGGGGAAACGTTTGAACGACGACTCGTAGTTGTGCAGAGCCAGCCCAATCTGCTTGAGATGGTTGGAGCATTGCATCCGCCGCGCGGCTTCGCGAGCCGATTGAATGGCGGGCAAAAGCAACGAGACCAAAATGCCAACGATGGCGATCACGACCAGAAGTTCGACCAAGGTAAAGGCCGAGCGAGAACGAAAACGCGACATGCCGCGCCTCCTGCAAGGTAAAGGTGGAATGCATCGAGGCAGCCGTGCGATCCTTGGGAGCATCCCCCCCGTTGGAACCATCGCTCTGCCTCACCGATTACCTTGCTGGCCACAGAAATGCGGGTCGTTGCCCGCGAGCTGGCTGGGTATTGCTGAGAATCAGCACTAGTATGCTAGATCGATTTCGCTCGCCGTCAATGGCCGATCAAGTCCTTTCAAATCTGCAACGAAGATTCCCATTGCATGCGATGCTAAGGCGGGCTGTCAGTATCCATCGGGCTTTTGTGTCGTTGGTATCGCGCTCGGGATCATCTCGCTCGGGGGGCACGGCGAACGATGGCCATGGATCGAGATGGGATGGATCGAATGCAGGTACCTCATGCAACGCGTGCTGGACCAAAGCCAACCATTGCTCGCGTATCGATTGAACGATGCGTCCGCCGCGCCGGGGATCTCCTCTGATCCAACCCTATGCGTCCGTTTTGAAGTTGCGCACTGTGGGCTTCCCTCGTACTCGTACTCAATGAAATGGTACTCGTACACGTACTCGTTGCCCTATCTTCGAGTACGAGTACGAGTACTGCTAACGCGGAGTACGAGTAAGAAAAACTAGGTTCAATCGCGAAGCGAAATGCGCAACTCCAAAACGCGTCAGCGAGGGACCACACTTCTCAAGCTCAATAGCACCCCGCTGAGCCGGATTGCACCGGCCGCCAATCGAGATCCCTCGCTGACGCTGCGGGTTGGGATTGGGAGTAGGATTTGGTGAGATTACGGATATTGTAAAACCGCGAGGTATTGTCGACGTAAACTAGAACTTCTTCGGGAATACCGCACGCGACTGATTGCCGACGCCGCCACGGGTAAACTGGGCGAGAACTCGCCTGGAGGTTGCCAGCCGACATTGCCGAAGCAGCGGCTGAGTTGGCTAGCAGCAAACTCGACGACGAGTTCTCCGATACCGAGGAAGTACGGACCGATACGCTCACCGGAGAATCCGCGTCAATCAGGTCGCGGTCCATCCCAACCCGCAGCGTAAGCAAGGGACCATGATGTCTCCGGTGATTGGTGGTGCCGTCCCTCGCTGACGCTGCGGGTTGAGATACTAGTCGGCTTCGGACACCAGGAGAACATAGACGATGTCGGACAATCCTATGATGCCGGACCCAATGGCTTTCTTCATTACGTGGCCAACCTACGGAACTTGGCTACCAGGGGATGAACGCGGTTGGGTTGAGTATCAACATGGCTGGCAGTTGCCCAACAAAACCCTTGAAAACAATTGCCGCGCTTGCATGACTGAGAAGCAATGCTTGCTGACGGATCTTGAACGAGAGATTGTCTTGCAACAAATTCTCGAGACGTGCGAGTTCCGAAAGTGGCACCACTTTGCTTCCGATTGCCGAAGCAACCACGCACATATCGTGATCGGCGCGATGAATACGAATCCGAAGAAGATTCGGGTTGATATCAAGGCTTGGTGTACACGTCGACTGCGCGAGCGAAGTCGACCAGAGCAAGAAAACTGGTGGGCTGAACGGGGCAGTATTCGCTATGTCTGGGATGAAGAGTCGCTTTTGCGGGTCATTCAGTACGTTACCGAGGCTCAAGACCGAAAGGGACTCGATGCGCCGCGATGACCTTCACAACCCGACGCGTCAGCAAGGGATGTCGACGGCAGACCGGTGCAACACGGTTCAGTGCAGTGCTGTTTCTCCCTAGAAGCGCCGTCCCTCGCTTACGCTGCGGGTTGGGATTGGGTCAAGGACCCGGTGAGATCCATGCTGAGATCATTTCCGTGGAGAAAGAGCCGAAGGGCTTCTTGATCCGTTTCTCCACGGAGGTGTTGCATATTGAAACAGCAACTTCATCCCAACCCGAAGCGTCAGCGAGGGACGCGGATCGAGGTTGATACTCGTCATGCAAACGGATTGGAGCTGCTTGAAAAAAACTACCGCGATGGTCGCAAGCAAAACAGTTGGTCGCCGCGGCGGATGAAAAGCGCGTTGGGCACGGCCACCACTGCATATTGGCGCGTTCGCCCCTGCATGCTTCGGGCGTTGTTCTCTTGGGCAGCCGGGGGTTCGGATTTCCAGAGCTCGTTGAAGGCCAGTTTCTTGAACGTCCGATCGGCTTCGATGACGGTGGTCATGCCTTCTTCGCCCACGAAGTAAACACGATTGCCGATCGCCAAGGGAGTTGCCCAAACGGGATGGCCGAGGTTTTCGCTGAATAGTTCTTCGCCGGTTGCGGCGTCCAAGCAGAACATGCGACCGCGACGGTCGACGAAGTACGCCAACCCCGCATGCGCGATCGGCGAGCAGAATCCACACGTGGCACGAGTCGAGCGCCATGCGAACTCGGCTATCCAACGCCCTTCGAGCTGTTGGACGGTGACCAAGCCGTTGGATGCGACCGCTTCCTTGCTCGGTCCACCCTCGCGTCCGGCCGAGGCGCCGACCAAGAAACGTCCTGGTGCAACCAAGGTTGGAGTGGGCGTCGTGTTCCCAGCCAATCCGCTCAGCTCCCAATGCGTTTCGCCGGTCTCTGGGTTCAGCCCGACCAGCTTGCCCGGCGTCGATCCGTTCGGCCCACCCGCGCTGCCACCGAGGCTCAAGACCAGATGCGACTCGGTTGCGTTGACAGGCAGCAGGGTCGGCGAACTCCAGGACGTCCCGGGTTCAAGATCGCGCTTCCAAGCCGTTTGGCCGTTGGCGCGATGGAGGGAGAGCAAGTATGGAGACTGATCGCGCTGCACCCACACCGCGACTCGGTCGTTGTTGCCCGCGAGCGAGGCGGACAAGCCATGCCGCGATTGGATGGGGCCATGTTGTTCGACCAAGTCGACGTGCCACTGAAGATTTCCTGCATGGTCCAGCGCGAGCAAGTCCCCGTTCTCAAACCAGACGACGATCCCTGCGTCGGAGACGATCGGAGTGGGGGCCGCGCGCGAAAAGTAATCGGCGTTCTCGCTTTGACGCGGAGTCTCCATCGTGTACTCCCAGAGCTTGGTCCCCGTGGAGATCTTCACGGCCGTGACCAAGAGCGTCTCTTTCATGGCCCCGCGCACGCTCGAGACATAGACCGTGTCTCCCCAAACCACGGGGCTGCTTTGACCGTAGCCTTGGAGCGCGTAGACCCAGCCGACATTCTGCTCGGGGGACCACGTCAACGGGACGTCCGACTCGGAGACCGCGCGGTTGCTGGGACCTAGGAATTGAGGCCACTGCGCTGCGCCGTCCTCGAACGGCAGGAGCCATGCGATGAAGAGTATGGGGAGTGAGCAGTAGGACATGAGTGGAATCCTTTGGCGATTACGAGTTGGTCGGGCCATTGCGGCCGAACCGGAGCAGACAGCACTCGATGTTTTACTCTTCCAAGACCAAGGTTTCGCCACCATTGGCGGAAAAGACATTGCGATAAGCCATTTCGTCGACCGAATTCGCGGTGTATCGCACCGAACCGTCGAGGTACCCAAGGTGGACACCGCTGCCGTGAAGGGAACGCGACGAGTAGAAACCTCGGCCGTGGAATCCGATGTCGGGCAAGCGGTGATTCGGAGTCAAATAGCCATTGATCACCGTCGAATAAGGGACGGCTCGAATCCAGCACTCACCCCGATTGCCACGGTAGCTGTTGACGATGCCTGGAAAGAGCGCCGGCAAATTCGGATTGGAGATCAAGCCGCCACTGGCGACGAAGCCAGGCTGCGTTCCATTGGCCGTGGTTCCAGCCCAGTTGCCGATGCGACGGATGGGGAGCTTGAGAGGCATCGCCGCGCTCGTTTGTTTGTCGCCAAGAATGGTTTCCGCAATCATGACGGTGTTCGACGTCCCGTCGACGCACTTGGCCAATTTCGAGAAGCCGCCCGACCAGAACATCCCATCGGTTTCATAGCGATCGTCGTAAAACGTATCCCGGCCGCTGCCGGTGCTGACCATGTAGTTCAGGCCAGCGGTCTGCGCAGCCACGTTGTTGGCCAACGTAGTGGGGAACATCGGATCCTCTGCGTCGCTCGGACACAGAAACGTGGGAATGCGGAGGCTGATCAGATTGGCGAACGCCGGGTCGAAGCGGGCGGCAAAGACCGGACCGATCAACAGTGGTCGCGCGTAGTCGATGGAGTGATGGATGGTCGTTTGCTCTAAGTGCGGCAAGATCCGGGCTTGGGGGGAGTAGCTGCTGCTGCCCAACATTCCCGGCATCCGCTTGAACGCCGCTTCGTAATTGAGCGTCGCCAAGGCGATCTGGCGGACGTTGTTTGAGCACGACATCCGGCGTGCGGCTTCGCGGGCCGATTGCACCGCCGGCAGCAGGAGCCCGACCAAAATTCCGATGATGGCGATCACGACCAGCAGTTCGACCAGCGTGAAGCCGAAGCGACGAGAAGAGTTCAAAAACGACCGACGGACCATGATATTCTCCACAAGATTGCCGATGTACCAAGTTCGCACTTGCACATCTTATGCAAAAACACTTGCGTGTCAAATGCGATTGGGAAATTCTTGCGGAGGGGCGGGAAATGCGGCGATGAAAACGGGACGCGCGGGGCAGCCGCCGCGGGGCGATGCTGTGAAGAAGTTCGTGGTAACAGGCGGCCGTGGGGGAAGAACTTAAGGACCCTCGTTAGGACTCCGGATGCGGGCGGGGACGCTCGCGGTCCGGAGGAGGACACTACCAGCCCGCGGCGCAAGCAAGGGTTCGGTTTCTCGTCGTGCTTGTGCTCTCGGGCCGTGAGGGACGAACTTAAGGAGATTCGTTCGAACTCCGGATGCGGGCGGGGACGCCCGCGGTCCGGACGAGGACGCTACCAGCCCGCGGCGCAAGCAAGGGTTCGGTTTCTCGTCGTGCTCGTGCTCAGGCCGTCAGGACGGTGCTCGTGCTCGTAATCGCCGCGCTGTGCTAGGAATCGCTAACGCGTGGCGAACCGCCGAAGAGGATCGATCCCCACGCCGACCAAGGGACCAGAATCGCCGCTCGCCGCTCGACGCTCGACGCTCGACGCTCCCGCTCGACGAGCACGAGCACGAGCACGAGCACGAGCACGAGCACGAGAGATTACGGCGCCGGGGAGGGGGACGGCAACAAGACGATTTGCCGGATGTCGACGACCGCTACTGCCGCCTTTTTCTTGGGGCGCACGGTCACTCGGGCCGCGCCGGGTCGCATGCGTACGCGACCGATAGGCTCGATGACGATGTTCTGAAAGTGCCCTGTTTCGCGCACCTTCCAATCGAACTTCTGGTCCGGTTCGCCAGGGACGCTCACCGTGACTTCGACGTCCGATCCGCCATTGCCGCTGCCGCAGCCAGCGTGGATCTCGAGATCCATCCAACCGTCGTGGGTGGACTCGAATTCCCATTCGGCCCAATCACCGACTTCGGTCCAGTAGCCGACGACGTTCTTGTAGGTCTCCGGCTCGTATCGGATCTTGGTGCCATGCGTCTTCGACGAAGAAGCTGGCAACAGAATTCGCTTCGCCGCATCTTTCAGTTGCGGCGCTCGGTTTTGCACCGCACGGTTCATGGACTGTCGCCAAGGCTTCCACGATTCCCCGATCGAAGACGCATCGCTTTCTCCGCCCCGCAGCTTCGACGGATCGCGATCGATGTAGAGAGCGCGATGCGAGGCAGGGTCGAAGTCTGGATTGGGCGAGTTGCTCTGCGCAGCGATGCGCACGCGCCATTGCTTCAATGCGTCGCGCAGCTCCGCCACGCGATCGGGATGCTGGCCGCTGACATCGTTGCGTTCGCCGATGTCGGACTCTAAGTCATAGAGCTCTGCGGTTTCCGATTCGTAGTCTTCGATCAGCTTCCATCGGCCGCGGCGGATCGCTCCGGCGGGCCGGCTGCCTTGATTGGTGTAATGCGGCAAATGCCAATAGAAGGTGCGTTCCGAGGATTGCGCCGCGGCCGTATCCCCGGTCCATTGCGTGAAGAGTGATTGTCCATCCACAGGACCGACGGTTCGGTCGGTTTTGAGTCCGGCCGCCTCGAGCACGCTGGGCAACACATCCAGGGTCCAGACGGGCGCATCGAGGGTTTGGCCGGCGCCGATGCGGTCTGGCCAGCGGACCATCAGCGGGACTCGCACTCCGCCTTCGTACAGATACCCTTTGCCCGCGCGATACGGACCGTTGTGCGTTACCGGCAGCGGATGGCCTTCGGGAACATGCAACCCGCCGTTGTCGCTGGTCATGATCACCAGCGTGTTGCGTCCGCGCGGGGAAGCATCGATGGCTTCGAGCAATCGCCCTACCGCCGTATCCAAGGACTCAATGGACGCAGCGTAGAGAGGATTCCATGCCTTGCCGTTGCGAGCGATGGCGGCATCGGTCTCCTGAAGCGTGATGTGAGGCGAGTGATGGGGGACATAACACAGGTACGGGCGATCGCCGCTCTGGCGGATGAACTCGATGGCGCGATCGGTGATGGCATGTTCGTTCTTGCCGCCGGTGGTGGCCGGATCGCCGTTGCCTGCGGGTTCGTAGACCACATCCCAGCCTTGTTCGGCCGGCGCAGAAGGACCGCCGCCCAAATGCCATTTGCCGAACAGCCCGGTCGCGTACCCGGATCGCTTGAGAACCTCAGCCAGGGTTTGTTCGCTGGGGACCAATCCGGGTTCGATGCGCGGTTGAAGAAGCTTTTGGCTTGGCGCGTCCGGTCGTCCGGGAAGATACGTCGTCAAATGCAAGCGCGATGGGAACTTGCTCGTCATCAGTGCGGCTCGCGAAGCCGAACAGATCGGCAGCCCGCAATAGGCCGTCGTATATCGGATGCCTGAAGCAGCCAATCGGTCCAAGTTGGGAGTGCGATGTTCTGCTCGGCCGTAGCATCCCAGATCGTAGATCCCGAGATCATCCGCCACGATCAGGACGATGTTGGGGAGGGACTCGGTGCTACTGGTCGAGGCGGTTTGCGCGCTTGCGTTCCGATGGAGTCCCGGAGCACCGAATGCGAGGAGGGCTACGGCCAGAACGACCGCTCGAACAAAAAGCGGGCTAGGGATTGCAAGCCATTGGCTAAGGAGGTGTTGGCCGCGAAGGGAGAGGGTGTGCATCATGAGATAGGTGCCAAACAAGGAGGGAGTCCGAATACGGAGTTGTGGATAGCCACATATTCTACGCGAAGAAGAACCAGCACCGGGACAGGCACTGCGCCGGAAGGCCAGCATTATCAAGCTGGGAAATGAGGTGCCATCTATGCATTGCGCTGGCTTGGGTTCGCCGGATGGAGTAGCAGGATGGCTTGAGAGCATCGCCAAGGAGCTAGCGTTCTTGGTTCGCCACCCTCGTCAACCTGACGCGTAAGTTTTGAAGTTGCGCATTCTGGGTTCCCCTCGGACTCGTACTCAATGAAATGGTACTCGTACACGTACTCGTTGCCGTATCTTCGAGTACGAGTACTGCTGCCGCGGAGTACGAGTAGGAAAAACCAGGTGACACAGCGTTGCGTGCCATCCACCTGCCTCGCTGATGTGTCGGGTTGCGGGCCACCCTGTGGATTGTCCGCGTGGCCGTGCGCAGGACCTATGGGCGCCGCGATGGCGCTCAAAGGGTGCGCGGGCTGCGGGCCTGGAGACCCGCACTACGGTTCACGCTGCGCTTTTCGCCGAGGATTGCTAGCTTTCTTGGGCGGGACCCGGCCGGAAAAATCGGCGCAGGCAACGCATTCGGTTTCACTTGGCTGGCAGGCTAGCCGATGAAACGATCATGTCGCATGGTCGCCATTTGCAACCCATGATAGCAAACAGTGCCTCTCGGAAGCGGGTTGGTCATGTTTCCAATACTCGGGCGTTTGGCCCACAGGCTCCTTGCAGATGCATCCCAGCATGCCACGCCTCGCTGCATTGCGGCAGGGGCTGCCATCGGTGGCGTCCTCGGGTTGATCCCTTGGGATAGCCTGATCGCCGTCGGGTTGGTCGGCGCCGCGTTCGTGTTGCCGATCCATCAGCTGTCCGCCGTCCTGGCGTTGCTGCTGACCAGTTCGCTGCACGGGGTTGTATCTCCGATCCCGGACGCGGTCGGGGGCTGGGTTCTCTCCTCGAGCTGGACGCTGGAAGGCCTTCGTCGGATTTGGTCGGTACCGCTGGTTCCATGGCTTCGATTGAACAACACGATGGTCGTTGGGAGTGTGTGCTTGGGAACCTTGACCGCGATTCCGCATTGGGCCTTGTTGCGGTGGTGCATGCAACCTGCGACTGCTGCCCGCACCTCAGCCGACAAAGCAGACGACGCGCTGGATGAGATCGCGTTGGCTGCAGCACAGTTTCGCAAAGGCTTTCCCAAGGAAAATCCGAAAACCGAGTTGGCGATCGCCTCCGACGCAGCGGTCGAGTTGCATCCGCCGCCAAGCTTGGATTCCGACATGTCGACCCATCGAGTTGGCTTCTCATCGGCCGACTCCCTTTCCTCTCCGCAATCCTCGTCTTCTTCGAAATCAGTCCAGCCCATGATCGCAGAATCGTCTACGCCTTCGATGGATTCCAACCGCCTGCCCAGCGCGACAGCATCTCGGCCAGCGAGCAACCTCGAATCGAACGCCGCGGGATCACAGAGCCATGCACCGAGCAGCGAACGGGTCGCGCCCTGCCAACGGACGTTGGCCGGTCCAGGCAGCAACGATGCCCTGCGTTATTTGCTACGTCACTTGACCGCCAGCCGCGCACCGCGCGATGGAGCCACCACGCCATGAAGCTGACGCGCGGCCGCATGGCCATGGCCGCCGCTGCCATCGTGCTCTTTGGATTCGCCGCACAAGCCGCGACGCGAACGGTTGTCGCGTGGGCGTGGTCGCGCTCGATCCATGGCAGTGTTTCGATTCTGGGCCATGCGGATGCATCACTGCGAGAGCGCTCGATCGAAGTCCGGAAAGTCCGCGTGCAACGGGCGCATCGCGATCCGATCGAAGTCGATCGCGTGGCAGCCGTCCTCGACCCGTGGTCGCTGCTTCATCGCAATCTGGTCATCGACCAAGCCTACGTCGATGGCGCTTCGATCCGCAGCCGTCGCATGCCGAGCAACGCGTTTCGGCTTCCCGCGCTGACGGCGATCCTGCCCGGGCCGAACGTCGATCCAGCCCGATTGGCACAAGCCTGGGCGGCGCAACTGCACACACGGCGCGGCGAGCATCATACGCAACAAGAAGCCTTGATGGCCGATCTGGAAACCCGAGTCGCAGTCTTCTCGCGTCGCCAGCAGCACATGCTGATCTCCAAGACCGACGAACCATTGCCGCGCGGGATGCGAGAATCGTTGCGAACGGAATACGTGGCCATTCGACAACGGATCGCCGAGCAGCGAATCGCGCTGCGAGAACTCCACAAACGGTTCCGCCTCGAAGCAGAAGGCATGCGCGACGATCTGCCCAAGCATTTGCAGCAAGCTATCGAGGAAGCGTTTCCCGAGTTCGAGTCGTCGATGCGCGGATACCTAACCAACCTCTTGATGGAGCTGCTCGCCGAGTCCGACCCGCTGTTGGAATCCGTGTGGGAATGCATGGCATCTCCTAGCGCGCTCGCATATGCCAATGCGGATCCTAGCGCAACTCCCATCGGCATCGAGGTGCCAATCCCCGGCGTGGAGCCATCGCACGTTTGGGTGCGCGCTGCCAACCTGCGAGGCTGGATCCAACCCGAGCATCAATCGCGCATCGCGTTCGAATGCTCGTTGAGCCATTGGGGAGATCGCCAGTCGACGGCCGAGCTGCCGCAGTCCCATTGGCGGTTCCAGCTTCCTAAACAACGAGGCGTGATCGAGATCTTGAGCGAGCGACGGCACGACAACTCGGCGGGCTCCCCGATGGTGTGGACCGCGCTGCGGCGCATGGACCCCGCGGGCGATCATCTGCGTTCGGCTCGCATCGCTATCGAACACCGTGTCGACCGATGCCACGTGCAATTCGAAGTCCCGATCGACGCGGCCCATGATGGTCCAGATACCCGAGAAGCGACTTCCGAAAACGCGGTGCTATCCAATCCAAACGATCGCGATTGGCATGCATGCTTGATGCAAGCCATCGATCGGTCCCCGATCAACCGATCGCTCCGCGTCCGCTTGGTAGGCGATACCGCTGCGACGTCGACCAAGCCATTCCAACTGGAGTTTCGAATCGACCCAACGACCCTGTTTGAATGGGAACCGATTTGGAATGGCGCTCGCCAAACCTGGAGCGAACAAACCATGATGCATCACCTCGAAGCCTCTCGAGAGGTGCTCGCTCATGCCATCGAAGCGGCCATGGCAGACATGCTGGTCGAATCGGAAAATCAACTCGCTCGGCTCGCTACCCTCGAAGCGGAACTCGAACCCTGGCGAGCCCATTGGGAACCCGCTTCACCCGAACGACTTGCTCAGCGCCCAAAACCCTGATGGGCCAATGCGTCGACACAGCAAACAGCTGCGCAGTACTTAACGAAAAAGCAACCCACCGAAACGCACCAACGGTATTCAGGCGAGGTTGGAAGCGTGCTAAACCGATTGCAAAGATTGAGTTCGCTGATGGGGTGAAAGAAACTGCCAGAGCCGAGCGGGAGAAATGGCTCCGAAGGCTTTGGCTCCAACCGAAAGCAATCGCGAAGAAGAAAAACGCAGAGAGGGCGTTTGGAAAGGGGTTCGGGCGCCAACCCCCGTCCAATGGGATTAGCACCTGCAGGCCCCAAAAAAGGCCCAACAAAAAGAGCAGATTTCAGATCTTCTCCCGCATGGAAATCATTTCGCCTTTAATGACAACCAAGGGAGCCCGAGAAGCCTTTATCTGTTGCGATGAGGCGTTCTTATTTGGCGTTTTCTAAGAACGCGAGCAAGTCCGCCAGTTCTTGTCGCGAGAGTTGGCGTTCCAGTCCTGCGGGCATGATCGAGGTCGTGCTCGGTTCTTGGGCTTCGATCTCGGCGCGGGGAACGACGGCTTGGCGATCCGCTGCGACTTGCAACACGAGGCGGTCGGGCGTGTCTTCGCGAACCAGCCCGATGAGAACTTCGCCGTCGGTCGTCCGAACCTTGATGCTGCGATAGCCTTGTTCGAGCCGAGCGCTCGGGAACAAAACCGCTTCGAGGAGTTCGCGGCGACCTCGCGACCGGCCGATCTGACTGAGGACCGGACCGATGTTGCCTCCTACGTAGCCGACTTGATGGCAAGCGCTGCAACCGGCGCGACTCGATCGGAACACGTGGTAGCCTTGCGAGCGATCTCCCTGGGGCAATTCTGCCAGCCAGCGTTCCACTTCTTTCGACAGCTCTTCGGGAGGCGATTGGGTTTTCCGCAGCGCCTCGCGCCACATCGGCTGCACGTTGGCATCGCGCCCTTTCAACAGCGACACCACGGTTTCCACGTTGAGCGACTTGGTCGCGTCCAAGGTCACCAGTTTCTCTAGCAGCGGCGCATCCCATTCCGGAGGTGAAGTCTTCATGACCGCTTCGAGGACCGACGACAGTTCCAGCGGGCTGTACTGCGGTAACTGGTGCTGCAATTGGGTCCAGCTCGTCGGGTTCCGCCATTGGATCTTGCGCATGGCCGCCATGGCAGCGGATCGAATTTGCGGATCGGCATCCGCGCTGGCTCGCATCACATCCGATTCGATCTCGGGATCGACGGGCGTTGCGGCGGGCAACGCCGCGATCCACGACAACCGACCTAAAACGCCGCCCGTCGACACGCGTTGGATGCGATCCAAGATGGCAGGGGTGATGGACTGGTGCGCATTGGGCACCGTCAGCGATGCCAGGGTCGTCGACCACGTCGCGGCGTCCGCATCCGGCAAGACCTCGATCCAGCGCGCCAACGGTCGGCTCCAGGCTTCGGGAATCGGCTGCCCCGCCATGGCTCTCAAGACCTCCACTGTCAACTCGCGCTGAGGACGATTCGCGCGGCCCAGTTGTTCGAGCATGTTCTGAACCAATTGTTGCACCGAAGTTTGCGCGGACCAGCGCGCGATCAATTGCGCCAGTCCACTGCGATGGGTCGGCTCCGCCAAGGCGGATTGCGATTGCAGCCATGCGTTGGCGGCCGTACTCCATTCGGGATGTTGCTCGAGGATCTCCAGGGCCAGTGAGACGCTTTCGGGATTCTGGGACGTTGCCAATCGCAACACACCGGGCGCGTGTTCCGTTCGGATGCGGTTGGACTGCCAGAGGACCAACGCCGCAGCCCGGGCAGCCGTTTCGTCGGTGCCCTCCAACCATGGATCGAGCGCTTCGGGGCGAGCGCCTTCGATCATTGCGAAAAGCACTCCGTGCTGCAGCCAACGATCGCCCTGGGCGGTTGCGAAGCGTTTCATCAGCGCCGGGACTTCGCCGTCGATCCCGATCCGTCCGAGGGCTTCGGCAGCCAACCGCGCGCAGCGCGCATCGGGCTGTTGCAGCGTTTCCAGCAGCAGTCCGCGAGCTTCCGGCCAAGCATGCAACGAGATCGCGTTCAAGGCCGCGATGCGTACTTCGACGTCCGGATCGCGAGCCCAGGACAAAATCGCATCCCGATCGCGAGGGTTTTGCGATGCAACCAAGGTCGCGGCGGTATCCCAAACGCGCTTCACACGCGGCGCGGCATCGGACGATGGCGCATCTTGGGCGAGGGCAGGGGGGCGGATGTCGTGAAGCAACCCATGCACGCGCGGATCGCGCGTGTCGGCGGTTTGATCGGTGACGCCTCGCAACCGATAAATGCCCCCGAGGGCCACGCGCTGATCGGTCCCCGAACTTGGGCAGCACAGGTCGTACCAGCCTCCTGTGTCCAAGACGACCAGCGATCCGTCGCGATCGAGCAACACATCGACGGGGTGAAAATCGATGCGGCTCGATTGCACCAGATCGATGCTGCTAGCCTGATATCCGGCGGACTCACGCGACGTCGCCAAGGGATGCAGACCAATCTTTTGAAGATTGAATTGCGCGGAGAGCAAATACCCGGCTGTGCCTTCTTCGATCTTCCAGCCATCGGCCAGCGCCGGGGCGATGCGATCGATGGCCAGGAGCCCTGCAGGGGCCGCCGGCCCCAACTCCACCGTCGCCGGCATCAACGCACCGGTCCTGGGATGACCTGCGAGCACCCCGTGCGATTTGCCGTATACGGCTCCGTACGTGGCTTGCCCGATGCCATCGCGAAACCCATGCCGTGGATGATGTAGGAACGTAGCACAAAAGAAGCGATCGCCATTGGGCAACCACGCCACATCGACGAGATTGTCCATGCCGCCGGTCATCACCGGTTCGATCGGCCCACCGCTGGGATGGCGACGGTAGAGGTGCGAAGCGGAGCTCTTCCAATCGCGCCCCGATCGGATCGGGTGGTTTTGCTCGGCGAAGGCGCTTTTGGACCAGTAGATCCAACCATCCGGGCCAAGCCATGGTCCGTGCAGATCGTTGGCGCAGTGCGTCAAGGTTTGGCCATCGAACCAGACTTCGCGCGCATCGCATACACCGTCTGCATCGGTGTCGGTCAGCTTCCAGATCTGTGGTGGTGCAGAAACATACAGATCGCGCCCGATGCACAATGCCCCTTCTGGAAAACCGAGGTCTTCGGCAACGACTTGGCGTTCATCGAAGTTGCCATCCCGATCGCGATCGATCAATCGGACGATGCGATGGGGTCGCGAGACCAGTTGCTGTTGGACCGATTCGCGGTTCCATACCGACTCGGCGACGATCAAGTGCCCGTCGGGGTCCCAAGTGGCCACGATCGGCCAGCGGACCAAGGGGTCGGCTGCAGCGCGCGTCCACTCGCATCCTACCGGGACTTCAAACGGAGTCCCATCGAGGGTGACTCGTTGCGTTGGCCGAGAAGCGGCATCGGGCCGCACGGTTTTTGGTCCATCGGCTTGAGAAGGCGCGGCGACTACCAAGCAAATCAGCAACGCCAGCCGTGCAACCGTGGCTTCCCAAACACGAGCCGATGCATCGCGACGAACATACGATCGCATGGCGAACGGTGCATCCAAAACGCTTCGGGAATGGTTGGAGCGCATGATCCGGCCGTCCATCAGAATGAGAAATTGACTGCGCCGCACAGGAGTGCAGGGCATGCGTTGGAGTGAATTGATTCGCGACCGGCAAGGGACGGATTGTCGTCTGACACGGCCACGCAATAAGCAGCCTCGCGAGAACCCTCTCTGGCAAAGGCCCATCTTTAGGATAGCAAAGTCGAGGCCCAACCGGATGCATCGATGGGCGGAACGCCGAACCGTCGATCACGTTCCGTAGGAGAGCGTTTTGATTGCCGTGCGTTTCCATCCCGTGGACAGGACGTCGTTCCATGGGTTTCCCGAGAGGTCCCCCATATCCACCCCTTCCGCTACTACCCGTGCATCCGGTGGCCACTCCTCGGACTTTTGTCGTTCCCAAGCCGTTGCATTGGTGGTGAAAAAAACGATAGTGGTTGAAACGGGTTTCCGAGATGCAGATCGCATAAAGCGATGTTCCTTCGGGCGTTTCCAGTCCCTGCCGGGGAACATTCAGGTTCTATTTCAATGCAGAATAAAGTTCTATTTGTCACAGGATCGTCAGGGTTAATCGGCTCGGAGGTTTGCGAGTACTTTGGACGGACCCTTGGATACAAAGTGCACGGGGTGGACAACAATCAACGCGCTGTCTTTTTCGGACCTCAAGGCGATACGCGATGGAATCAAGAACGACTGCTCAAGCAATTGCCCGGGTTTGTGCATCATGAAATGGATATCCGAGATCGTGACGGAATCCTCAAATTGCTCCGAGAGGTAAAGCCCACGGCCGTGATCCATGCTGCAGCGCAGCCCTCGCACGACCGTTCCGCCTTCATTCCGTTCGATGATTTTGACACCAATGCTGTCGGCACATTGAACATCCTCGAATCGGTCAGACAGGTTTGTCCCGAGAGCCCCTTTATCCACATGAGCACGAACAAGGTGTACGGCGACACACCCAATTCTCTCGCTCTCCAGGAGTTGCCAACGCGATGGGATTACGCCGACCCAGAGTATCAGAGCGGCATAAGTGAAACCCTTTCTATCGATCAGAGCAAGCATTCGATTTTCGGTGCAAGCAAGGTTGCTGCGGACGTTATGGTCCAAGAGTATGGTCGATACTTCGGGATGTTCACTTGTTGCTTGCGCGGCGGGTGCTTGACCGGTCCCAATCACTCCGGAGTCGAACTTCATGGCTTTCTGAGCTACCTATTGAAGTGCAATCTCGAGGAACGGGAGTACCGGATTTACGGGTACAAGGGAAAGCAGGTGCGGGACAATATTCATGCGTTGGATGTAGCACGATTCATGGCCGCATTCATCGAAGCGCCTCGAGTCGGCGAGGTTTACAATCTCGGGGGTGGCAAGAGCAATTCATGCTCGATTCTCGAAGCGTTTCAGATCGCCGAAAGCTTGACGGGCAAGAAGCAAAAGACCACGTATGTGGAAGAAAATCGTATCGGAGATCACATCTGCTATTACTCGGATCTGAGCAAGATCACATCTCACTATCCCAATTGGGGTATCACTCAAACGCTCCAGAGCACCATGGAGCAAATCGTCAGCGCATGGAGGCAAAGAAAAGCGTAACGAACTGGACCTACCAATCTCCAAGAAGTTTGCCCATGCTACGGGGCTGGCTTGGCGATCGGGGCACGACCAAGGACGTCGATGCCGACTGCGGTTTTATTCTCTTTGGTGCCTTTTGCTTCCTGGTAAATCCTTGGCTGGAGTATACTCATAGCGGTTGATCCAATCCCCGCCTCACATCCCCCCGCCTTGCTCACCACGACAACTCATGTGGATGGAATTCTTGACCCAGCCTCGCACTCAGGTTGTGCGTGTTGATGCCATCGCCAGACGTCTCGCTCTCGGGGTTGTCTGGGTGCTGACGTCTTCCGCATTTGCCCAATACCGCATCGAATTCAATCGGGACATACGCCCGATCTTGTCCGAGAACTGCTTTCAGTGCCACGGTCCCGACGAGCGGCAGCGACAGGGAGGCATACGGCTGGATCGCTTCGAACTGGCGACGCAGCCTGGGGATTCCGGCAAGCGCGCCATCGACGTGGACCATGCCGCCGAAAGCGAATTGCTGCATCGCGTTTTTGCCGACACACCCGATGGGGTGATGCCTCCGCCGGAGACTGGTAAAACGCTCCAACCTGAACAAAAAGCACTGCTTCGACGATGGATAGAACAAGGGGCAGAGTATCAAGGGCACTGGGCGTTTATCGCGCCGGTCAGGCCCGAGGTGCCGCTCCCGGAGTTGGCCGCAGTGCTTCCCAATCCGATCGATCGGTTCCTGTTGAAGAAGCTTCGCGCGGAAGGCTTTTCGTTTTCACCGCAAGCGGATCGCGAAACGCTGATCCGGCGATTGTCTCTGGATCTGGTGGGGCTACCGCCGACGATCGAGGAGATCGAGGACTTCCTGAGCGATGCGTCCCCCGACGCCTACGAACGGGTCGTCGATCGATTGCTCCGTTCGCCCCACTACGGCGAACGGATGGCCCTGCAGTGGCTCGACTTGGCTCGCTACGCCGATAGCAATGGATTCCAAATCGATAGCTCGCGACAGCAATGGCCGTGGCGGGATTGGGTGATCGATGCGTTCAATCGCAACATGCCCTACGATCAATTCACCCTCGAACAGATCGCTGGAGACTTGCTCCCCGACGCCACGCTATCGCAAAAGGTGGCGACCGGTTTCAATCGCAACCATCGCCTCAACGGCGAAGGGGGCATCATCGCCGAAGAATGGCGAGTAGAAACCGTCATCGATCGCGTGGAGACGACCGGCATGACGTGGTTGGCGCTGACCTTCAACTGCTGTCGCTGCCACGATCACAAATACGATCCCATCTCCCAACGCGACTTCTACTCGTTCTTTTCCTACTTCAACAACATCGCTGAAAGCGGCACGCTCCAAGGGGAATCCCGCAACACCGAACCGGTCGTCCCCGTCCCATCCGAAGAGCAACGACAGCAAGCGGCGCTCTATGAAATGCAGATCCGAGATGCGGAGCTGGCCCTGCGCGATGTCGAGAAGACGCTGCCTGAATTGGTTGCGGCTTGGGAACCGGGCTTTCGAGAGAAAATCGCAACCAGCACCACCGCTTGGAACGTCTTGAACCCGGTCTCGGCCTCGGCGACCAGCGGTGCTGCATTGACCAAGCAAAGCGACGGCGCGTACTTGGTCAGCGGCCAAAACCCGACCCACGACGTCTATGAAATCACGTCACCCATTTCGCCAGGTCGGTTCACCGGACTGTTGTTGGAGTGCTTTCCCGACCCCAGTTTGCCGCAACAAAGTCTCGGGCGTTATCCGAACGGCAACTTTGTTTTGACCCGCGTGGAAGCGGTGATCCACGCGCCGACGCTTGCGGAACCTTGGACTGCCACATTCACGCATGCGGAAGCCGACTACTCGCAGAAGGGGTGGGAGATCGAAAACACCGTTCGCGCGAACCCGTCGAAGGGCTGGGCGGTCGACGGTCCATCGCGCAAGGAGATTTGCCGCGCGATGTTTCTGACGGAAACGGGCATCGATGTCCCACCGGAGGCGACCATCACCATTCGCCTCGTTCAAGAAAGCCTCGCGCAGCACAACATCGGCCGCTTCCGCCTCGCAGCAACCGGGTTGCCCAAAGGGACCATCGCTATCGGTGGCTCTCAAGTTCCAGATTCGCTTCGCACGATCCTAGCGCTACCGTCGGACCAACGCAGCGACGCCCAGCGCCTCGAGGTCCAAGACTTCTATAGAAAGAACGCGGATGGCCCCATCCAATCAGCCGAGAAGAAAGTTCAAGAACTCAACAAGCAACTGACCGAGTATCGCAATCGATGGCCCAACGTCATGGTCATGCAGGAGATCGCGCAGCCGCGCGAAGCCTTCGTCTTGATCCGCGGGGAGTACGATAAGCGCGGGGAACCGGTTACTGCGGCGTTGCCAAAGATCTTTCCTCCCTTGCCCGACGGAGCCCCGAACAACCGACTCGGGTTGGCGCGATGGATCGCCAATCGCAACCATCCTCTCACGGCGCGCGTGTGGGTCAATCGCATGTGGGAGCGATTGATGGGTACGGGAATCGTCAAGACAACAGAAAACTTCGGGTCGCAAGCCGAGTGGCCCAGTCATCCGGAATTGCTCGATTGGCTGGCCGTCGAATTCATGGAGCCCAGTTCCGGTCTGTTGGTGAACGATCGGCCGATCCACGCTTGGGACATGAAGGGATTGCTCAAGCAGATGGTTATGAGCCGAGCGTACCAGCAATCCGCGAGCAGGCGGGGTTTGGAAACGCTGGTGGAACGCGATCCCGACAATCGCTGGTTGGGACGCGGGCCGCGATTCCGATTGCCGGGTGAGATTCTGCGCGATCAAGCCCTCCACGTCAGCGGGTTGTTGTCGACCAAACTCGGAGGACCGAGCGCTCGCCCTTACATGCCCGAAGGCGTATGGGATGAAACGAGCGTCTATGGTGATCTGCGCAATTACAAACACGACCCAGGGGAAGGGCTCTATCGCCGCAGTTTGTACACCGTTTGGAAGCGCACGGCCGCGCCCCCTTCGATGCTCATTTTCGACGCTCCCAGCCGCGAGATCTGCACGGTCAGTCGATCGCGCACCAACACGCCGCTGCAGGCGCTCTCGTTGATGAACGAAGTCACCTTTGTCGAAGCCGCGAGAAAACTGGGCGAGCGGATGATGAAGCACTCCGCGACGACGCCGGATGGCAAGCTGACCTACGGCTTTCGATTGGCCACCGGTCGCAAACCTTCGGAACAGGAACTGCGCGTGCTGGTTTCCGGTTGGCGCGAGGATATCGCCTACTACGAGCAGCACGCGGACGAAGCGACCCAATTGCTCCGCCATGGCGACTCTCCTTCAGAAGTTCCTTCGCCTGCGGAATTGGTTGCATACATGCTGAGCGGAAACGTTTTGCTGAACCTCGATGAAAGCATCATGAGGGAATAGTCACACCATGGAACGAGACCATTCGATGATCCGAACGCCGATGCTTCGTCAGCAGTTCTTGAGAGGGCTTGGCGGGACGCTGGGACTCGCGGCGCTATCGCAATTGAGCCCTCCCGCTACGGTGGCTGCCGCACCGGCACCCTTCGAGCCGCCTTCGCCGTTTCAGCATCATGCTCCCAAGGCGAAACGGATCATTTATCTGTTTCAATCGGGAGCCCCATCGCAGATGGATCTGTTCGACTGGAAGCCCGCATTGGCAGAGCGTCGCGGAGAGAATCTTCCGGATTCGATTCGGCAAGGGCAGCGGTTGACCACGATGACTTCCGGGCAGTCCCAATTCCCGGTCGCCCCGACTGCGTTTCAGTTTTCGCAACATGGCGATGCCGGCATGTGGTTCAGCGAGATCCTGCCGAAGATGGCGACGCTGGCCAACGACTGGTGTCAGATCCGATCGATGCATACCGAAGCGATCAACCACGATCCTGCCATCACGTTTTGCCAGACCGGTTCGCAGCTCGCGGGGCGCCCGAGCATCGGTTCGTGGCTCAGCTACGGTTTGGGCAGCGTCAATCAGGACTTACCTGCCTACGTGGTGCTGACCTCGTTTGGGACAGGACGTCCCGATGACCAGCCCCTTTACGATCGGTTGTGGGGATCGGGTTTCCTTCCATCGAAACATCAAGGGGTCAAGTTCCGCAATCGCGGTGACGCCGTCCTCTACCTATCCAATCCAACTGGCATGACGCGCCAGACGCGGCGCAAAACGCTGGATCGGCTGGCTGAACTGAATCAGCAGCGCTATGCCGACGTGCACGACCCCGAGATCCAAACGCGGATCAGCCAGTATGAGATGGCGTTTCGCATGCAAGTCAGCGTGCCTGAGTTGCTCGACACTTCGAATGAACCGCAGCACGTGCTCGATATGTATGGACCGGATGTGAAGAAGCCTGGCACGTATGCAGCGAATTGTTTGCTCGCGCGCAGGTTGGCCGAGCGCGACGTTCGCTTCGTGCAGTTGTTTCATATGGGCTGGGACTTGCACGGAAACCTACCCAATGCCATTCGATTGCAGTGCAAGGACACCGACCAACCGACGACTGCGCTTATCCAGGATCTCAAGCAGCGAGGGCTATTCGACGACACGCTGATCGTATGGGGAGGAGAATTCGGTCGAACCGTTTACTCCCAAGGAGCGCTTACAGCCGACAATTACGGACGCGATCACCATCCGCGTTGCTTTACGACGTTGTTGACGGGGGCGGGGATTCGCGGCGGTACCGTGCACGGTGAGACCGATGACTACTGCTACAACATCACGCGAGATCCGGTTCATGTGCACGATTTGAATGCGACGATCCTGCATTTGATGGGGATCGACCATACCCGGCTGACGTATCGATTCCAGGGCCGAGACTATCGTCTAACCGACATCCATGGGGAGCTGGTGCGAAGCATTTTGACTTAGCGGAAGCGCTCAGGACGCACCGTTCATCCGATCGCAGATTGCCAGAAGCCGTTCCGCGCGAACGTGCAACTCCATTTCGTAAGCCAATCCGTCTACCCATGCGTCAGGAATCGCGGAGTACCCATCCCGCGCACCGAGCAGTGCGCCCGCGACGGCGGCATTCGTATCTGCATCGCCTCCCTCGTGCACGATCCGATCGACTCCTTCTTCGAACGAACTGGCATGGGCCAACGCCCAAAACCCTGCGCCAAGGGCTTTGAGCGTGTATCCAATCCGATCTTCTTCGCCAGGGTTGAGCCCCTCGTCCAAATCCAAAGCATCGAGCGGCTGTTCGAGCACATGCTCAAGCCAGGGTCCCAATCCAGGTTGATAGGCGTTGAGCCGGTCGGCTGTAACCGCTAGGACCTGTTCGACCGGCCGGGCCTGAACCAAGTCTGCAATGGCTAGACTCACCGCGACGCAGGACGCAACGCAACGCGGATCATAATGCGTGATCCTACAAACCTCTTCCGCATGGAACCGAACGCGCTCGGGAGATCGCAGTTCCCATACCCCCAATACAGAGGTTCGCATGACCGCGCCGTTCGCGGCCACGCATCGGCCTGTTTTCTCCCAGATTCGTTGGGATACTGCATGTGGGCGAATCAGGAACTCCGGGTCGGATAGAACCGCCGCAACGGTGTTTCCTATTCCCATCCCACCCCCAGCGGCCCACTGGTACAACCGAGCGGCGATATCGTTGACCACCACACTGCCGTGCTCGAGCAAGCTATCGAGGATGCATAACATTTGGTCCGTGTCGTCGGTCCAATCGCCTCTCACCCATCGACTGCGATGCGAATCCCCGACGATCTGCTCATAGGCTCGAAGGCCTTCCGGGTAGTATTGCTTTACCTCGTCTTTCGATAGAAACTCCGTTCCCAATCCCAGCGCATCGCCGATAGCCTGTCCATAAACGACTCCGCAAATGCGGTCCTGTTCGACTGTCAGCATGTTTGCTCTACGCTCCAGGAGCATTCGCGATCTAGCAAATGCAATAAGCGAGTTCTTTAAGTTGCTTCTTGCAAATCCGATTCCCGGATGAGTCGGAATCCTTTGCGTGCGAACGTCTCCAGCGCGGCTTCGGTGTTGTCGACCATGATCGCGATGCCGGCTTCGGCACCGGGTCGGACCAGCAGCGGATAGGCTTGGATCACGTTGATCTCGGCTTGCAGAAGCGCCGTGTAGATCTGCAGCAAAGGCTGTCCGCCTTCGGGCAACTCGACACCGATGCAATCGGTTTCGATCAAGGCGAGACCGGCCCGTTCCAGGACTTCACGACCGCGTTCTGCGTGGCTGACCAAGAAGCGGACAAACGCGCATTCGGCCGAATCGCTGATGGAAAAAGCGGCGATGCGGATCCCAGAGACTTCGAAGCGTCGAACCACGTCGAGCAATTGCCCGACTCGGTTTTCGAGAAAGATGGTGAACTGACGCAAGGTTGGATAGTCGCGGCCTCGCATCGTTTCGAACGAGGTATTCGCTCCTTCGCCTGTACTCATGGGTATCTAGCTTTCCGAGGAATCTAGGAAGCGCAGGTCCCCTGCGCGTAGTGACACATCGGCATGGGCTGCCGTGCGCGATGGCATCGGTAGCATGATCAGCCATGCTTTTGCGCATTTTAGCACAAATCGAACTCGGCTACCAAGCTTTCCAAAGGGGAGGGGTTACCGCGTGGGGAATGCTGCCGATAGCCGGATGCCGCGCCGAAGCGCGACACGGCTAGAGTGGGCTAGAGTGATTGCCGCCCAAGCAGTTGCAGCAGCGCGGACCACGTTCGCTCCACGGCACCGCGCTGGGCCGCGACGGTCGCCACGGCACGCTGTCGCATGGCGTTTGCAGCATCGGGATGCTCCAGCATGGTCGATAGCCACGGCACCAGTTCGTCGGAGCTAGCGAGTTGGGTCGCGGCATCGGCCTCGAGCAAGATCTGAACCACATCGGCGAAGTTGCGCGTGTTGGGGCCAAAGCTCGTCACGACGCCGTAAGCGCACGGTTCGATCATGTTCTGCCCCCCGCGGGAACCGAAACTGCCACCGACAAACCCGACGTCGGCTAACCCCCACCACCATCGCAGCTCGCCGACGGAATCGGCCAAGAAGATGCTCCACGAATCGGCCACGGCGTCGGGGGACGCGGTCATTTGGCTGCGGCGCAACCATGGGAGCTGCGTTCGTTCGATCATCCTCGCCACCTCGTCGAAGCGTTCTGCATGCCGCGGTACCAACATCAGCCGCAGTTTGGGAAAGCGCGGGCGCAGCGCGAGATAGGCATCGATGCAAAGCTGCTCTTCGGGAGATTGGGTGCTGCCGCACAACCAAACGGTCTCGTCCTTGCGCAAGCCGAGCGCCTCTCGCCGTGCGATGACTTCGGCGTGGTGGCGATCGAAGGTTGCGCCGTCGAATTTGATGTTGCCGGTGACGACCACGCGCGATGCATCGCAGCCGAGGGTCAGAAAACGGTTGCGATAGGAATCGCTCTGCGCGCCCACCCATGTCAGCCGCTGCACGACGCCGCGCGCGATCCAACCGATGCGCTGGTAGCCGCGAAGCGACGGCTCGCTCAAGCGTGCGTTGACCAGTGCGATCGGGATGCCGCGTCGATGGACTTCGCGGATCCAGTTGGGCCATAACTCCAGTTCCGCCAAGACCAAGAGCGATGGTCCGATGCGATGGACCGCGCGGCGGACGGCCCAACTGAAGTCGAGCGGCGCGAAGCTGACCGTGTGCCGAGCGTAGAGTTTGCACGCGAGTTCGTATCCGCTATCGGTCGATGTCGTCACCACGATCCTCGGGGCGGGCGACTCTTTTTCGGCGCGCTCGATCAATGGCCGGATGACCTGCAGCTCGCCGACGCTCACCGCATGAAACCAGATCACCGGCCCTGGGGAATCGCCCGATGCTGTGGGAGCTTTGGGGGCTGCGACCGCCCCCGCGAGCTTAGCACTCCAACCTTGGCGATAGCGACCATGCACAATCCTTCGCCATAGGACCCATGGCGAAACCAGAATCAGCAGCAAAGCGTAGGCGGCATCGAGCAGCAGCGGCACAAGCAACGTCATGTCTCAACGAAAGGGGGTGCCGCGTCCTGGCCATCGCAAGCGGAGCAAATCCAGCGTTGCTGCGATCGAGCCCAGGCAGTCAGCATGAAGCCACGCATGGAGCGGGCTTCGATTGTAGCACAAAGCGTTCCATTCTCAGGCAGCGAGCCGCGGGTCCAACCGGAGCGGCGCCGATGGCCTTCGTGCTACAATTCGCACGGACCGACGGCGCTGGCGCGCCGTGTGTTTTGGTGTTCGCTTCGTTCCTCCATCCTCTGCAGGATCACCCCATGAGCCGCAGCATTTCCATCACTTGGCACGGGCATTCCACTTGGAGCATCCAAAGCGACGGGCACACCGTCTTGATCGATCCCTTCTTGAGCGATAATCCTTCGGCCAAGACAGCCGCCGATGCAGTGCATCCGACCCACATCTTTATTTCCCATGCGCACTTCGATCATCTGGCCGATGCGGCCGCGATTGCCAAGCGGAGCGGGGCCCCGGTGTATGCCAATTATGAGATCGCCACATGGCTGTCGCGCGAGCATGGGGTATCCAATACGATCGGCATGAATTTGGGGGGTGGCGTAAAGACTGAGTTTGGGCGCGCGGTGTTGGTGCCCGCCCTGCATTCGTCGAGCTTGCCGGATGGTTCCTATGGCGGGACAGCGGGTGGTTGGCTGTTGGAGTTGGCTGGGTCGGGCAATGGAACTCCGACGCGGATCTACTATGCCGGTGACACCGCATTGTTCAGCGACATGCAACTGATCGCCCGCGATGGGATCGATGCGTTGGTGGTCCCGATCGGGGACTTGTTCACCATGGGGCCCTCGGACAGCGTGCAAGCGACCTTGCTGGTGCAACCGCGGTTTGTGATTCCGACGCATTACAACACTTGGCCACCGATCGCTCAGGATGCACACGCTTGGGCGGACGCTATTCGAACCGCGACCCGGGCCACGCCGATTGTTCCCGAGGTGGACGTGCCCTTTGCGCTCTTTCGCGGATAGCCTCCGGCGGTCGCATTTTCGCTAGCATTCCGCGCACGCGTCGAGAGACTGGGGAGTCTGGGAAACCGAGGTTGATTCCAAACGACGCAAAGCGATATAACATCGAGGTTGCCAAGGATGGCGACACCGTCGGCATGGAAGCGACCCTAGCGGAGCGCTAGGTGCATCTGTCTTTGCATCGACAGGAGGTCCTTCGATGTTAGTATTGTCTCGCCAAACCGGGGATGGCATTGAATTCCCCGATCTCGAACTCTCGTTTGAGATTCTCAAGATCCACAGCAGCCGCGTTCAAGTCGGCGTTCGGGCTCCCAAATCGGTTCGCATCTTGCGAAGCGAATTGGTTGAGGCATCCGGCAGCGGGTTGTTGTCTCATGTGCATCGCTGCGATGCGAACTCGGTGCAGAGCCGATTGCGAGCGGCGATGGAACAGTTGCAGTTGGCGGATCGCCATTTGCAACAGGGCCAAACCGAGCTAGCTGAGTTGGCCATGCATCACGCCAGCGAACAACTGCGAAGCGACTCCGAAACCTCAGTGGTTCGGGAGCCATGGCGAGCCATCGGTTCGGCCTCGTCGAATGCGGAGCGGGTGTCCGAATCGCCGGTGGCATATGGTGTTGCCAAATCCAGCAATGAGGGGTTGGCAGTCTAACGCGCTTCAGGACGTTGTGCGCATCGTTCGCTTCCGGAGGGCGGCGATGCCCAAGTTCAGAGCGAAGGTGTCCCAATCAGGCTTCTTCGGCGTCGCTCGCCGAAGCGCTGCGGCCTTCGGTGGTACCGTTTCGTGTGCGGGCCGCTTCGGCAAAGCTATCGGGCAACCGCATGAATCGCAACACAAACAACCACAGCGCGACGATCGCGGCCAGCAGTGCCACCACGGCGATCAAGAAAAGCTTGGCCAGCTTTTGCCCCATCATCGCCACGGGAACGGTGATCGATTTCGCGGGGACTTGCACCAACAGCAGCAGCGATGTGGATTGTCGGCGTTCAAACTCGTCGGAGCCTCGCCGCGCGATCTCGACTTTCTCCATAGCGGCAATCCATTCGCCGGAGTAGCTCTTGCCTTGCGGATGGGAAGCGACCGGATCGAGGTAACTATAGGTCCCGGGGTCCTTGAGTCGCTTGAGCATGGACTCATCGATTTGGAATTGCAGATCGGTGAGGTTGCCCTCGGGTTGGCTGATCTGTGAAAAGAACGGATGCTGCAAAATGGTTCCTTCGCGGTCCCCTTCGTGTCCATCTACCAACACGGCGAACCCGGTGAACTGACCGGCGACGGCAGCATCCTCGGTTTTGGAGTTCGCATCTGCTTTCGGTCCCGTGGCCAGGAGTTCCAAGTCGCCGATATTGATGGTGAGGACCAATACGCCTTCGGTTTGCGTCTCGACGTTGTCGACCTTTTCTTTGACCGAGACCGGGGTCGAAACCGCGATCTTCCAACGGTTGGTCGCCGTCGATCGAAAGGGGACGCTCAGATGCGAAGCGGTCGTGCGTTGGATGTGCTTGCGTGGAGTGCTTAAGCTCAGGTCGCGAGACTGGCCGTTGAAGTAACTGCGGTAGGCAAAGTTCTCACCGATAGGAGATGCGGGAGGATTCCCAGCAAAGGCGGCAGCGATCATGGTGCCAAAGCGATCGGTAAGGAACAAGCTATCGAACTTGTTGGATTTGGTGGCGCCGCTGGCGCGCGATCGCATTAAATCGAGGCGGCTTTTGAGATAGCTCTCGAGGTTCTCGCGAGTTTCTAGTCCTAAGAGACGCTCGCGGGCTTCGGCGGGAATATCGCCGTCGGTGGCTAAGGATTGCAGCGTCTCTAAGCCGGCGGCGTCGATGCACTTCACAAAGTGATCTTCCAGTCCCCCGCGTCGAGCTTCTTCTTCGACCAACCGAAAGAGCCCCGAGATTTCCGATTCCAGCGTGCCTGCGGCGGATTGTGCGGCGAAGAAGTTGCTTTGCAGTGCCCCTTCTCGCAGTTCGTTGGACAGATCGTTTTCGGCCACCATGACCGCTCGCCAAAAGAACAATCCCATGATGCTCATGAGCAAGATCGGACCGAGGATGCCGAGGATCATCAGCGGTCGCCGCAGCCGCGCGGTGCGGCGGCGTTCGATGGCAGCGAGGACTTGCTGCACGTTGGCAAAGCGGTCATCGGGCTTCTTAGCAATGCATCGATCGATGATCGCCGATAGCCATCGGTCCATACCCGGCAATCGGTAGTGAGCCTTGGGGAACGCGCTCTTGTAAATCGTTTCGCGGTAGCGTTTGAGGCGTTCTGGCAAGTTGCCTGCGGTATCGAGCACCGCGACATTGTCAGGGCTGCGATAGGGCGGAGTACCGACGAGCATGCAATACAAAATGGCCCCCAGCGCATACACATCCCAGCGCGCATCGGGCACCGCGTTGAGGTCCGCTTGTTCGGGCGCCATATAGAACAATGTGCCTAGCGAAGGCGTTTGTTCGTGCGACATGCGGCTTTGGCCAAAGTCCGCCAAACGCGGCTGCATGTCTTGATCGAGCAGTACGTTGGCTGGCTTGAGGTCGCAGTGCAGCACCCCTTTGCCGTGCGAGTGGTTCAATCCTGCTGCGATGTCGGTGAAGATCTCCACGGCGCGCGGCACAGGAATAGCACCTCGGTCCCGGATCAAATCATCGAGCGATCCGTTTTCGAGATACTCCATGACGTAGTAGGGCGGCTCGGCATCCCAACCGACTTCGAGCACTTGGACGATGGCGCGATTGCCGGACATCGAGACGAGGTTCTTGACCTCGCGGGTCAACAGGGACCAATTGACACCGGAGCGGTGCAAGTAGAACTTGATGGCCACGGACCGGCCGGTGTTGAGATTGGTCGCGATCCAGACTTGACCGAAAGCCCCCTGGCCGAGCATCCGTTCCATGCGATAGCCCGGAACCTGCGACGGTGGGACCGTCGATCGCAGGCTGAGCTCTTCGGCTCGCAGTTGCTCGCCTACGGATTGATTGAGAGTTTGGTCCAAGGTCATAGTGGGAATAGAGCGCGCGATCGCTGTGGTGCGCGCGACGAAACGCCGGCTGAAAACCCGTCTGTGCGCAAGCAGTACGCACAGTCCGCTTAGGATCTTCGTGGCTCGAGCCGATGGTAAAGCTTACTCAGAATCGCCCCCAAAGACAAAGCTTGCACCTGCGAACGAGCGAATCACAAGGCTGTAACAGGGCGGCGTGGAGCAGAAATCCGCGGGGCGGATCAACCGGTCATGGTCCGCGAATCTCCAGGAGTTCCGTTGGATCTCCATGGCAATTCCAACGAAAACGACGTTCCCCTGCCAACTTCGCTCTCGACCTTGATGCTGCCGCCGTGTTCGCGGGCGATCTTCAAACTGACAGGAAGCCCGAGTCCGGTGCCGCGATTGCCTTTGGTCGATTCAAAAAGCGAAAAAATCCGATTTAGGTCCTGGGGAGGGATGCCGACTCCGTTGTCGGCGACGGTCACGGTGGCGTTTTCCTCGGTGCGATGCAATCCGATTTCTACGCGACCATCCGGTTTGTCGACGCACGCATCGATGGCGTTGGTGACCAGATTGAGGATGGCGCGATGGATGGCTTCGCTGTCGAGCATCAAACGGGGAAAGCTTTCGGGACGGTTCCACACCAGCTCGACGCCCGCCTCCTGCGTTTGGAGTTTTCCGATGTCGAAGACATCTTGGATGATGTCTCGCAGATCGACGCTTTTGCGTTCCGGTTTGCGGTCCTTGCTGATGGTGAGCATGTCCAGCACCAAGGATTCGATCCGCGCGTGCGTGCGTTCGCAAATAGCCCAGCCCTGTTGAACGGAACCGAGGTTCTCGCGTTTCAGTCCTTCTTGAACCATGAATCCACCGCCGCGCAGCCCTTGCAAGATGTTTTTCACGTGGTGGGATAGGGTGGCGATGGTTTGTCCGATGGCGGCCAATCGTTCGGCTTGCAGCATGCTCTGGTAGTACGTGGTGTCTTCGATGGCCAGCGCCGCTTGGTGTCCGATCGTGACCAGCATCTTGAGGTGCTCTTCGTTGAACACCCGCACGTCGTGCGATTGCGCTCGTTGGCCAGCCGAAACAATCGTGTCGATATAGATGACGCCGACCATCCCGTAGCGGCCTCGCATGGGGACGCAGATCGCTTCGCAGATGCCGCTCTTTTCGATGCTCGCGCTGGTGGTCCATCGACCGTCGCCGCGAGCGTCGCTGGTGAGCACCCCTTCTTCGTTGCGCAGAACGTAGTCGAGGATGGTCTTGCTGATAAACATCCGGTGCTTGGAATTGGGACGGCGATTTTTGCGGCAGGAAGGTCGCAAATGTCCGGTGTCCACATCGGCGAGCATGATGCAGCCGTGATCGCATTCGACCCACTGGAAGATCAGGTCGAGGATTTGATGCAACAACTGATCGATATCGAGCGTCCGACTGACAGCGACCGACGTTCGATACATGATCTCCCAGGTCGAACGCGAGGGAGGGAGTGCATCGGGATCGTCGCTGTCGAAGGACACGGTCCCGCGAATGGGATCGTCCAAATCGGCTCGACGGATGATTTGGGAACCTTCGTCGTGTGGATCGTGATGAACGATATCGACGTTGCTAACGGGTTTGGGGGCTTGCAACGTAGGGCGATAGACCATGACCCGCTTGCCGATCTGCACCCGATCGCCGTTTTCGAGCACGCATTCTTGGATCTTCTTGCCGTTGACGAGCGTGCCGTTGCTGCTGTTGAGATCCCGGATGACGCAATGGCCCTCGGTCCAGTGCATTTCGGCATGGTTGCGGGACGTTTCGCTGTCGTCGAAATGGAGATCGCAGCTGCTGTCGCGACCGATGCGCAGGACCCCTTCGCGCAAGGAAAACTGTGTTCCTACGCCGGGTCCGCGGATGACGAGCAATGTTGCCATGCTGACTCACCGAATCCCATTTGGCCACAAGCCCCCACGCCGGCGAAGTTCGCGGGCAAGCGGTTGCGAAGCCAAAGTCTGAGAGATGGATGCGAGTGTGTTGGGGCTACGATAGGACCAATGGCCCATCGCTGCAATGGCTCGGATTGCCAAAGGTGGCGAGATGATGTCCAAACCCATGAGCGAGACTCAGCAGCAATCGGTTGTGGGAAATGCCGCCACACTTGAGCGACCGCCCCATGCGAAATCCTAAACCACCCCCGATCATTACGAAAGGAATATTCTCCAAGGTGTGGGAATTTCCTTTACCCAACTCATTGGTCCACAATATGGTGGTGTGGTCCAGCATCGAGCCTTCGCCGCCCGGTTCGGGAGTATCCGCGAGCTTTTGGGCCAAGTATGCGATCTGTTCGCAATACCAGACGTTGATCTTGGTCAGCTTCTCAACGGCTTCTTCGTTGCTGTCGGGTTCGTGCGACAGCCCGTGATGATCCTCTTCGATGCCGAGCCAACGCATTTTGGCTTGGCCGACCGAGTTGGTGAATTGAAAGGAGAAGACCCGAGCAAAATCGGCCGCCATCGCATGGATCATGAGATCCATCTGCATGCGCGTCAGTTGCGGTAGATTGTCGTTTTTGTCTTCGACATTGGGGTCCAGCTCAGGCACGGCGTGGGTCGAAACGGTCCCGGTAGATTGCAATTGCCGTTCGAAATCCCGCACGAGCGATTGATGCTCGGCGAGCAGTTTTCGATCCTCGGCGCTGACGCGTTTGGCGACTTTGTCGAGATCGCCTTGGAGTTCATCGAGAATGCTGCGGATGCTTTCTTCGTCGTTCCGCTGACCGTAGAGCTTGTTGAACATCGCGTAGGGATCATCGATCGGCGCGATCGGTTTGTTCGGACCCGAGTAGACCATGCGAGTCCAAGTGTCCGCGCGATTGGGGACACCGACGCCGAACTCCAGCGAGCCAAAACGCGTTTGCGACTCCGGCCGCGATTGCAGGTAGTTTTTGATTTCTTGATCGATCGAGATGCCGCTGGCCCAACCGGCGGGTGTGTCCGATCCACCTTGAATGTTTCCAGGGTAAAGCTCGATGCCGGTGAGCAAGCATCCGATGCCGCGCATGTGGTTATCGCCGTCGCCGCGAATCTTGTCGCTGACACCGTGCAGCGTCAGCAGTCGATTCTTGAACGGCTCCAGCGGAGCCATGATGCGCTTGAGCGCGAACGCGTCTCCTTCTTCGTCCGGCCAAAAGCTCGGTGGCACCACGCCATTGGGGCTAAAGACGATGACCAATCGCTGCCGGGGCGCAACTTCAAACCCGCGAGCGATGCTCGATAGGTTCAACAGGAAGGGTAGGGCGGCCGTACCAATGCCGAGCCGTTGGGCGAATTCGCGACGCGATAGGTAGTTGGTATGCATAGCTGATGGTAGGGCGCAATCGCTGCGGATGCTGCGGGTGCGATTTCGGGATGAAGGGTGGTGAGTGACCGGGATGCCGGTAGTACGGGGGCGTTCAACGCGGGTTCAAGGATACTTGCTGCCCCTCCGCCGGAGCAGTCGGTTTTTGGGTACTGAGGATCGCTATTTTGCGAACCAGCGGCTGCAAGGCAAATCCTTCGGCCGCGAAACTGTCGGCCAAAGTTTGGATTTGATCGACTCCGTAGGCAGGCAAGGGTTGTTTGACCAGATACTGAAACAACTGACGCACGATCGACTGATGGACTTCTTTGGAGTTGGCCAAGAACTCGGCGACCGGACGGACGCCTCGGAACTCAACCGACTGGCCATCGACTGTGATGTAGCTGCCCGTCGGATCGACCGCTTTTCCTAGTTCTTCGGTCCGAAAGCGTCCCAGCGCATCGTAGTTTTCCAAGGAAAATCCCAAAGGATTGATGACGCGGTGGCAGGATTGGCACATGCTGCCCGAGGTCTGCAGGGCCACCCTCTCGCGCGTCGTCATGCCGGGTGCAGCTTCTTCTGCAATCGGGATGATCGCATCCACAGGTGGACGCAGTTGTCGTCCGAGAATGCGTTTCGCAAGAAACACTCCGCGATGGATCGGGCTGCTGGCATGGTGGTAGGCAAGCGTCGACATCAAAAAGGGATGGGATAGGATCCCTGCTCGCTGCTCCGCTGGCATGCCGACCTTTTGGAACGGTGCGTCGGCGGGCATCTCGACTCCGTAGAGTTTGGCCAAGCTGCCATTGAGATACATGCTGGGTGACGTCAGCAGCGGCCTTAGATCGAGGTCGGGTTGGCGGGCGAACTCCTCGAGGAACAGTTCTAGGCTGGTCCTCAAATCGGCGGCAACCGACGGTTGGAATTCCGGATATCGCTGTGGATCTTTCGCGATCTCTTTGGCGGTTCGCAAGCCCGCGAACTCCTGAAGGAACCCTCGCAACTTGCGTTGAAACCGCGGGTCCTTCATCATTGTGTCAGCCAGCGAGCCGAGCGACTCGGGAGTGCGAACATCCCCTTTCGCGGTCATCTCGATCATCCAATCCTCGGGCAGTCCGTCCCATAGCACGAGCGCCAACATCGCCACGTTGGCTTCGTCGGTATCGCCGTCGATTCCGGGGTACAGGAACTGGGGCGAGGTCAGGGTTAGCAAGCAGATTTTTTTGACGACCCGCTCGATCGATGGATCGGCTTCAAACTGCGAATCGACGAACATTCTCTTCTCATCGTCGGTCAAAGGCCGGCGAAAGGCCCGCGTCACCCAGCGATGGCACCACGCTCGGACGTGGTCGACGTTATTCGGATCGTTGCCTTCCTTGGGCAACAGACGTTTCAAATTTGAGGTCCACTGATTGCCCACTTCCAAGGCTGCCGCCACGTTGGCTTCATACCATTCGCGCGACATGTTGCTGCCCCGCTCGTAGCCCACGCTGCTGTCATCGGGAGGAAACGGAGTTGCGCACAAGGTCCAACGGGGGGACCACGATGGCACGAGGCAGCGCTCGGGAATCGGTTCGCGAACCCCGCCAGGGATCTTCCACTCCACCGACAGCCGCGCGGTCTTCTCTTTGTTGCGATGGGCGTCGATCGCGAAGTGATAGGTCTCACCTCCGAGAAGAAAGATGGTGTTGGTGACCAAACTCTTTTCGAACGACACGACGCTGGCATCGATCAATGGAGTCGAATCGTCGTTGACAAACAATGTCGTTCGAATGGTGGCGTCGAGATAGAACTCGTATTGCCCTGTGACCGGCGCGACGATGGAACCGTTCCATCGCACTTGCCACTTTTCGTGATCGACTTCTGGGATCGGTTTGCCTTCGCCCCAATCAAAGGACAGTCGGCTATCGACTTTCTTCTCGACCTCTTTGCGGTCCTTGCCCCAATCCCCTTGATGGATCTCGCGCCGCAGCCCGCGTTCCTCTCCGGGAGCGCCAGGTCGACCGGTAAACGGAGTCATGATGTCCATCACCGAACGGCGAAACTGCTCGACCGTCAAATGCGTCAGATCGATCCGCGGCGGCGCATTTCGCAATTGGGCCATCGGCGAATAGAACTCGTGATGCACAAAGATGGCGAGGGCATGCGCCTCGTCCAAGCTCAAACTGCCGGGTTCGCCTTCAGGCATGGTTTCTTGGATGACTTTGGCCAGTTCGGGCACCGATAAGTCGCCGTGGAGTGGCTGGTCGTAATGCTCCGCAACTCCGCGTCCCAGGTCGCCGTGGCACGATGCGCACGTGGAGTGATAAAGGCTTTTGCCGCGTTCAAAATCTTGGGCCTGAGTCGCTTGCAAGGCAAAGCAAACCATCAGCCAAGGCATGAGGACGCACAGAGACCGACGCGCACGCATGGCGCTCCTCGCTTCGATAGTTCAAGACTGTTGGGCAGGAGGTCTCTGCGAATCGGCATGGGGCCGTCGCATCAACCCAGGATGGGGAGGGAGGTTTACTTTAGCGCACGTCGCGGATAAATGTCAAGCGAACGCTGGCAACTCTAGTCCTTAGCACCCTCGAGCGCCCGTGTTCCATAACGGTCTACGCACGCCTCCTCTGCCTACCCGCACTATCGGAATATCTAATACAGGCTGGCGAGACTCGACGCGTTGCCGGTCGCGGGTGCATTCCAGAATTCGACTGCGTCCAGGCACGGACGGCGCGAGTCGGTACTTCGCAGGCTGTGACCACGCTCCGTAACCGATCTGGTCAAGTTTCCCTAAAGGACCGTCACCACATCGCTCGCGTCGAAGCGCACTTTGTGGTTTTGCGCATACCCATCTTCGGGATGTCGGTATCCCAACGCGCACGCGACGCGCGTGGCGTAGGGTGTCCCTGTCAAACCGAGCAAAGCGTCGTATTTGTTGGATTCGATCCCTTCCATGGGACACGCATCGATACCTAGGTATGCAGCCGTAGCCATCAGTTGTCCCAGGGCGATGTAGGCTTGGTGCGCCGACCAAATTTCGTGTCGGCCGGTTGTCCCTTCGGCGAATCCAAGGATGACTTTGCGATACGCAGCCAAAGTCTCCACATTGAGCGACCGCGTCGTCGCCACGTGCTCCAAGAACCGATCCACATACGCGGCATCGATGTGTCTCAGGCTGGTGAATACGACCATGTGCGAACAATCTTTAGGTTGCGTTTGCCCCCAAGAAATCGCTGGTAGCTGCTCCTTGATCGCTTCGGATTGAATGACCACGAACTTCCACGGCTGAAGCCCAAAGCTGCTCGGGGTCAACAGCAAGCTGGTCTGAATGGTGTTCCAAACATCCGGCGCGATGCGGCGCGCGGGATCGAATCGCTTCACCGCATAACGCCAGCGGAGCGCTCGGAGCCAATCTTCGGAATGGCCGTTGGGTTGCGATTGATCACTGGGGCGTTGGGCGGTTGGATGCATGCTTTCCTCGTTGGTTGTTGGCGCATCATTGGATCCTAGACGACAAGACTCGGCTTGGCGCGGCGCAGCGAGCTTCTGGCGACGAAAAGGCAGCCTCGGTCAAAAGCGTTCGTGCGAGCATCGCGGCCGCGCAAAGGTATTCTAGGGTGGGCATCAAGAGGCCGCGGCTCAGGGCCCCCTCGGTCGCGCTCTATGCTGCGTTGGAGATCAGGTCGTTGCCGTCGACGGGCTCTTGGACCAGGACTCCCGATCGCATGGTATAGACTTCGTCGGCCAGGGCGATCAAGGCTTCGCGGTGCGTGATGATCACGATGGTCATCTGCCCTTTCATGGCTTGCAACGTCTCGCGAATCTGAAGTTCGCTGGCCATGTCGATCTGGCTGGTCGATTCGTCGAGAATCATGATCTCGGGCCGACGCAAAATAGCCCTCGCCAACGCGATGCGTTGACGCTGACCTCCGCTGAGCTTTTGGCCGGCTTGGCCGACAATGGTCTCGTACCCATCGCTCAGCGACGCCAGGATGAAATCATGTGCGTGCGCCAGCTTGGCTGCCTGTTCGACTTGTTCGCGCGTGCTGTCGGGACTGCCGTATTGAATGTTCTCCAAGACGCTGCGATTGAATAGTTCGGTGCTTTGACTTACCAGCGCAATACGCTGCCGAACATCCGCCAGTGCCATGTCGCGCAGATCGACGCCATCGAGCGCGATCGAACCGCTCGCCGGATCGTAGTAACGGCACAGCAATTGAATGAGGGTGGATTTGCCGCTCCCATTGGATCCCAAGATGGCGATTGTTTTTCCAAATGGAACTTCGAGTTGCACCTTCTGGAGCACCGGTTGGCTGGGATGGTACTGGAAGGTCACATCGTTGAGTGAAAGCTTGTTGTGTCGACCCGGAAGCGCAGTCGGGTGTTCCGGCTCGGCCAATAGGGGCTTGGTATTCAAGATGCCGTACAACAGGTTCGATGCGACCACGCCGTGGTAAATCAAGACCGAAACTCCCGAGAGCTTGCGCAATGGATCGCTGGCTCCGATAAGCAAACCGAAGAAGATCAACAGATCGGTGACGCTCATCGGACTATCGCTCACTTGCAAAAATCCTAAATGCGTTTGCTTGTTCACGACCAGATACGCCCCAGCGCAAACGGTGATGGCCACCATGGCCACACCGATCAACTCGGTGAAAGGTTTTCCAAGACCCGTCCAGAAAATCATCTTGAGGCTGATCTTGCGCATGTCGCGCGTGCATTCATCGAAACGCTGCCGTTCGCTCGGCTCCATGGTGAAGGCTTGCACGGTGAAGATGTTGCTCAACGCTTCGAGCAGGACTTCATGGAAACCTGCGTTGCGGGTCAAGATCGACGAGGCCACACCGCGGATCCTGCGATTGAAGTAGGCTACGATGCAAACCAGCAGCGGGGCGAGGACCAACGACAACAACAGGAGCCGGAGGTTGATCATGCCTGCCATGATCAAGCAGGATGCGATCCGCAGCGGTTCGCGCACAGCGGCTCCAAAGAGGTTGATCAGTCCGGCCGTCAAACTGTCTGCGGCGGCGGTGATGGCGGCCAGCAAGCCGCTGGTTCCGTAGGTTTGGTAGGTCTTGCGATCCATGCGCAGCGCAGCGTCGAACACGCGCATGCGTAGATCGCGAACGATGGTGGTGGATACGTACCCGATGATCAGGTCGTTGGTCAGCATCAGCGCATGCTTGATGAGGGTGGAAACGATCAGCATGCCCATGATCCAACAGATCGTCTGAAACGGATCGCGCGGCAAGTATCGATCCGCCTTTTGCACCAGCCAAACCTTCCAAGCTTTGGTCTGCGTAAAGCGATCTCGTTGCGCTTCGAGCCGCGTTCGCTGTTTTGCGGTCTCCGTACTCGCATCCTTTGGCAAAGCATCCAACTCGCTCTGCACGCGGGCGATGTCTCCGTCCGCAGCATCGACCCCTTGTTCCAACCAAGATTGAATCGATTTGCCTTGCAACGTCATCTCGACGACCGGATACAGGGCGCCGATGTTCGAGCCCCACAGGAAGGCAATGCCTAGCGAACAAAGCGTCGCAACCAGAATGGCGGGCGTGTGGTGCAATGCATCGCGGATGGCATACCAGAAGGGCTTCATTGCTCGGAAATCTTGGCTATCGCGCGGGATGAGGTGATCGGTCCGCGCGATCCGATCGACTCTGATTGCTGCGTGCTGCGAGGCTTGTCCAACAAGCCCTGGGGTGCGCGGGAAACTCCGGCGGGAGATTCCCACATCCTCCCCGTCCGCGTCAAGAGCAGCGCGAAGCGAGGGAATATGCACAACCAAGGCCCTTTGCGAACCCTGCGATCCTCACCCCTTCCCAACGCAACTCCCAGTCAACGCAACCCCAGTCAACGCAACTCGGTGCAACAATCGAGACAAGCGAGGCCTAATACTGGGCGCCGTCCCACCAAGCCACTCGCTGGCTGGATGCCACCAAACGCTCGAGATCCGAACCTTCGGAAATGACAGCAAACCCCAAGGACTCTGCCGTGCCCGATTCGATTCCCGACATGAGATAAACGCTTCTCCGGGCTTGAATGGATCGCAAAATGCTAGCGGCAAAGGCATCTTCGCTGGCGCTGCTCAGCAGTTGCTGTTGCAAGACATCATCGGGTTCATCCGAGGCGAGGCTAGCGATCCCTTCCGTGACGCGATCGAGGTCGACGCACAGGACGATTCGGCCCGCCGGAGATAGCTGGCGATCGGCTGCCCAGGCGCACCGAGCAGCATTCATCCAGTGCTTCTGCGACGCGGGACCCTCCAAGGTGGCTACGATCAAATCGTAGCGAGGGTCTTCGTCGCTGCGGGACGGATAGTGCGCCCGCCAAGCCTCTTCGGCTTGGCGATGGACGGTCTCTGGATCGCCCCCCCACAGTTGACCGACCCTGCCATCGGGGGCTGGCAACACGGCGATGGCGTATTGGATCCCCATCAACCATCCCGCTTCGCGGCTCAATCGCAACTGCCGATGCTTGTGTTGGCGATTGTCCTCAAACCAAGCTTCATTCCAACGCCGCTGCGTCTGCGCGTCGGCAAACATCGGGGACATGGCATACAAGTCGCAAGCGTTGGGTGCATCGTCATGGCGAACGCTATACACCGGCAGTACGAATGCCGCTTCGACGAGATCCCTCTGAATGTAAATGGGGTCGGCGCTTTCGGCTGCCGCGACGTACTCGAGACGTTCCGGCGTGTGCGGATCGTGCCAGACAACTCGGACGCGAGGCCGATCCGGGTCATCACCCGCCCACTCTTCGAAGGCTCGGCTCCAGACCTCGCGTTGGTGTTCCGGTGCGCTGCCGAGCACCACGATGATTTCCTGCGGAGCTTGGGGCTGCTCCAGCAGCCACGTCACCATCGCACGTGCGATGGCGAGTGCCTCCGGGACATCGGGATCGATGGCGATGGCGACGGTGTCCTCGTCCAGAATGCCACTTGCTACGTTGGGGAAGGCGATTGGATTTTCCAGCGCATCGCGGACGGCGCGATCGAGATCGACGGCTTCCTGCGAAAAATTCCATGCTTCGCGGTCGACGGTATCGGGGAGCTTCAATTCCCACGTTTGGCCTGCGACATGGATCGTAAACGGTCTGGAAGCTTTCATCGTTGCGATTTCTGTCGGTAGTATTCCTGATGCCGTTGGACCATGCTCTCGGCCCGATGTTCGGTTTCCACGCGCTGCTTGGCCGCGTCGATCAAACGCTGGCGCTCTTCGTGGTGATCGAGCAAGTAATGCGACTGCCGCATCAACCGATCGACATCACCGACTGGAAACAGGATGCCGGTCACGTTGTTCTCGATCAAGTCCCGATTGCCGGGGATGTCGCTGGCGAGCACCGGGACACCTGCTTGCATGGCTTCCAAGATCGTATTGGACTGCCCCTCGTAGAGGCTGCCGTTCCACAACAGATCGGCATGGGGCAAAATTTGCATCGCATCTTCGCGATGACCGATCATGTGGACTTCCGCGGCAGCCCGAACGTTGTCGCGATACTCTTCCAATCTCGGACGTTCGGGACCTTCGCCGAGGATCACATAGGAAGTGTCGCCTCGCAGCACGCGCAGGATCTCGGCGGACCAGATGAGGTCTTTGTATCCCTTTTGAGGCCAGAGCCTGCCAATCGACAGGATGAGCTTGTGCGATGGATCGATGCCCAGCCGCGCAAAAGCGGTCGAGCGATCGATTTGCTGCTTTGGATCGCGAGGCGGGATACCGTTGGGAATCACGTGAAACTGCGATCGGTCGATCCCGTGTTGCGCATAAAACTCCACCACTCCCGGGCTGTTGGTGGTGATTCCATGGCAGCGCCGCGCCAACCATCGATCGATGGTGAACTGCCAAGCTCCCTTCCACGGATCGACCGAGCGTTCGGATCCGAGGATGCATGGCACGCGGGCGCGGAGGGCTGCCGACCGACCGTAAGCGTTGGCCGCAAAGAGCCACGTATGGACGATGTCGGGCTGCAACGCTTTGAGCTGCGTGACCAATCGAAGCCAACTCGGCGGATCGAGCTTGTACCGTTTTCCGATAGTGACCACCGGGATTCCCGCCGATTCCAATTCCGCCTCGAGCGGTCCGGAGCGACTCAATGCGATGACGGTGGTCTCGAACTGCGAGCGATCCAATCCGCGCGCCAGCATCGAGAGTTGTTTTTCCGCGCCCCCTCGATCGAGGCTCGGAATGATCAAGCAGAGTTTGAGCTTGCGCGTCATCGCCGCGCCTCGCGTTGGTCGGAGACCACGGCGGTTCGCCAAAGATCACGATGGCGGTCGATCTCCAAATGATTCAAGGCATGGGCGCGCAGCGCGGTGGCTTCCGCGAGCCATTGCTGACGATGCACGATCCAATCCCGCAAGCGTTCGTGCAACGACTCGCGGTTGTCATACCACTTCATAAGGTGTGTCTCAGGGAGCCAGTGCATCGACTCGACCGTGGATGCCATCGTCATCGGCAACTCCGACGCAACGATCAACGGAGCGGAGAATTGTAACGCCGATTCGGGATGGCTGACGATGGCCAAATCAGCCACGGAGATCAGCTCTTCCAAATCGTCAAAGGGTTCGAAGAGCAAGATTTCTCGATGCCAACCTCGGGATTGGACGCTCTGGTAAACCGTTTCGGTGGCAGCTCCGGCACCGAAGATCCACATCCGCACCAGTCGCCCCGCGTCGAGCAAATCGCAAACGGCTAGAGCTGCGTTAGTCAGCCCTTTTGGCTCTGCGGAACCGAAGTGGATGATCAAATCCGTGTGCGCTGGCACTGCAAACCCCGAGGACACCGCCGTCAGGGCCGCGAGGGCCGACTGCCGCGCCGCCGCCGTACGCAGGGCTCGGCCGCTGACCATATCCGGTATCCAAGCGATCCGATCGGCTGCGATTCCGTGTGTTTGCAAGACGCGCTGCGCGAAGGGGCTGGCAACGATCACGCGATCGCAAGGACGAAGCGCATCGGCCGCCGCGCTCGGTGAAAACCACTGGCTGCGAGCCAATTCCGGCGGGGGCGACTCCAAGCTGAAGCGGGCCATCACCGGAAGATTCCACCCGCGGCCGCGCTGGCAAATGGTCGCGAGCAACCCATCGCTTCGATCGACATAGATCGCATCGAACGCGTCGACTCGGCTTTGAATCCAAGTGGACACGTTCCGCTGAAATTGGCCTTCATTCCAATTCGTGCGAGGCGCGGGCAGCAATCGAAAGACCGGTGTGTCGCGGAGCATCGCCCGCTCCGGCCATTGCGGGTGCCAGCGGGCGGTTACCACCGTGGCGTGAATGCCGCGCGATCGCCAAGCTTCGATCGTATGCATCAAGCGCAACGTCGACTCGTCCACCATCGGCCAGAATTTGCGCGTGACCACCAACACGCGTCGCGGTGCTTCGGACCCGTTCAACATGTCCTCGGCGCACCTGACTGGTTGGGTTGCGGCTGGTTGTTGGGGGTGATTGGAAACGATTGCTCGGGCTCGAGTTCCCACTGTTGCAAGTCGGATTCCTCGAGCACACCGACGTAAGGCAGATTGCGGTAATGGTCGCGATAATCCAATCCATATCCGACCACGAATGCATTCGGGATCTCGAACACGCTGTAATCGGGTCGCTGCGCCACCGTGCTGGTTCCTTGTTTGTGCAGGAACACCGCGGTCCGGATGCTCTTGGGCTGCAGCCGTTCGAGCCGCTGGGTGACTTGGACCAACGTTTTGCCTGTGTCGAAGATGTCATCGATGAGCAGGACATCGCGGCCAGCGATATCGAGCATGTCGCTATCGTCGATCACCAAGTTTCCGGACTGCATTCCACCGCGATAGGAGCTGGCTCGTATCAAGCTGATGCGAATCGGCATCTCCATACAGCGAATCAAGTCGGCCAGCATGACCAAACTACCGGTCATGATGGCCACAATCGTCAGCGGTCGATCGCCGTAATGCCCATGCAGTTGCGCCGCCAGTTTGGAGATGCCTCGGCGGATTTCTTGTTCTTCAAAAAGTACCTTCATGCGTCGACTGCGATCCCTTATCAAGTCGGAGGGTTTGGGTTCGAGGGGGTCTTACCGGATGATCCACAGTTGCTCGTCGGTCCGTAGCAAGATCGCCGTTTCCGTGGCCACGAGGGTTGAACGAATCACCGCTTCGTTGGGTTGACTGGCCAATTCGCGAAAGCCCTCGCTGGCCGAGAGGACCGTAACGGTTCCGGTGTCTGAGGTGTTGACCAATCGATCTCCGAGGATGACTGGGGAGGAGAAGAAATTGCCCCCGATCCGCTCGCTCCATCGCACGCTCCCATCGCTGAGTCGAACGCAACTGACGATCCCCGCGTCGGACCACAGGAAGAGCAAATCGCCTGTAGCGACTGGTGTGGGCACATAGGGCGCGGAGCGTTGGATGCGAAAGCGCTCGCTTTTTGTGTCCAAGTCGTACGCGACCAAGAGATTGTCGCGACCTCCTCCTGACCCATGCGATGCGATGGCCAACGGACCGACCAGCAGTGTGGAGGCGCAGACCCGTTGTTTAAAGCAATCGTGATTCCAAGTGACTTGGCCGGTCTTTACATCCATGCCAAAGATCCCCAGTGCGGTCGTCGCGCACACCAGTTCCTTGCGTCCATCCGCCAACGTGCGCACCGTCGGGAGACCGTAGCAGACTCGCTTGGTCGGCAAGGGCGTTTCCCAAACGGTTTCCCCAGTGCTGGCGTTCAGGGCCAGCATCCGATCTTGTCCGGGTTCGACACCCGGTTCCAGTTCTTCGGCATCTTGGCTGTCGAGCACGATCACCAAACCATCGACCAGCATCGGAGACGTGCCGAATCCGTGCTGGGAGACATAGCGTCCAAAGTCGCGCGTCCATCGCTCTTTACCGTCGTGCGTCAAGGACTTGATCATCACGTGCTCGGGCTCGCCCCACGCCACGTAGACTCCATCGGCATCGACGCAGGGGGTGGTGGAAGCGTAGGTGCTGAAGGCATGCAGCTTGTGCGGTGCGCTTTCGTAAGTGCGCTGCCATGCGATCTTGGCTTGCTTCCAATCCACGGCCACGATTTTGCGCGTCGCGTTTTGCGGATCCGCCACCATGAGGTAGGCGGTGTCCTTCCAAAGGACCGGCGAGCCGTTGCCCAAGCCTGGCAGATCCAGTTTGGTCACTTGCTCGGTCGTCCAAGGCACTTTCACTCGGCACTGGGGATAGACCCCCAATCCGGCCTCTCCGCGAAACCGGGTCGGGGCAGGGGAGGCCCCAGCATCCTGCGCGCTAGCGATCTGTTGGGTCAGCAGGTTGCTGCCGAGCCAAGTTCCCAGGAGGACCAACCAGGTTCGATTCAAGGTGCGTTGCGATGGCATGCGATGGACTCCCTCGCCTTGAGGTTTGGCTTTCAACAAAAGGGTTCCATCCCCGAAGACTGTTATCGATCTGTGTGTATCTATGTGTTGCGAGTCGTGCGAATCGCGCGTTACTGGGGGAACATCCGCACGCCGACGGTGAGCAAGATGTTGGCGTAGCGCTGCGTGTCTGCGGTTTGAACGGTGAGCACATGATCGTGCGTCGCGACCGCTTCGTAGAACTTCCATTTGTCGATGGGCTGCAAATCCAAGGGGACGCCGGCGGCCTTGAGAGTGGCTCGGTAGTCCGACCATACCGGCGGATCGCCATCGAGGGCGTACGGGCCACTGGCTTCGGTCATCATCACCGAGACCGCTTCGATGGGAATCGCGGAGACGATGGCTTGGAGGACTTGGTTGCAGTTCACCACCCCGGGCATCAGGTTGAGACTGACCAATTCGCAGCGCGGACCTCGTTTGCTCGATGCCGGATAGTTGCCGTCGGCGATCAAGATCGTTGCATGGTGGCCGGCTTCGGCCAGGATACGCGAGATAGCGGGATGGATCAGTTGGCTATGAAGCATGCGTTGCTCGTGACGGAAAAGGGGAACAAGATCGCAAGGGGGCGGCGTTTCGATCCGAGACGATCACCGATGCCACGGCGATTCGCGGATGGCTTCAGTCTACTCGATAGAGAAAATCGAGGGACCCCGATATGATCGAGCCAAGCCGCGTGGGTGCGGGCTGGTCCAGGGAGCCGAGTCTTCGGGCTACGTAGTGGAACAGCGATGTTGGAACGAGGGAAAGAAAACCCCGAGAGTGGCAGATCGGCAGTCTTAGGCGGCCCTAGGAGCAGCCTGCGCATCCCCGAAACCCCGGGTGCTCAGGGGCCATTGGCTGCTGGCAACGCGGGCAGCGCGATTCCAGAGCCCTTGCCCTCCGAGGATTCCCGAACCCGATTGGGAGGGTGCGTCCGCTGCCTCGTCGGTGGACTTGGACGGGTTGGCGGATCGTTTCCCGGACGAATAGCCCAAGGAGGAAAAACGATTGAGGTCTTCGGTGGTCGACTTGGCCGAATGACGATCCATAGGATGTTTCCGCGTGTGGAAAAGGGTTCCCTCGACAGACTCGGTATCGTCGGCGCAACCCCCCCGGCTTGAACAAATCGCCTAGGAAAACTTTTCGTCGTAGGCCGTTTGTTCGCCGGGAGCTTGCATACCTTTTTTTCGGGCTTGTGGTTACCCTAAGAGCGACCGACGGGAATCGCGCAGCGCGAGCCAAGCCCGCGGGCATGCTAGAGATTCCAACCAGAAAAATCGAGATCGATGATCCTGCTGATCGATAACTACGATTCCTTCACCTACAATCTCGTCCAGCGGTTGGGCGAAGTCGACGCGACGTTGGACGTCAAGACGGTGCGAAATGACGAACTGAGCGTGGAGGACGTGCTGAGCCTCAATCCAGATCGCATTATTTTGTCCCCTGGTCCGTGTACCCCCAACGAGGCCGGGATTTGCGTCCCGCTTTTGCAAGCCGTTCACGGGCGGATTCCCATTCTAGGCGTGTGCTTGGGGCATCAGTCGATCGGTCAAGCCTTTGGCGGGACGATCGTGCGAGCGCCCGAACTCATGCACGGCAAAACCGACCTCATTCATCACGATGACCGAGGCATGTTTGCTGGGTTACCCAATCCCTTCGTCGCCACCCGCTACCATTCGCTGGTGATTTTGCCTGAGAGCCTGCCCGAATGTTTGGAGGTTTCCGCTTGGGTGGACGACGCTCGCGGAAATCGAATTATCATGGGAGTGCGACATCGGAGTTGCGCCGTGGAAGGTTGGCAATTTCATCCCGAGAGTTTTCTGACCGAACCTGGACCGACTCTACTCGCCCGCTTCCTGGATTGGAGCGGTCCGCCGACGGTCGCCTCCGCCTAAGGGCTTCGTTCGAATCCCACTCCTTTCATTTACCTCTCTCTCATCTCACGCCATTGCAGCATGCTTTGCGTCACGATCGCCCGAACCCGACATAAACACACGATCAATGAGCACTTAGATGTGGCGGCTCAAGGTGCCAAGCTCGTCGAACTCCGATTGGACTATATCGGCCGTTCGATCGATCTGGCGCGATTGCTGAAGGACCGTCCCACGCCCGTCGTGGTTACTTGCCGCCGCTAAGAAGACGGCGTCCGCTGGGAAAGAACCGAAGAAGAGCGGTTGATGCTGTTGCGACAAGCCATCGCACTTGTAATTGAGTACATCGACCTCGAAGAAGACACCGCTCTGAAAATCCCTCGCTATGGCAAGACGAAGCGGATTGTGAGCATGCACAATTTCGAGGGAACCCCGGAAGACTTGGAAGGCATCCACGCCAGCCTTTCCAAACTCGATGCGGACATCGTCAAGATCGCCGTGAAGGCCAATTCCTTTCACGATGCGGCTCGCATGTTGGACTTGATGCGCAACGCCAAGGTCCCGACGATCGGTATCAGCATGGGCGAATACGGTTCGCTCACACGCATTTTGGCCACGCGCTTCGGTGCGCCGTTCACCTTTTGCGTGTTCAACACCGACCGCCGGGTCGCGCCGGGTCAATTGTCGTTTCACGATATGAAACACGTCTACCGCGCCGATACGATCGGTCCCAATACCAAGTTGTTTGGCGTGGTGGCCGATCCTGTCGCCCACTCCTATAGCCCGTTGCTGCACAATGCGAGCTTCGAAGCCAGCGGCCTCGATTACCGCTATGTTCCTTTCCGGGTGGCTCCCGAGGATTTAAGTTACTTCGTCAAGTGGTGCCAACGCGAAAAGATCGGTGGCCTGAGCGTCACCATTCCCCACAAGCAAGCCATCCTGCCGATGTTGACGCAAGCCGAGTCGGCCGCTCAGGGGATCGGTGCATGCAACACGGTGGTCTTCAATGGCGAGGAATTGATCGGGTACAACACCGATTATCGCGCCGCCATGGATTGCTTGAACGAAGCGTTGGCCAAGACCGACAACCGCGCCAATCCTTTTCAAGGTCTATCGGTATTGTTGCTCGGTTCGGGTGGCGTATCGCGCGCCATCGGTTACGGGTTGGCTCAGCGACAAGCCTTGATCACCGTCGCCGGTCGCAACCACGAAGCGTGCGAAGCCCTTGCCAAAGAACTCAATGGCAAATGGATTCCTTGGGAAGACCGCCACAAGATTCAGCCCAACATCCTGGTCAACGGCACGCCGATTGGCATGTTTCCGGACATGGATTCCTCACCGTATAAGACCGCTTCGTTGACTAGCAATACGTTGACTTTTGACACCATCTACAACCCGGAACAAACACTCTTCATCAAGGGTGCTCGATCGGCCGGCAGCCCTGTCATCACCGGGTTGCAGATGTTTGTCCGACAAGCCGCGTATCAGTATCGACTGTTCACCGGCTTGGTTCCGCCTGTGGATGTCATGGTCAAAACGATCAAGAAGGCCATCTCTCCCGTCAATTACCAAGACCTCGATGAGGATGATGAGGACGACGACGAGCCTGAGGAGGAACCAGGATCGGATCGCAAGTCGATCTTCGACTCGAGTTGGCTCAAGCCTTAGAAGTTATTGCGGCGCGGGCAAATCGCGCCGTTCAAACCGGGCAAAGGCGATCGTGTAAGCGACCGCACCCAGGCTTAGCAACACCAGCGTGTAGCCAAGGGGACCTAGGAGTTCTTGCCAAGTGCTGGCGTCGGATCCCATCCAGAAGCGCCATGCATGCTTCGGTTCGCGCTGAATCGTTTGCACTATCCAGTCCGGTTGGTAGGCGGCCAAAAAAGTAAACGGCTTGAGCCATCCAAAGCTCGGAGCGGACTTAGACAGGATGAACAAAAGCAATTGCAAAACGTAAATGCCGATCACCACGCCGATCGATCGCCAACGGTACTGATCGAAACTGCTGACCATGACACTCAACCCCAACACGGCAAACCCTAGTCCAAAAAGATTCAGCGTTGAATCGATGTACAGCTCGGGTGCCACCAGTTCGCTCAAGGGTGTCATCCGTTTGGTCGGCGTGACCATGGGATTGGTGATGTTCCAATTCAACCAAGGGATGGATAGCTGGCTGGTCTCTTGCACGGGTGTCGAGTTGGTTTGAATACCTAGCCACATGCCAGCGTAGACCAACATGCACAGCAGTACCAAACCGAGGATGGTGACGACGGCATGGGCCGACATCAATTGCCGCCGCGTGATCGGTTGTGCGAGCAACATCTCCATGGTGCCTCGGCCCAACTCGCCGCTGACCACATCGGTTCCACGCGAGATGCTCCACACCAACACGCACAGCAGGAGCACCGGTTCATCGTAGGTCAATCCGATGACACCTGGATACGTCAGAAACTGTTCGAGCGGTACTGGGGAGAACTTCTCAAAGGCTCGAAACTGTTCGATCAAAGGGGCAAAGCCGGTCAACTCGAACTGACTGACCGTCCAGATCCGGACCCAGGGAAAAATCAACAGCACTATGGCCAGGGCGATCCATAGCGCGGCTGCTTCGTAGATGCTTTTGCGGATCAGAACCCTAAACAATGGTTCACCTGGGGTTGGGGAAGGACTAGTGCGTCCAGTACCGGAACGCTTGTTCATAGACCGCGACGCCCCGGTGCAGTTGTTCGAGTGCGATCCACTCGTTGTTGCGATGGGCTTGCTCAATACTTCCCGGACCGCAAATCATCATCCGTTTCAACCGTTGCAGCACGCCACCGTCGGTCGCGAAACACACCGTCTCGGAGTGTTTCTTTTCGACGATTTCCAGCATCTTGACGATCCATGGGCTGGTAGGTTCGACGCTCCAGGGGGCGACCCCAGGCTTCTCCAGAAACTCAAGACCGTTTTTCTCAGCGATCGTTCGCATCTGTTCGACCAGCGGACCATGATCGACTCCGCGCATCGTTCGCAGGAACTGTACGGACTCCGCCAAGGATGTCGTCACATTGGAGGCCAGCGGCTCGTTGCGGATCACCATGTTCCAGGAGAGCGTCGGTGGCTGAAAGTCGGTGTTGCGATACTTGGGATCCTGTTCGCTATGGCTGCGTAATTCCAAGAGCGGTTCCAAGGCTGGTATCAATCGATAGTTCGCGTTGGCGCCCTCGCCGGTGGACGTATGGGCGCTGACTCCTACGGCTCGCAGGATGAAGGCTGCAGCCCCTTTATGGGCGTGAACCACACGCAATTCGGTCGGTTCACCGATGATCCCGATCACTTCGTGGTCGATCATTTCTTGGAACAACGCCGACTCCCGATCGACTTGCCGTGCGCCCCGCATGCCGACTTCTTCGTCTGCCGTGACGACCAAGTACAGCGGTTTCTTTTGATTAACAGTGCTAATGTTGCTAATCGCTTTGAGGGCGGCTGCCAGGGAGCCTTTCATGTCGCAGGTGCCGCGACCGTAGAGTTTGCCTTCGTGTTCGGTGGCTTCGAACGGGCCGCTGAATCCGGTATGCCAATCGTCGACAGGGACGACGTCGGTGTGCGCCAAATATGCGATTCCCCCTTCTCCGGTGCCGCGTTTCGCTACCAAACTGGTTTTAAGGACCCCTTCTTCGTCGGCAAAGGAGTGGATTTCGAGTTGGAACCCCAGTCCTTCGAGGAGTTCGGCTACGAAGTGATTGACGGGTTGATTGGTGCGGCTGCTGACGGAATCGAATTGGACGAGTTGTCCGGTCAGTTCGTCGACAGTGGCTCGGTGGATCCAAGATGCGTTCATGGCGATGATGATAACCCTTTTCGCTTCTGCCTGTTAGAATAGCCGCTTGATCGTTGGTTTTCACCCTTGATGAAAGGCTTTCCCGGTATGCTCACCGACATGCGGCACGTGACTTCGTTGATCCTCGGCGGCGGACGGGGAACCCGTCTATTTCCGCTTACCAAGATTCGCGCCAAGCCTGCCGTTCCTTTGGCTGCCAAGTATCGCTTGATCGACATTCCCATCAGCAACTGCCTTCACAGCGACATCAACCGCATCTATGTCGTGACGCAGTTTTTGAGCGTGTCGCTTCACCAGCACATCCGTCAGACGTACCGCTTTGACAATTTCAGCGGTGGATTTGTGGAGTTGCTGGCTGCTCAACAGACGATGGAAAGCGAGACTGCTTGGTTCGAGGGGACCGCCGATGCCGTGCGAAAGAACCTGCGGTACTTCGATGACAAGGACTGCAAGTATGTGCTGATCCTGAGCGGTGACCAGTTGTATCGGATGGATTACCGCGACATGCTCAAGACCCACGTCGACTCGGGGGCTGACGTGACCATTGCCGCCATCCCCGTGGCCCGTTCGGCTGCTCACGCGTTGGGCATCATGCGTTGCGACGATACCGGACGCGTCGTCGGTTTCTTGGAAAAACCCAAGACCAACGAGGAAATCGACATGGTCGCCATGTCCCCGGAGTGGATCGACGCCCATGGCATCCCTTCCAAAGGACGGGATTGCTTGGCGAGCATGGGGCTGTACATCTTCAACAAAGACCTGCTATTCGATGTTTTGAACAAAACCGATTACAGCGACTTTGGCAAGGAAGTGTTCCCTGCGGCGATTCGCTCTCGCAAGGTGCAGGTTCATTTGTTTGATGACTATTGGGAGGACATCGGTACGATTCGGGCTTTCTATGAAGCCAACTTGTCCCTCACGCGGTTGAACCCACCGTTCGATTTATTCTCCGCCGACAAACCCGTTTACACTCGGGCTCGGTTCTTGCCACCCACGGTCATCGATGGAGCCAAAATCGAAGGCTCCTTGGTCGCTGACGGTTGCCGCATAGGAAAAGGCACGGTAATCGAGAACAGCGTCATCGGTCTACGCTGCGTCATTGGGGAAGGGGTCACCATACGCAACAGCATCATCATGGGCGCAGACTATTCGGAAACCGACGATGAGTTGGCCCGTTTGACGCGAGAAGGCAAAACCAAAGTCGGCATCGGAGCAGGAAGCTTGATCGACGGAGCGATCCTCGACAAAAACGCTCGTATCGGTCGTCACGTACAAGTGGTCAACAACTTGGGACTGACCGATTCCGATGAGTTCGAACCCTGCTACGTTCGCGATGGCATCCCGATCTTGTCCAAAGACGCGACGCTTCCGGATGGTTGGAACATGTCCAAGAAGAAATAGGTTCTTTAAGTATATACGTTGTTGTTGTAGGAGAGAGGCGGGCCCAGGCGTAGGTAACCCGCTGTGCAGCCAAAGAACCGCTTGAGGCACAGGAGTTTACGGCAGCACAAGGAACGTGAACAACGTGTCGATAGAGAGTCGAAAAGAGTGGACATGGCGTCGAAGCAGACGACTCTAGCCAACAACGATGTTCGACGTGTTTGCAGATAGCAGGAAGACGAACGAAAGCCAACGCCAAACAACAGGTTATCCACGCGTGAACACACCCAAGAAGATCGAAGCGGTAGCGCTCGACATGGACGGACTGCTGCTGAACACGGAGGATCTTTACCAAGAGGTCTGCCAAACGCTTATGGCCAGAAGGGGCAAGAAGTACGACGAGGAGGTAAGGCGAAAGATGATAGGGCTGCCCGCCCCTTTGGCCTTTGGGGTGCTGATCGAGCACGGAGGATTGACGGATAGTTGGCAGCAACTCCAAGAAGAGACGGACGCGTTATTCGAAGGGATCCTCGAAGCGAGACTGGAACCGATGCCGGGGGTAGGCAGATTGATGGAAACGATCCGGACGCACGGTTTGCCACGTTGCGTGGCCACAAGTTCGACGACCAGCTTTGCGACCAAAGTGCTCGATCAAGTAGGCTTATTGAGTCAGTTGGATTTTTTGATCACGGCAGAAGAGGTAGGCAAAGGGAAACCGCACCCGGATATCTATCTGGCAGCAGCGCAGAGAATGGGTGTGTCGCCGGATGCGATGTTGGTATTGGAAGACAGTGAGACCGGGACGAAAGCGGGAGTCTCCGCCGGAGCGAACGTCATCTCGGTGCCGAATGAGCACACACGGCACGGGCGATTCGAGGGGGCACGCTTGATCGCAGAGACGTTGCAGGATGCGAGAATCTACGCCTGGCTGTCGCACGGTCGGTAGCTAGAAGGACGGTACCTAGGGAAGTGCCAGAGCGAGCGAAAGGCCCCAAGATGGTTCGATGGATGTTGCTGAGGCATGCGAAAAGCGATTGGTCCCAGGAGGATCGGAGCGATCATGAACGGCCTTTGAACCGACGGGGACAGCATGCTGCGCCGCTGTTGGGAGAAAAGATGATGTCTGGCCGATGGTTGCCCGACCGGATCTTGTGCAGCACAGCAGTCAGGGCACAGCAAACGCTACAAGGTCTGCAGCGGGCCTGGGACTCCCACACCATCGACTCGATACCCGTGGAAACGCGCGAGGATTTGTATTTGGCGATGGCTTCGACGATTCAAAAGATCACCGAAGAACATCATGGAAACAGCCAGTCACTGCTGATCATCGGCCATAACCCGGGGCTGGAATTGCTAGCAAGCCTTCTTGCTGGAGAACCTATCTCGATGAAGACAGCGCATCTGGTTGTTTTTGAAGCAGAGTCGTGGCAGGCAGTGCATCGACCCGCAGCATGGCAATTGATAGCAAACTTTCGAGGTGAAGGAGCGTAATCGACAGTGCGGACGAAGTGGGTTCGAAAAGAAAGATTGGACTAGGGCCCAGTGGGCTGTTTTTCCTAAACTTGGAATTGCCGGTGGTTCGAAGGATAGACCGATGGTGAATTTCGTGGTTTGAGGAGTGTCGTAGGATGCGAAGCAACAAGCGTCGATGGTTTGCGGGTGCGTTGATGGTCGGTCTGGCAATCAGCACCGGCGGTGTCATGCAAGCTCAACAGCCCGACACCATGGTAGCAACGGGATTGAGTTACTCACCGCGGCAGTCCAACGTCAATTACGACCGGGTCGACGCCAAGGATGAAGCCCGTTGCACGGGCAAATACGAAACTCGGAACGGTGCCGATGGCTTGATGATCTACGGGCCAGATGGACAGATCTTAAGACGCTTTGCCGACACCAACGGCGACCGCAACGTAGACCAGTGGTGCTACTTCAAGGAAGGTATCGAGGTTTACCGAGACATCGACAGCGACTTTAATGGGGTCGCGGACCAATACCGATGGCTTGGTACAGAAGGAACTCGCTGGGGTATCGACAAGAACGAGGATGGCAAGATCGAGAACTGGAAAATGATCTCGGCGGAAGAAGCCACTTTGGAAGTGGTAGAGGCCATCAAGAATGGAGACGAGGATCGCTTTAAGCGGCTGCTGTTGAGCGACAGCGAACTCAAAGCGCTGATGCTCGGGGAAGCTACCCAAGTTCAATTGGCCGATCGCTTGTCGAAGTCGCGAACAGGATTCAGCGAGTTTGTACGCACACAGAAGATTGCTTCGAAACAATCCAAGTGGGCGCACTTTGCAGCCGACAAACCGGGATTGATCCCCGAGGGAACCGATGGTTCGACGCAAGACGTGTTGGCGTATGAAAACGTCATTGCGATCGTGGAAACAGACGAAGGCAGTCAGCAACTGCTGATTGGCACGATGGTTCAAGCCGGACCAACATGGAGGCTAACGGATGTGCCGCGATGGGTCAGCAGCGGCACCGTAGCCGGCGACTCGGGATTCTTCTTTCCATCGGTGGCCGTTAATCGTTTAGCACCTTCTGATGCTCCGGAAGGTGGAATGTCCCAGGCCATGCAAAGCATGTTGACCGATCTCGATCGCATCGACAGTGCGTTGCGTGAAGGAACCGGCGATGTCGCCAACACGCACAACGAGCGAGCCAAGGTGATTCGCAAGCTGATCACCGCGACGCAAGGGACCGATGACATGGGTTCATGGATTCGCCAGTTCGCGGACTCGGTCAGTTCGGCGGTTCAGACCGGAGCGTATCCGAATGGACTGGATCGCTTACAAGAACTCGAACGAGATTTGCATGATGTTCCAGGCGGACAGGAATTCCTGCCCTATGTCGCTTTTCGCGTGATCACGACGGATAACTTGGTTCAGCTAAGCGATCCCAAAGCCAACTATGCGGTGATTCAAGATACGCATATGAAGAATATGGAGCGCTTCGCGGACACGTATCCCGAAGCACCCGAGGCGGCAGAAGCGATGATTCAAATCGGCCTCAATCATGAACTCGGGAGCGAAGAAAAAGAAGCGGAGAAATGGTATCGCAAAGTCGCTGCCAATTTCTCGACGACCGAGTCAGGACAAAAGGCAGCCGGAGCCATCGCGCGGTTGAACCTCGAAGGCAAGACATTGAACTTGCGAGGCAAGACGCTGGACGGCAAGGATTTTCAAAGCGCAGGGCCTACCATCGTTCATTATTGGGCAACCTGGTGTGAGCCTTGCAAGGCAGACATGGCGGAGTTGCGAAAGATTCAAGCCAAGTATGCCAAGCAGAACTTGCAAATCGTGGGTGTGAACCTCGACACCGATCCGAAAACGGCCGTAGCGTTCCTCAAGGAGAACGCGAACAAGTACCCATGGGCTCACATCCATGAACAAGGTGGCTTCCAGAGCGACTTGGCCGTCAAGTTGGGAGTCTTGAGTGTACCGGTCACGATTCTGATCGACGGTAAGGGTGTCGTAGTCAAGCGAACGGCTCACTTCAGCACCGAGATGGCAGCGGCTTTGGACCAAATGATGGAATCTGCTCCAAAGAACCAAGCACAAGCTAAGCCAGCCCCAAACAAACTCAAGAAGTAGCGCCACCCTCGTCACAACTCGTGCCTGGCACCGTTTGTGTGCATTCTGTGCCTGGCACCGATTGTGAGCCGAGGTAGGGCATGCAACCCGGGATAGCAGCCTGCGGTGAGGGATTTTGAGCCGAGATTGGCTCAGATAGCGCTGTGAAGGCTTCGATCAGGGCATTTCGGGGCACAACTTCCCCGGGCTCGCAAGGCGAGCGAATGGTGCTTTGGGGGTACACAGGGTGTCAGGGCTCAGAGCGAGCACCTACTTGAAGCACGCTCGCGATTGCCGCTGGCCAGGATGGAAGTGTAGATCGCCTGCCACGGCCATCTCATGCAAGCTATCCGGCGATCCCGCGCCCCGACTGCGGCCAAAGTACTTCTTAAAACTCCACACCAAGTCGCACCACATCCCAGGTTCGATCCCCAACCTCTCAAGAATCGGTTGATAGTTGTCCGGAATCTTGCCCCGCTTGTCGGGACGCCCTTGGCGCCCCGTCCAATCCAGCAACTCCAGATAGTTTTCTAGTGAGATGTCCAAGAATCCTTTGTCGCTGGCACGAAGGCCTTGTTTGTGGGCCATGTGGCCATGCGCGCGTGGGTTGAGGGTCAAGGGCGAGAGCCAAGCATCGCGAGGAACCTTGGCGCCTTTGCGCTTGGCGGCTGCTTTGCGACGCTCGGTCAATTGCTCTGGGGTGGAGTTCTT
>JBKCUI010000146.1:0-16012 GCA_046318495.1 Pirellula sp. | reverse complement strand
ATCCAGTGGAGTCCATGGTCCCAAAGGGTCCAATCCTCGGATTGACTTCTAGATCGCAAGGGCGCACTCAGATCGCTTCATCCATTCCGAAGCACTGCATCGGCACGTGCGATCCGGTCTATAATGAGCGATCCTCCCTATCCAACTTGCTCTCTCCCGAGGATCTCCTATGCGAGCTCGACCTTGCCGGCCATTCTTTTCCGCGTGCGCGATTCCGTTCATCGTTTTCGCGGTTGCGATCGCGATTCCTTGCAAGGCAGTAGAACCTTTGCCCGCCATCCGACTGTGGGCCGGAGATGCGCCTGGCTCCGAAGGCAAAACCAGCCCGGAGAAGGTCGACGAGAAAGGGGTTGGCTTCACCAACATCACGAATGTCCATCAACCCTCCATCATCCCGTATCTACCCGACCCTTCCAAACGCAACGGAGTGGCCGTGCTGGTGATTCCAGGGGGCGGTCACCGCATGTTGTGCGTGGGGCATGAAGGCGATAGCGTCGCCCGACTGCTCGCCGAACGCGGCTTTGCTGCATTCGTGCTCAAATATCGGCTGGCGCGCGAAGAAGGCTCGACCTACACCATTCAAGACCACGCGCTTGCCGACACCGCGCGAGCCATCCGCACCATTCGCGCCCATGCCGAAGAATGGCATGTGGATCCAAACCGAGTCGGCGCCATGGGTTTTTCCGCCGGTGGCGAACTGGCTTGGCAAGTCTCCTCCAAAGCGTTTCCGGGTGCCCCCACCGCCAGCGATTCCATCGAACACATGGATGGACGTCCGAATTTTCAAGCCCTGATCTATCCTGGCCGCTCTGTTGACATCCAACCGGATGCTTCTGTCCCTCCCGCGTTTCTTTGCTGTTCGGCCTACGATCGCCAAGACATTTGCGAAGGGCTAGCCGAAGCGTATCTGCGATTCAAGCGAGCAAAAGCCGATGCGGAATTGCACATCTACGCGACCAGCGGTCATGGCTTTGGCGTGAAGACTGCCAACCATGGAGCCATCGCGGGCTGGACCGATCGATTCATCGAATGGCTGGCAAGCAAAGAGTTCCTCAAACGCTAAAGGTGCCATCACCAGAACGTCCCTCCCGCTTGAAACACTCCAAGAAAACAATCGGGGGCTGTGCCAAAAAACGTTGCCAATACGCAGCGCCATACTGCTCGATGCCTTCGTCGGAGACGCAGGGAACATGCCATCGGATGGTGCCGAGACCGGCCGCATCGAGCGCCGACTCAAGGGTCGATTTCTTCAGGTAGTAATTCGTCACTTCGATGGTCTTGTCTGCCAGATGCAAGCTCCAAAGGATCGGCGATCCTTCTTCCAGCGACCCCTCCAGTCGCTTGGAGTAGCCATAGCCGCGGCCCGCCTCAAAGTTGGAGATAGGGTCGTCTGGATTGTTATTGACGGTGACGAAGCGACCGCCAGGCTTCAGGCTGCGCGCGATCGCTTGACACATGGCCCTGAGTTCACCTGCGTCGCTGGCGTAGTTAAGCAAGTACGCAGCGAACACCAAGTCGAACGAAGCTTCGTAGTCGATCGCTCGAGCATCTCCGACTCGGTATTCGATCCCTAGGCCCTCGGACAACTCTTGCTCGCGCGCCAGGTCGATCATCTTCGTGGAAAGATCGATGCCGCATACCTCGACGGCACCCAGACGCCGCAGCAACCGCGTGTAGTAGCCTTCACCGCATGCCAGGTCGAGGGTGAGGAGACCTTCAATCGAACCGAGGATCTGCAGCAATGTGGCCCGCTCGATGTGAGTTCGCCACGGCTGCAGCTTGGATGCTTGGTATTCCTTCGCGATCTGGTTGTAATCCGTGGTCATCGAATGGATCCTGGTTCCTGGGTCAGGGCAGGGGGGCCACTACAAAAGGCAAATCCGATGCAAGCGTGTTGCGGAATGGCTTACGGGATTCCGCGAACGATCGACGGGCCGATCACCTTGGTGAACCAAACCGGCAGCTTCTGCCATGCTTGAATCAACCGCTGACGTTTCGGGGAAGTCGGTCGCATGTCCTCCGGCGCTCCCGAGCGGACGTAGAATTGCCAAATCGCAGGCTGTGGCAACGCCCCCCATTGCTCCTTGAATTTGTACGTTCCGCTATCGACGCTGCTGCGGCCAAAGTCGAACTCGACAGAACCGCGTTCGATTGCGCGCTGGAGCAGTTGCCAATACATCCACATGTTGGCACCGGTCGGATTGAACTCGCGAAGACAGCTTGCGCTGGGCACCTCGGTGCGTCCCCTGCGGTGCAGCAAGAGCGCACCGGCGACCAATTGCCCTTGCAATCGCACGACAGCCAATTCCGCGTCGTCTGAAAAATGGCGCAGAATGCTCTCAAAGAGCCTGATCGTGTAGACGGGGGTCCCCAGATCGCGCATGTTGCGGGCGAAGACGGTATAGAAATCGTTGACGAGATCCAGGCTACCCCACTGTATTTCGAATGGATGCTCAAAGGTTTTCTTGACTTGGCTCCTGAGCTTGCTTTTGAACGACTTCATCAATGCTTCGGAGGATTCCGGTAGCTTCAATCGCATGTGCACTTTGTCCGTCCGCTGGCGATCGGTCCGAGGGTGCGGAACGGGAACCTCGTGCCGCAACTCCAAGTGCTTGACCCCCAGTTCATCGGCAATCGCAACCGCTCGGTCCACCAAGGCCAGCGCGACGGACTCATCCTCCGCCCAAACGCCGCCGGTATTCAGATAGGGTTGCGAAACCAGAAACTGTCCAAACCACAAGCTGCGAACGTGCGTGAGCGGCAGATAACCGATCAGCTTGCCATCCGGAGCATGGGCGCTCAAATTGAGTGGGGCGTGCCCCAATGCCTCTTCCAGGACAATGGGCCACTCGCGATCGTGAGCCGCCAAGCGCGGCCAATGGGTGCCCTGCGGCAAGCTTTCCAAATCGCATGCTGCGTTGATTCTTATCTCGATTTTCTCAACTCCCACCTAGTTCAAAACGTGAACGCCATGACCATGAAGCACGGAACCAGCCAGACTACGCTTTCGGTGGTGATTCCTGTCGCATCGCTGCCGCGTATCTTGGGGTTGCAATGCGTTGCTCGCCCTGATCGTTTGCCAAAGTTCCTGATGCGCGTATGCGCTCCATCATGTCGCAAAGCGTTGAGCGATCGCTTGCCCATGACTTCCGCGTAGCTCGATGCACCCAGCCTAGTTTCTGGAGGGAACTTGTCGATAGACCGGTTCCAAAAGAATGCGACCACGTCGCATCGAGCGCCGGCGATGCCGATCGAATGGCGATACCTCGCATCATCGGCCTCTGTCTGCATCTTCCAACGATGCCTCCAGTTTGGGATCTTTCTCCAACTCAATCGCTGGCTTCGAGCCCGATTGTAGTTGCATTTGCCAACGCATGCCTTCGAGATACATCCCCGCTTCGTGTGTAGGTGCGAGCCTGACATTGGACTCGCCTCCATTCTTGGCCACCCATCCTCCACGGATCGAGTCAATGCACTCCTCAGCCACGAATCGCTGGACTTTAGGTAGGATCTCCCATGCTCCTTCTCGATCATGCGCACACGCGAACCGAGTCAGGGTGCGCAAGAACTCGGCTTGTTGCCACACTCCCTTTTTCCATCGATTTTCGTAGCTGCCAAGTCCACGTTTCGAGTCCTCCAATCCATGATTCTCCGCGAAGTCGAGCAACCGAAAAGCTCTCTTGAGCGATGCACTCGATCCTCCGCCTAGGCGAACCGCTTCACTCGCCAAGAAGGCCCATCGCAACTGGTCTGCCAATTCCACTTCCGGAGCTTGATCCTTGACCAATGGCGCCTTCCAATCCTCTTCGAAATCTCGAGGGATGAACTCATTTGACAAAACCAACCTGCTAAACACAAAGTCCATCAGTCGGTCGGCATCCTCAGCAATCTGCGTCGATCGCGAGGCTGATACCATGCCCCATAGCGATTCGGCTAGATCGAGCAGCGCAAGCGTTGAGCAGCCTCGTAACGATTGGAAGTCCTGCGATCCTTCCGCGTAGTATCCTCCGACCGGATGCTCCATCCGAATACGAAGTACGCTCCAGTTTTGGACAGCCGCATCTAGAAAATCGCGACGCCCACTTACTTGGCTGAGCTTAGCCAAGGCGAGCATCACCATGGCGTTGGTGGACAACAATTTTCGTTTGTTTATGGGATTGCCCGCTGCGTCCAAACTCTCATAGAAACCACCGTTGACTGCATCTTTCCCGAAACGGATCAAGTACTCTCCGGAAGCGATTGCCGCGGACAGATAACGGTCGTCGCGGGCGACTTCATGGCCGCATGCCAGCGAATACACCACTCCTGCTTGGTACGCCACGGAAGAACGTTCTTCATCGACCGGTTGCCAGTCGGCATCAAGCGGTCCGAGGATGCGTCCCCCCTCCGTCACGGAACGCTTCATCCAAGCTTCCAGCAGATCGGACTGCATGCGACCTTGAAACCACTGCAGGACTGGAGCTTTCTCGGGGGCAAGTGACCTGTTGCGACCTTCGATCTCGAATCTCGAAGAGTAGTCCAATCCAGGATCCTTATAGGGTGCTTTGGCTCCAGGCTCCACTTTGCGATTGCGCAGCATTCCATGGCTCACCAGCAGATCAAACAGGTCCGTCGAACCTGGTTTACCCTGGACTTTCTCGTTTATCCGTTTCGAAACCCCCAGTAAGTAAGAGTCTCCCTGACCAACATGGCACTGATTGCACTTGGCCTGCTCGCGCACCACGAACAAATCGTTATCCTCGCCCACGAGCACAGCGTCTAGGCCATCGTCCTCCCACTGATACGCGTAGGGATACCACTGACCATCCTTGTGAACGAAGACTCGCGTTTGCGTGGCGACATAACTCGGCGGCTGGCCGCGACCACCGGCCGATAGATCCTCGGTGCGATTCGCATCGAACAAGGTCTGCACAATCACTGTTCCATCCGGGTATCGCCAAGGTCCAAAGGAGTCGTACTCGATTCGCCCGCCGATCGGCAGACAACACCAAACCTCATGGTGCGCTCCGTGGCCCTCGACGCCATCCGCCTCGTAAAGCTTTACGAACCCAGGCTCCAAGGTCCTGTCTGCCAAAGACCGATACCAGCCAGACTGGGACAAACGCGTGGGCATGCCAACGGCATTATCAAGCTTCAAGGGGCGAGTCAAACGCATGGGCATTCGACCTGCTTCGATCGCTAGCAACTGCCCATTGCTGTCGACACCCATCGCCGTCATGTTCCGACTGGTCAAGGTCGAAACACGTGTGCCCAGGTTCGTAGCATTCCCAAAGATCTCGATAGCTCTTCCACCGCGGCGATCGATCGCCGTGATGGCGATCTGATCGGGTAGGGCAGTGCGTTCAACCGAGATCCCCAACACTTCTTCGATACCGTATGGGTTGGGCAATGCGCGATTTGCTTGCCCACCTTCGAGATCGATCAATTCGATCTGATCCGCGGTAAACACGACTTTCCAAACCGGAGCGGGAATCGGCTTGGCACGCGACTCCTCCGGCTTGCGATCCAGCTCCGAGCCTGTCCCAACACCACTCGCTGCCTCGGTTTTCGGCTCGGTGTTCGCGAGGGCATCCGATAAAGGTTTTGTTTCGCCAGCCACCTGCGGTATCTTTTCGCCGCCTGAATCGATCCGCCATTTCCATACTCCTGGTCTGGTTTCGAATGCTCGACACCCCGGTATCTGACATTGAAAGGAGCTAGACTCCCCGAGTTCCAAAAGCCACTCGCGATCGTTGCCGCGACGCAGGTCCAATCCCTCCGCGATTTGCGTAGTACCGCTGGCTAGTCGCAGTGCAGAATTCGATTCGAGGCGAAACGGTGGTGTTGTGGAAAATGTATATCTCCAAACATCGACCGACGAGATTCCATCACTGGATCGATCCCCTGTCGCAACGACGTAAGCATAGCCATTGGCTTCAAAATCCGTATCAAACTCCAAATCGTGCATTCGCCCAGGTAGTTCTAGGACCACGAATTTCTGTCGAGCCATCTCATGGTCTTGCCATCTCCAAAGGCAACTGGATTGCGATTCCCCGACGGTTTCCATGCCCCAAAGGGCTCCCATGGCAGGGAACGCGCCGACCCGGTGCAAGCGTTGCCAACGCAGTTGCGGAAATGCTTCCCTCCAAACAAAGGGGGTCGAGGATTGCAAATCCAACTGATTGATCCTAGCTCCCCATTTCGACCTTAAGTCATCGCTCCACTTAGAAGAATCGCGCGCCGACTCCATGCCTTTACCGCGAGATGCATTCCCCGGTCCGAACCTCTTGTCGTCGTTCTGCATCCTCGGCACAGAAGGCGTCCCAGCTTCCTTGATTCGGTCCGCTCGATTTCGCGGTTGCGAGTCCAGTGAATTCGTACCTGGATCAGCAGACGGATCATCGCCCCCTTCCTCAATGCGATCACGAAGTTCACGTTCGAGCTTTTTGATCTGAACTCGAATCGACTTCATCGCTGGGTGGGCATCCCCTAATCGACTTTCGCTCAACCGAAGATTCTTGAGCCGATCCGCCATGACCAGAACATCTTCGTCATCGGCCAGCGACTCTGGAATCTGATCTTCGATCCTTGGGGGTTCCTTTTGTGCTCGGATCTCCTCCGAGCACAAAAGCCCCAGCCAAGCGATGACGGTGATGAGGAGCTTTGAGATCCCATGCCACGACACACTGTAAGGCCAGTTTTTCGCGAGAGTCCCGCTCACCTGGATTGGTCCGGGCCTCGCCTTGCCTGAATTGAACATTTAATTGGCATCCCAAGACAACTGAAAAATGGCTGGAACAAACCTGCTCCCCTCAGGCTTCCACCCAACGACATAAGCCCGGCCCGAATCGTCCAACGTATCGCTTCCATAGACCAACAATTTGGGGTTCGACAGCGCTTCCCGACTCGGGGTGGACAATCGCAAAATCGTCGAACGTTTATTCTTCACATCAAACACAAACCACTCGTAGCGCCCAGACGCCAACTGGGTGAATCCCATCACGAAGTCCTTGCCGGTCGGAGCGAACAGCGATTCGCACGCTCCGGGGCCGTCTGGATGCGCCCAACCCAAGCGTTCTAGCTTGGAAGTCTTTCCACCCATCACCAATCGCCATATCGCGCCACTGTGCGTTACGAAAACGATGCTTCCATCGGTGAACTTCGCAAAGCCAGTTAAGCCGTGAGAGTCAAGATCTGCTGACGGCTGGTAGTCTTCCAGCGGCCATTCGGAGACTTCCGATAACTCGGTATCCAGTTCGACCAGCGACGCTCGCACGCGCACTCCATCGATCTCCGAAACTCCGCTGCTCTCGGATCCGTTGTATTCCTTCAGCCGAATAGCAAAACAGTGCTCGCGGTGATCGATGAACAAGTTCCTCGATACATGTCCGCGGTAGGTACCCAACGCGATCGACCTAGTGCTTCGCTTCTTGGTGTCGTACTGATACACAACATGTCCAAAGTACCCCAAGCTATAGACATAACGCGGGCCTGCGGCAGTCGCGATCAGTCCTTCGGGCGTCGCAAATGGACTTTGCCATTGCTGGGTGTTGATATCCATGGAGAACAGTCGTCCTCCGAACAACGCGTTTTTGCTGCCATCGCCGGATTCGTCATGCTCGTCCTGGGTCGAAAAATAGATTCGCCCATCGCCCGATTCGTAGATCTTGCTGTGGATCTTCATCTGGGTCTCGGGAAACGGATCTCTCTTGCGCAACTTCAATCGATCTAGTTGGCTATTGACGCTCCCCAAGTCTTCGAACCGTTCTTCCTTGGGCGAGTACCGAAGTAGCCTTGCCGACGGATCCTCGACACCCGCCGCAGCCACCCCAAAGTAAATATGGCCTTGATGGTCTCGCCCCGTCGCTCCCCAAATGGCATTGGCGCCATACATCTCCGGTAGCTTGATTTCTCGAACCTGCGGCGCGCGCAGATATCGCAAGCCTTGACCGTAGCACCATGACGGATTCGAACTCGCGACTTCTTTCTCTTTGGATTTCTCTTCGGATGTCACAGCCGCACGAGCGCCCTCGCGTCCAGGCCGTCCGAGTTCCGCACCACCCGCTGCTGCAGCAGAAGTTCCGTTCGCTGCATCGGAATCGGGCGCCGAGTCTCGCTTCCCTGTGTTGCAGCCAAACAGGCCGACTACGCAGAGCGGAAACCACCCCAGCCAAACTAGCCATCGCATGACGCGCCCCTTTTCAACTCGGCATAACCGCGATCGTTCGTGACATGAGCAACCCAGGCGAACGGCGGCTCGAGATACAGTCGAATTGGCATTCATGAACATCTTTCTTGATCTCTGAGTCGAGTGTAGCAGAGCCTCCCGAACTCGTCCACGCGCTGGTTTCCAAGCCCTAATGAAAATGGCTGCGATCGACCAAACGATGGAGACTCCCGCCACGCTTCGGACCGGACTGCCTCCATGGGCCATGCCCAACTGCTTTACGCTCCGACCCACACCGCAGGATCGTCGCAACGCCGTTTGCATCCCCAATGCGATACCCTCGCATGGGAACGAATCCTCCACCATCTGGCGATGGCGTCCACATCTTGTTTGTTACCCCGGCCATCGATAGGCATGGTGGGCGTTCTCAGAGAAGAACTTCCTGGCGGCTCTCTCCCCTTTCCCCAAGAAGTACTCTCGAACCAGATGAACCACCGTCTCCAAAGGCGCGCCCAGATCAGAGACCGGCCAGTTGCTGCCAAAGATCAATCGGTCCTCGCCAAACACTCGCCACAGGGTATCTAAGACCGGCGCATAGTACGCAACGTGCTCTGGCGCCGGCCGCGTTTTGGATTGCTCGACCAACGCTGATACTTTGCAAAAGACATTGGGCTGCTTCGCTGCGTTCTCCATCCCTTCGGTCCACGCTTGTGGCGGCTCGCGGCCATCGATCGGCAGATTGCCCACATGATTGATCACGATGCGAAGTTCCGGGATGCGGGCTGCCAGCGTTGCAACATGCTGAGGCGTCTCCGGCCCTCCGTTCACATCCAACTCCAAATCATGCGCGGCCAATAGCTTGCAGTGCTCGAGCCGCTTGTCAGCCCCTTGGCTCTCGTCACCCGTGCCCTTGCCGAGCAATTCCTGCGTCAACACGCGAATCCCACGGTAACGGCGGTTGCGAGCAAAACGCACTAACTGTTCGGGAAACGCATCCGACGCGAAATCGAGCCGTCCGACGATCCCCAGCAGATACGGATCGCTCGCCGATAAATCCAGCAACCACTGATTGTCTTCGACCCACGCGCTGGCCTCAACCACCACCGTTCCCACGATGCCCAGAGGTTGCGCTAGGCGTTTAAAGCTGTCGGGCAAAACCGTCCGGTACAAACTCGCATCCTTGGGATCGGGCCACGGCACTCCTTGCGGACGACTCGGATCGTAGAAGTGCGTATGGCAGTCGATGATGGGGATCGCAGGCTGATCGTCGCTGCCTCGCGAAATACCGCTTGCGATTCCATACGCCCCGATCGCCCCACACACCAAGGAAGCGCGTCGACTCATTCGGAACCCATGTGGCTGTCGGATTTGTCGGTGCATCGTTTTTCCCCTATGTCGATGAATCGCTAAACGAAAGGAATGCCAACGCCAAACTCCTGGCTAGGCACAACTCGTCGCACGTCGTATCGCGAGCCTGGCATTCCCAGCCAAACGTGTTGCAATGTCAGTGCAACGCACCCACACGCTCTGCGAATGTACGCCCGATGGAGTTAGATTACTTGCGGGTGCCGCGGGCCGCCTTGCGATTCGCCAGAAACCGCTGGACGTCTCTTTGAGCCTGCTTGGTAGTTCCGAGGTCCAGATGGTCTAGCTTGGGCATCGTCGCGATGACTTGCATGACCTTCTCGGTGGAGAGATTTCGTCCTTGCACGAAGATCGACTCCAACGTCGGATGATTCGCAAACATCGCAAACTGCTCGTCCGACATCGGAGTGTCCCTCAAGCAAAGGATTTCCAACTGATGTAGCTTTGCGACCTTCTGCACCACCTCATCTGTGATGGTGGGGGCGGTGATCAGAAGACGTCGAAGCTGAGTCATGTTCGCGAGGCTGCTCACCGATGCGTGTGTGAGCAAAGGGCATTCAAGCCAGATCTCTTCGAGCTTCTTGGCTGCGACCAAAGACGCGACGCCTTGGTCGGTGAAGTGTTTGGACCACAAGTCGAGCGAACGCAGATTGCCGCATCGCTCCGCGATCCACTGCAATGCGAGGTCGGTCATGAGCTCCGAGTTCATGTCGAGAGACTCGAGGTCCTTCAAGTCTTGCGTGATGCCATCGATGAACCGATCGGACAGATTCGCATCGCCATCGATTACCAGCCAGCGCAGCGATGTGGCGCGCCGAATCGACTCCGCACAAGCGTCCGTGACGCTCGGACCTTCTTGATTCCAAGGATTCGGACCCGAGAGAAACTCAAGAGCTTGAAGGTTGGGAAGCTCGGCCAGGAACTCAAGATCGCGATCGCACATATCTCGCTTGCAAAGAAACAAGCTTTCAAGCTGCTTCAATTTGGACAGCGGTGAGGTGCTACCTTGGATGACCACATATTCGTCGCTGAGATTTCCGCCGAAAGACAATTGCTTGACGCTCTCAAGTGTCGACAAAAACGCAACGTCCTCTTCCGTCAGGACCGTCCCATAGGAAATCTCGACGCTGACGAGATCGGAAACGTTCGGCGGTGCAGATTGCCGTAGTCCCGCGCGTCCGTAGTAAGTCCATCCGATGATTCGGCCACGTTCGTCGCAGGTGAAGCGACCCTCTTTAGCGATGGCATCTTGCGAGCGTGCGGCCAGCGGATGCACACTCCACAACAACGCCATACACCACAACAAAGCACGCACCCCATGACCAGATGAGAGTTCGAAGCAAACGTCGAGACGGTATGCGCTGCGCGGCTTCATGAGGATCTTGCTTACGATAGGAGGACGATGACGGATACCGCGATCATGGACCAACAAACAGCATCCTGGCTCGCACGCATCACACAGAACGCCCGGTCACCACGCCGGCGCAGGTGAACGCGAAAACGATGAACATAGGGTACCCGACAACGTGCACGGCCGTCACCGCGAGCAAGATCAACGCCTTCGTGCGAAGCGTTTTTCGCGACATCAGAATAGGGAGGATCGAAACGGCGATGCTGAGCAGAAAGAGAGGAAAAGCAAACTCAGGACCAATCGGGTCCTTGGAACCGGGGTACAGATTTCCGATAAGCCAATTTGTTGGAGGGCGATCACTCAACACGGCAGTGTCCCATGGCCCCCCTGAGGTCTCAGGAAGGGCGGATATCAGTCTCTCTTGCCAGGTAGATTCTCATCGATCACGGGACCAGACATCGGTGGCGTCTCGAAGAACTTCCCGTCGTCGACCAAACGTGGGTCGCCTGTGCGACGAAGCTCCTCCATGAGTCGCTGTTCCAATGCAACGCGTTGTTTAGCATACGCCGGATCGTTCGCCAGGTTCCGCGTTTGATGCGGATCCGCCTTGAGATCGTACAACTCCTCCCGAGGGCGTTTGCCATAGACCCAATCGAAATGGCTTTTCCACTTGGGATCGTTGCGCACGCCGACGAGCCATGCCTTGGTCGGTCCCGCGTCCTCATCCGGCAACGTGGCGCGCGTCTGCTGCGTCAATTCCAAGGGGCTCGGCGGACGTTCCCCGTCGAGTCGATAGGGGTCGCCTAGCGGCCAGCGTTCGGGGCGGAAATTGACGATGTAAAGAAAATCATGCGTCCGAATCGCACGCTGGGGATACGGCGCAAAGTCGGCTCGCGCATTCTCGACGTGTCGCTCGCGACCGATGAACACGGCATCGCGATCCGGCTCGACCCGCCCATCTTGCGTTGAAACGAGCAACGATCGCAAACTGCGTCCGGTCATCGATTCCGGAATCGTCGCTCCGGCCAACTCAAGAAACGTCGGTGCTAGATCCGGCAACGTGATCAAATCATCGACAACTCGACCGCCTACCGTCCCCGCTCCGCGAATCGCCAAGGGGACACTGGCGCCAAAGTCATAGAGATTGCACTTGCCGTGAGGGAAGCCGGGCGCGCCGTGATCCCCGCTGACGACGACAAGCGTCTGTTCCAACTCGCCGATCGCCTCCAACTTGCGAAGCAAAATTCCCAGGGCGGCATCAAACGACTGAATCTCTCCGAAGTAATCGGCCAAGTCCTCGCGCACTTCGTGTACGTCTGGCAGAAACGGAGGCATCTTGTTTGCGAACGCATTGGGATCGATCCCCCACAACGCTTTGCCCGAGCCCTTGACCCATGTTCGATGAACCTCAGTCGGACCGAACCAATAACAGAACGGCTGCCCCGGTTTTCGATCCGCCAGGAAAGCATCGAAGTTGCCCCGCACTTCGTCGTATAGGACCTCTTTGGCTTCCTCGATCGTCTTGCCTTGCTGGACCATCGCTGTGACGTTGTGCGAAAACCGGTTGAATCTGCCACCTGCTTTTTCGTACGCGAATTGGCTGCCGCCGTAAGGTGCATCTTCTGGCGTGCCCGGGCTCCAAACCTTGTACGTCTGTCCGATGTGATATCCCGCGTCGCGCAACAGCAACGGATAGGCCGGATTGGATCCGTCCCAAACGGCGCCGCGCAGGATCGAGGCGCGCCCCGTGCGCCAGAAGTGCTGCCCCGAGAGCAGTGCGCTGCGGCACGGCGTGCAGCTCGGAGCCGAGACAAACGCGTGACGAAACAAAACACCTTCGCTCGCAACGCGATCGAAATTTGGCGTTTGGATAACGTCATTGACGCAGGCTCGACCTTCTAGCCTGGCATAGGCACTGGCATGCCTCCCCCAATCATCGGCGAAGCAAAACACAATGTTGGGACGATCGCGATCGGCTGCGTCCGCGCGGCCCCAACCCAACGCGAGGAGCAACCCAAAGCAAGCCAAAACACGTAGGATCACCGACATCCTAGGACATCGCCCAAGAGGACACGCGATGCACTCCATGCAATTCACCTTGAATCCTGCTTCCATCGACCGATCTCCCCCAAGTGGCATCATAGATTCTCTTCGAGGAGAGTTAGTGTGATTCTTCGGACATCCATCACGGACTCTCCTGGGATGTCGAGGGCGCGGAGCACCAACGGGCCTTGGCCAGCCGGCAAACGAATCGTGCCCAGTGCAAGCGTTGCGAAGTCCTTCATCCGACTTTCACCGGGTGGACGGGGCAGGGTGTCTTGGTTCTCGTAGAGGGGCGGATCCCAGCCTGGCATGACTTTTCCTGTGAGTTTGGCATCCAGGCAACTCACTTCAATCGTCGAGCCCGCATCCAAGAGCTTGCACGTGTAGTCGATCGCAACGGAATACGTTCCAGCCGAATGAACCTCGACCAGCCAGACCATGCGGTCCTTTTTCGTCGTCCAATCGACAAAGTACGAACAGTTCGGCGCCGTGCTGCTGCGTTGCACTTGACCGAAAGGCTGGCCGTCGCGGGCCGGAAGCATCGTGACCGGAAACTCGGGATAGCCGACCGGGATTGGCCGCGGATCAATCGCGGTCCCAGGGTTGCTGCCCAACCCCGCTTGGTTCGCTGCCTTGGGCGGCGCTGGATCGACGTTCTCACCATAGACATCGCGTCGCCACTTCTCGAGTTCGTCGGTCAGCTTCTTGGCGAGTTCGGGATGCTGTTTGTTGATCGGCGATTTCTGCCCGGGATCGGCGATCATGTCGAAGAGTTGTCCCGCTGCATCGAGACGGTGCGTTTGATTGCGAACACTGGCGCCTGCAGCCCATGTGTTGAACAGCATGCGGTCCGGCCAGTCCGTCGATTGCTTCATGAGCAACGGAGTCAGATCACGACCATCGAGCAGTTTTTGCCCAGCATGTCCCACCCCTGCCAACGAGGTCAGTGTTGGTAGCAAATCCACAGCGCCGCTGATCTGTGAGACCGAGTGGGCCTTGGGAATCTTTTTCGGCCAGCGCATGTAGCAAACGGAACGCACACCGCCTTCATCGTTGCTCCCTTTCTTGCCCTTCATCCCGCCGTTCCATCGGTGGCTGTTCGGACCGTTGTCCGAGAAATAGACAACGATGGTGTTGTCGTGCAATCCTTGTTGCTTGAGACAGTCCAAGACCCTACCCACATTGAAATCCTGGTTCTCCATCATCGCGAGGGCACAACGCGTTTCATCGGCGATTTCTCGTGACGCATCGGTAGCCCTCTGAAGGATGGGCTTGTCCTGAAATCGCGCCCAGTCCTCGGCCGGCACCGCCCATGGCGTATGCGGGGTAGTGAACGCAACGTAGCAAAAGAATGGCTTGTTTCGGCTTCGCTTGATGAATTCAAGAGCTCGATCGGTACATACATCCACGATGTAACCGTGAGTTCGGGTCATTCTCCCGTTCTCTTCAAGAGGGGCATCGAAGTACTCCCCCCAATGTCCGGAGGAATAGCCAAAGTACTCGTCGAATCCGCGAGCCCGAGGATGGTAGGGCCACTGGCTGCCATTGTGCCATTTGCCAAACGCACCGGTTGCGTAGCCGGCAGAGTGAAAGGCGTCCGCAATCGTTCTCTCACTTAAATCGAGTCGTTCCAACCCAGAGGAAACGCCTCGCACGCCACTCCGACCATGCCACCGCCCTGTCAGGAACTCGGCGCGCGTTGGCGCACAAACAGGTTGAACGAAAAAGGATTCCAGCGACACACCTTCCTTGGCGATCGAGTCGATCCTTGGCGTGGCCACCATGCGATTCCCAGAGTGACTCAAGTCGCCCCAACCGGCGTCATCGGCGAGAAAAACGACGACGTTCGGGTGGTCGGCCAATACAAGGTTGGGCAGCAGCGTTAGGAACGACACGAGCAAGAATCGTATCATCGAACCACGTTTTGGGAAAAGGTTTTTGACCCTCAGTATACCACCGAAAACCTTCGGCGTTTCCCTCGATTTCTTTCGACTGCCTGGGGGTAACGGCATTGCATGCCATACACCTGCGTTCGCTCCGTTGGTGGGACGACGATGACAAATACCGCAATCTTGGACCAGCATCCTGGCTCGCACGCATCACACAGAACGCCCGGTCACCACGCCGGCGCAGGCGAACGCGAAAACGATGAACATAGGGTACCCGACAACGTGCACGGCCGTCACCGCGAGCAAGATCAACGCCTTCGTGCGAAGCGTTTTTCGCGAGATCAGAATAGGGAGGATCGAAACGGCGATGCTGAGCAGAAAGAGAGGAAAAGCAAACTCAGGACCAATCGGGTCCTCGGAACCGGGGTACGGATTCTCCGATGCGCCGGCTTCGAAGGTGAGGATCCGAACCAAGCGAACGAATAAGATCAAATAGGGGAAGCCTAGAATGACAATCAGCAACGGAATCAACCATTTTGAATCGTTGTGCATCCTGGTACTGCCTTCCGTTTCGCGTCGCCCGCTATGGACCTGCGCGATGTTGCCGCCACGACCAACATCGCCGAACTAGCTCGATGCATCGAGATGCCGCGATCTGTCTCCTCAACGATAACGCATGATGACTGCATCCACGTCGGGATTTCGCGACTTTAGAAGCAATCCAGGAAAAGCGTCGGCAACGATGCCAGTCGCGGTTTGCATTTCTCGTCAAAAGAAGTGAACACGCATGCGCTGGTAGCTAGATCCGCACAGCGGTTCACGGAGGAGGACCGAAAACGGGTATTCGTATCCTAGCTAGGCGTTGCTGTCCTGCGCATGCGTCCCGCATTTGGAAATCACTTCACCAGTTCGATCTCGCCAGGCCGCCAGGTCTTGTCGAACCAGGGTTCAAGCGGGCCATAGAGGCGCAAAATCATGAACCAGCCTTTGCCTGGCAGTGTCTGCACCCAGTTGTTCTCATATCCTTTGGGTGCCTTGGGGCCGAAATAAACGTCTACCGAACCGTCGGCGTTTTTCCTGAGGTCCTTCTCTTGACTGGTCACGCTGGGCGCCTTCTGATCGGTCTGAATCATCGACCGGGTTTGGTTGTCATACACAATAACGGACCAGAAGTCTTTCACCGGAACGTTGGGTGGGAGACGCATCTTGTACGTTTTC
>JBKCUI010000145.1:0-11877 GCA_046318495.1 Pirellula sp. | reverse complement strand
ATCCCGCACCCCGTAGTGGATCTTGTTAAAGATCCCGCACCTCCCCACGCCTCAACCAATCCAAACCTCGTTCCCGCCACCATCCGCTCGATCGCGTCCGATTGATTCAGGGCCAAGCTCGCTTCATAGCGTTCGGGATCTTTAGCAAGATCCACTACCCGTTTATCTCGGGATCGACGACGAGCACGAGGAAGGAAGGCTCGCAGGCAATCACTCCTTGACTGCCTTGATCAAGAAGTTCGGGTTGGCCGTTTCGAGCCGATGTTTTTCGAGTTGGTAGATCCCTCGCGAAATCTGGATCATCCACAAACGGGGCTCGACGCGAAACGTTCCGATCATCAGTTGCTGCAGGGCGGAGGCATACTCCATGCTCATCACGTTGGCGATCAAGCACCCGCCGCGCTGCAAACGCTGCCACGAAGCGGCGGCCAGATCGCTGACCGATCGGCCGGTTCCTCCAATAAAGATCGCGTCGGGATCGGGGAGATTGGCCCACGCCCCAGGAGCTTCGCCGAGCACCCCCACCACGTTGGGCACCGAAAACTGCTTGGCGTTGTCCATCAGCATGCCGTAATCCTCGGCATCCATTTCGATGGCATACACGCGCCCAGAACGAGCGATTTGAGCGGCTTCGATCGCCACCGAACCGCTCCCCGCGCCAATGTCCCACACGATCGAAGTCGGCTTGAGATTCAACTCGCTCAACGCGATGGAACGCACTTCGCTCGGGGTCAACAGCCCGCGTTTGGGTTTGCTTTGGCGGAAGAGCTCATCGGGATTGCCGAACAAACGTCGCAGCTTGGCCGCAGCGACTTGATCGGGTGCTCCATCGTGCCGGACCAAGACCATTACGTTCAGCGGCGAGAACCGCTGCCCCACGACATCGGCGATCGAGCCTCGCGTAACCCGTTCGTCGGGCGAACCCAAGTTCTCGCAGACATAGGCGGTGAAGTAGGTCACGCCAGCCGCAATCAAGGCTTCGGCGAGGCGTTGCGGCGGAACGTCTTCGGATGTGAACAAGCCGACCTTTTCGGCGGTGCGAATGTGTTCGACCACGCGATCGAGCGGCTGGGTCGCAAGGTTGGTCAAGTAGGCTTCTTCCCAGCTTTCCTTCACGCGAGCGAATGCCAATTGCATGCTGCTGACGTGCGGCAGGACTTCGAAACGGTCCTTGCCCAGCCGATCGCAAAGAAAGCGGGCCATGCCGTAGAAGAGCGGATCGCCGCTGGCGAGCACCACGGTACCCGACTCGGCGCGATCGAGGGTCTTGGCCAACCGATCCAGATCGGCGGTGAGGACTTCGGTCGGCCCGCGGAACTCGGGGAAGCGACCGAGCAGCGAAGACGACCCCATCAGCCGCTTCGCATTGCGGATCACATCGAGCGCGTGCTGGGTCAAGCCGGGAGCACCATCGTCCCCGATCCCAACGATGGTGATTTTGTTTTGGCTCATGAGGTTCCTCGCAGCCGCGAAGGCATCAGCAGTTCTCCGCACCGAGCGATCGCAAAGCAGCGACCGCTTCTGGCCATTCAGCGATTACGGATTGGGCGACGAAGCCAAGAACAAACGTTTGCTAAAGACCCGCGTGAATCCGATGTCGTTGCCGGTAGAGTTGGCGTTCAGGTTGATGTTGCTGATCTGCAACGTGCCAGCCGTTCCCGCAGTCGAGCCGGGGTTGGATGCTGCGAACACAAAGTCCGGTGGCTGCGTCACCGACAACGTGTAGGTTCCTTGGCTGACGTTGGCAAACAAGTAGTTGCCATTCGCGTCGGTGGTGGTGGTGAGCGTCACCGGCGTGGAGCTACCCAAAGGCGTTCCGACCAAGCGCACGGATGCGTTGGCGATGCCACCGTCGCCCGCGTTGTTGACGTTGTTGCGATTGGCATCGATGTAGATTCGCCCCGAGACATTGACTGGCGGTGGAGGCGTAACGTTGGTCGTGATGGTGCTGCTGGTGTTGTTCGCCGAATTGGAATCGTTGGCGGCGGTAGCGGTCGCAGCATTGGACAGCGTTCCCGTTTGCGTATTGGGGATGCTGGCCAACAGGGTCACAATGGCGGTCTCACCTGGGTTCAGGGTGGGAATGGTGACGCTCGCGGTGCCGTTGTTATTGGTTACGGTGCCGGCAGTCGTGGTGCCGATCAGCGACGTGCCGCTAACAAAGGTGACGCCGGTGGGCAACACATCGCTGACGCTAACGCTGGTCGCGGTCGATGGCCCGTTGTTCGTGACGTTCAACGTGTAGGTCAGTGTCGTTCCAGCTTGCACGCTGTTCGGACCGGACTTGGTGATGGCCACATCGTTTTGCGATGTCAACGTGGTCGTGATGCTCGACGTGTTGTTAGCTGCTGAGTTGTCAACCGTCGCCGTATCGGTGGTGCTGATGACGGCCGAATTGATCAGCGAGCCAGCCGGAGTTGCAGGCAGGATAGCAGCGACGATCTGCAGCGTGTTGAGAGTGGCTCCGGAAGCGAGGTTGCCGACGTTGAACACGAGGTCATCCGGGTTCGCGGCGACGTTGTCGGAGGCCGAAGCGGGGATGGTGATCGACGTGCCGTTCAATGTGGCCGAGAGAACTCGGATTCCGTCCGGGATGTTGTCGGTGACCCGCACTCCGATCGCATCGGAGGGTCCGTTGTTGACTGCGCTCAGGCTGTACGTGATCGTATTGCCGGCGATGGCGTTCGACGGCCCGGTTTTGGTCACTCCGAGATCGACGGTGCGCGGGGTGTTTACGGCGACCGAACTGGTGTTGTTGCCCAGGGTCGACGCATTCTCAAAGTTGGTCGTGGTATCGGTGGTGGTAATCGAGGCGATGTTGGTGAAGTTTCCAACCGTGCCTGGCAGCACCACACCGACGATGGTGATCGTGGTCAATCCGTTGTTGCCCGCTACCATGTTCCCCATATCGACGATGATGTCGTCGGGATTCGCCGCGGTCGTGTCTTGAGCCGAAGCCGGAATGGTGATGACATCGGTTGAATCGCTGGAGGTAGCGCTCAGCACGCGGATGCCGTCCGGCAGGTTATCCGTGAGCCGCACGGTGGTCGCATCGTTGGGACCCTCGTTGCGAGCCTGAATCGTGTACGTCAACGTCGAGCCAGGAGCCGCGGTCGCAGGCGTGGTGGTCGATGCTGGATTGGTAACCACGGTCTGGGTGACCGCCCAATCGATCAGTCGCGGAATATTGTTCGTCGCGTCGGCCGACACCGGATTGGATTCGACGCTATCTGCGGTAGCCGTGTTGAGGATCGATGTACCGGAGAACGTCGGCAGGACTTGTGCAATGACGGTCACAATGACATCGGTGTCGACCGCTGGGCTATCGACCCCTACCGATGGGACGTTGACCACGAAGCTATCGGCGGCGTTGCCGGCACCTTGCGTCGGAGTCGCAGTTCCTTGGTTGGAGTTGACCGAGATCAAGTCCAAACCGGTCGGCAAGGTATCGTTGATGACGACGTTGGTCGCGCTCGAAGGTCCTTGGTTGCGCAGCGTCAGCGTGTACGTGATGTTGCTTCCCAAGACCACGCCGGCGGGTGTGCCGACCTTGGTCAAGCTCAAGCTCGTGTTACGCGTGACGGGCAAGGAAACCGAGCTGTTGTTGGTGAGCGAACCGGTTTCGACCCCGAGGGCGCTGATCGTCACCGCATTGTTGATCGAAAGCGGACTGCCGGTACCGACGGTATCGGGCAGGACGCGAGCGATGATCGTGATAGTGCGCTGCGCGGTGGCGCTGGCATTGAGCGTGCCGACGCTGACGGTCAAGTTGTCGGGATTCGCGCCATTGGTGTCTTGGGCTGTGGATGGGATGGTGATCACGTCGTTTGCGACGTCGGATGTCGCGCTGATGACTTGGACGCCATCGGGCAGATCATCGGTGAGCAACACACCGGTCGCAGGTCCAGGCCCATCGTTGCGAGCGGTGAGCGTGTAGGTGATCGTGGAGCCCGCGGCAGCGGTGGTGGCCGTGGTCGTCTTGGAAACCGTCACGTCGTATTGAGAGAACAGGCCGATATCGATCGAGTTGTCCGAGTTGGGGTTCGTATCGCCGTCATCGGTCGGAGCGCCGCCAGCGACTAGCGACACGAGGGTCGACACGACACCACCGCCGTTGATAGCCGATCCGGTGTTGCTGTTGTTGGTCGTTCCCGATGGGATGGTCGAGCTCACCACGTGGCCAAAAGCCGAGCCGCCGGAAGCGAACTGCGTCGCTGGAATGACGACAAAGTAGTTTCCGGGGAACAGATTGTCGAAGTTGTAGATGCCCGAGGCGTTCGACGTCGTGGTGATGGCGGTGTTGGAGCTATTGAGCGCGGGTTGATCCACACCCGGATCGTAGGAACTGTTGTTGTTGGTATCCACGAAGAGTTGCAAGGCCACGTTGGGCACACCGACTTCGGGTGGCGTCGCCCCGGTATCGAACAACCCGTTGTTGTTGCGATCGGCGAAAATCTGATTGCCGATGCTCATCGGGGTCAAGTTTGCAAAGTTGCGAGTCAGAATCGTCGGACCGATGGTTCCAAACGAATCGATGATCGCATCGGCCGAATCGGGACCGGTGACTTCGAATTGAATCGCCCCGACACTTGCGAAGTTGGCTCCGGTGCCACTGGAAGTCGTGAAGTCCGCGAACGGGATGTCCAAGGTGGCGGTGGCCAGGGCGCCTGCTGTGACCGGGATCGCTACGCTTCGAGTCGAAGCGTTGGCACCGCTGAAAATGCGGATGGTCAGTTGAGTGCCGGTTTCTCCACCGATGAGGAATCGGAATCCGTTGGCCGTACCTCCCGATGTTAGATCGAGGTTGTTCAACCCGGTATTGTTGAGGGTGGTCGCGTTGCTGTCGGTGCCGTCGTACGTGACCAGACGCGTTCCATTCGCTCCAGCGCCGACGCTGAAGACCAAAACTCCGGGGTTGGAGTTGGAGTTGGCTGCAATGTTGAGATCACCCGAGGTCGCATTGGCAAAGATATCCCGTTCGCCGCCGACGGCTTCAGGAGCCGCCACGGCGGACGACGTTGGCGTGCTGTTGGGGAAACTGGCGACCACCGACTGCTGCGTTTGCATCGAGTCGAGCGTCTGAACGTTGGCTTCCTGCAGGTCGCCGGCAGTCACATCAACGCTTTGAACGCGCTGGCTCGGGAGTTGAATCAGACCGTTGGGCACCGAGGTCTGGACGACAAAGTGGAGTCCGGCCGTGTTGGTCGCGAGCGAGTATGCGCCGGTGGTCGCGGCCGAGGTGGTGGTCGCAACCACGACATCGTCGCCGCTGCCTTGGTTGTAGATCCCGTCGCCACCGTCTCGGATGAGGGCGACAGTAACGCCCGACAATCGCGGGTCGCCGGCATCCAAGCCGTTGTTGGTGAGGTCTTGGAACACGACGCCGCGAACATCGGCGGCCATCATGGCTCGATGCTCGAGCATTTCCATACGCAAACGGCGGCGGGCACGGGTCTTGCGTCGCTGAAGGACCTCGGCGGATTCGAGCCGACGAGCACCACTGAGCATCGAAACCAAACGTTTCCACAATCCCGACATGACTAGACCTCTCTGTTACGCCTCATGATGATAGACACCCAGGAGAAGCGGCTAAGCGTCCCTCGAGCGTCCATGCCGATGGTACAGAAAATGATTGACTTCGCAATTATGCCACCAGGGGTTTACTAGCATTCGAGCCAGAGAACTGGCCGAACACCGAACCGGTCCCGAATTGCCGCGCCCCTAATTGCACGTAGGCTTGCATCGACCATCGATCGCGCAAGCCTTTCGTGATTTTCCGAGAGTTCCGACGGAGCCCGCCTCGCGGGACCCATTTCGCAGCATTTACCAGCGGTATTCGCCACCGATGCTCAAGCCTTGCACCCAGTAATCGGTGTCCCGAACGGCGAAGGGCTGGCCCATGAAAGCATTTCCACCCAACGATGGAGGCAACAAGTTCGGGTTGACGGTGTTGTCGATTTGATCTCCAGGACGCAAAACGTTGCTCCAGTAGATCGCGGTGTAACCGAGGTTGAGCTTCAAGCGTTGCGTCAATTGGTATCCGATGTTGACTCCGATCTCAGGCACGACCCCGAGCTCTTGGCGGTTGTAGCTGCCGATGTTGCGGCCCGGTTGAGCCAGCAATCCGCCGTTGGCTGAGGTCGATCCCTTCGGATTTTGCGTCGAGCCAGCGATCGTCAATTGTTGGTTGCTTACACCGATGCCCAATCGCATGATGTTGTCGAGGGTCCAGTAACCGCGACGCCCAGTCCATTGGTATCCAAACTCGGCACCGTTGAATTGATTGAACGTGGTGAAACTGTCTTGGATCAAGAACGTTCCTGGGTTGGCCGTCGATAGGGATGTGAGGTCTTCTTGGATGGTCAAGCCTTCGTTCAGTTGCAGATAGCGCCATCCGAGCGTTGCATCGATTCGCGATTGCGCCGGGATCGGTCCGCAATCCCAAGGCGAACAAGCTTGTTTGGTGCTGCAGCAGAGGATCTTGCGAAAGCGAACCGCAGCGGCCGTCAATTGCGACGTCGCTTCGACTTGCACGCGACCGCTCAACAGATTCGGGAAGGCCACCAATTCGGAGTCTTGCAGACCTGTCACATTGTTGTAGAACGGACGGGCCAGGATCGGCGAACCGGTCGAGGTTTGGTTGAAAATCTCCGATTGCTGGTTGAATCCAAAGTACTCACCTTCGGCACCAAAGCTTGGGAAGATGGTGGACCAGAGCCCGACGCGAACCCGCGTTCCGCTCATGCTATCGGTCAAGGTATTGTTGTCTCCACCGAACAAAACCTGTGCGTTGGGCAACACACCCGCGTTGGCTTGGGTGGTTCCAGCAGGCGAAGTGGTTACCAACGGAGGCATGTTCATGCCGCTGGCGAACCATCCGAGATAATCGACGCTGACCCAGCCGTGCGACGGCAATCGGATCACCAATTGGCGGTTGGTGGGGACGCTGCCTGGGTAGCACAGATCAAAGTCATCGCCGCGGAATCCGGAACCGCAAGAAACGCATCCAGTGTCGCCACAGCTCTCGCAGTGGCCACCGACATGAGCTCCCTCTTCGTAGTAAGAGCCGTCTTCGTAGTAAGTGCCTTCGGGCATTTCGCCTTCGTAGCCACCTTCTTCGTAGATCACGCCGCTACCCGAATCGTATCCGGGTTCGACGATCATCTCCGATTCGGCCACGACAGGTTCTTGGTACGTTCGCGCCGCAGCCAATCGACCGACGTTGGGGCGTGCGGGGCGAGGAACATTGGACGCCCGCGCCGAACCGCTCGAGATGCTGATGGGCATCTGACCTCCCCCAGTTCGTCGCATGTCTTGAGCCCATGCGCTGAGCGGGGATGCCAAAAGAATCGCTAGACTGAGAGTTGCAAGGCGGTTCACGTCAGTACTTCCGTGGTTAGACCAAGAAATCGCATCGAGCCGCATACTCGATGGTTCCGGGGTGAGGGGCATGTGCCACCTCCTGACCCGGCTTTCGTGGTATCGAACCTCCAAACCGCAAACTTGACCCTTTCCGCAAAATTTTCCGAATCCGAAAAGTCTTCGCGACCGGCAAACTTGCCGCCGTCACCCCAACCATCCCATCCTCGCGGTTTTGGCCCCGCCACGGCACAGAAAATGCAATTCTGTAGCCTGACGAGCGGGTGTGCCGGCCGTCCCGCCACCGTGCCGACACCGTGCCGCCGCGGTCCGGTGACTCCCCGATTTTTAATTAGATTCCGTGATGAAACGCCATTATCGCCCCTGGTCAGGCTGGCTATAATTTGGGCGAACTTCACCTAGGATGCCGGCCTGTGGCGGACAGAGCCCCCTCGCGAATGGCGTAGCGAGTTCCACAAAGGTGACTACAACGCCCCACAATTCAACCTTGGGATTGCCCCAGCGCCCGAATTTTCCTAATGGATGGATAGCGCGCTGCTACGGCCACACCGCGTCCCGGTGTTTGCCTCGCCAATCCATTCCATCATTTTGCAGAGAATCCAGAGCCAAATGAATACCAGTCTCGATTACATCGACGACTTATACGTGCAGTACATCCGCGATCCAGGCAGCGTGTCCGAAGGATGGCGTCGATACTTTGAGGAATTCTCGCTGTCCGCGCAGTCGAATGGATTTCTGGCGACGCCGGAATCCGCCGCCGCCGAAGGAAACACAGCATTGCCCGACGCGCTGTGGCTTGCTCGCATGCAAGAACGCGTCGATCAACTGGTCCGCGAATACCGTGTCCGCGGTCACTTGATGGCCAAGATCGATCCGCTGGGCCTGATTCGCAAAGGCCACGATGAACTGGATCCCGCGGCCTACGGATTGACTGAGGAAGATCTCCGCCGTCCGTTTACCGGGCCGGACATCCAATACACCAACGGCCGCACGATGGCCGACATCATCGAGAAGCTGCGCAACACCTATTGCCGCAGCATCGGTGCGCAGTTCATGCACATCGACGATCGCAACATCCGAGATTGGCTGCAGCGCAAGATGGAGTCGACCGAGAACCGGTTGCAACTTTCGCGCGATGTCCAAACTCGGATCTATGCCAAACTCGCCGATGCCACGATCTTCGAGGAGTTCATCCGCAAGAAATACACCGGCTCGAAAACGTTCTCGCTCGAAGGCTCCGAAAGCTTGATCCCATTGCTGGATCGGGCTCTGGAACGCGCCGGCCAACACGGGGTCAAGAACGTCGTGATGGCCATGGCCCACCGCGGCCGCTTGAACGTTCTGGCCAATATCATGGGCAAGCGCGCCCAAAGCATCTTCTGGTCGTTCGACGACCCCAACCCCGAACTGTTCCGCGGGGGCGGCGACGTCAAGTACCACATGGGCTACAGCAGCGATTGGACCACCAGCACCGGTCAAAAGGTCCACATCTCGCTGTGCTTCAACCCCAGCCACTTAGAGTTCGTCAACCCGGTTGCCTTGGGCCGTTGCCGCGCCAAACAAGACCGCGATGGCGATGTCCATCGCACCGACAACATGACGATCTTGATCCACGGCGACGCAGCCTTTATCGGCGAAGGGGTCGTGCAAGAAACGTTGAACCTGAGCGAGCTGCCCGGTTACCGCACCGGCGGTACGCTGCATATCGTGCTCAACAATCAAGTCGGATTCACGACCGAGCCCGACCAAGGCCGCAGTTGCACCTACTCCACGGACATCGCCAAGATGCTCCAAATTCCCATCTTCCACGTGAACGGCGAAGACCCCGAAGCGGTCGCACAAGTCGTGAACTTGGCGATGGATTTCCGCCGCGAGTTCGAAAAAGACGTCGTCATCGACATGTACGCGTATCGCAAACTCGGCCACAACGAAGCCGACGAACCGCGTTACACGCAACCGCTGATGTACGCCGCCATCGATGCACGCAAGGGAGTTCGTGAAAGCTACCTCGAACACTTGCTCAGCATGAACGGCTTGACCCGACAAGAAGCCGATGCGATCTCCGAAAGCCGCCACGCGGCTTTGTCGCGCGAATTCGATTTGGCAAAGAGCGAGCCGTTCGTCTACGACTTGCAAACCATGACCGGCTACTGGTCGGGTTACTTCGGAGGCGCCGAACCGGCAAGCGATCCTGTCGAAACCTCGATCCCAGCGGCCAAGGCTACGGAACTCATCGAGCGACTCACCGAAGTCCCCGTGGGCTTCAATCCCCACCGCAAGATCGCCCGCGTGCTCGAAGAACGCCGCGAAATGGCCGCCGGTCGTCAGCGATTAGACTGGGCGACCGCCGAATCGATCGCCTTTGGCTCGCTGCTGCTCGATGGCCACCCCATTCGAATGACCGGACAAGACGTCGAACGCGGGACCTTCTCGCATCGCCATGCGGTTCTGCACGACGTCGACAACAACGCACGCTACATGGCATTGGCGGACTTGAGCCCCAACCAGAGCCGCGTCGAAATCGTCAACAGCCCCCTCTCCGAAGCCGCTGTCCTCGGCTTCGAATACGGCTATAGCTTGGACTGTCCCGAAGGTCTCATCCTCTGGGAAGCCCAGTTCGGGGACTTCTGGAACGTCGCTCAGTGCATCGTCGATCAGTTCATCACCAGCGCCGAAGACAAATGGAAACGGCTGAGCCGATTGGTCATGCTGCTGCCCCACGGCTTCGAAGGCCAAGGCCCCGAACACTGCAGCGCACGGCTCGAGCGGTTTTTGTTGCTCACCGCCGAGCACAACGTGATCGTGACGCAGCCCTCGACTCCCGCGCAGTACTTCCATTTGCTCCGCCGCCAAGCTCGCTCCAAGTGGAGCAAGCCGCTGATCGTCCTCACCCCTAAGAGCTTGCTGCGCCATCCCGGTTGCACTTCGACTTTGGAAGACATCTCCCAAGGCCGATTCGAAAAGATCCTGCCCGACAATCGGCCCAAGACGAGCCCGACCTCGCGCATCATCTTGAGCACCGGCAAAGCCTACTACGATTTGCTCGAAGAACGCAAACGGCTCGGCAACGATTCGGTCGCCCTGATCCGCATCGAACAGTTCTACCCCATGGATGTCTCGCAAGTCATGAACGCCTTGGCTCCCTATGCCGAAGGAACGCCAGTCGTCTGGTACCAAGATGAACCGAGCAACATGGGAGCTTGGCAATTCGTGAAGATGCGTTGGGGCGATGACATCGTCAAACGCCATCCCCTCAGCTTGGTTTCCCGCCCCGAATCGGCCAGCCCAGCAACCGGTTCGTTGCGATCCCACAAACTCGAAGAACGCGATCTTCTCAATCAAGCATTCGCAGGCTTGTAAGAGGTTTCGACCATGAGCCACGATCCGAGGCCCGTCACCAACCGCTCCACTGCGGCATCGCACGATACTGCAGCGGCTCATCCTCCGGTCGATATCGCGTTTGATTGCTTGCCGCTGCGGAGTTTGTCTCGCTTGGATCCCCCGTTGGATGCATCGCCAGGTTTGGTGGCCAAATGGGCTCGGATCCAAAAGGCCATTGAAGTGCACGGCACGCACAATACGTACTACTTGCACAACGCCCATTGCCGCTTCTTCGTGACCAACGATCCCGATTGCGGCATGATCGCGTTTCGTTTCGAAGGGGTTGTCTTCACCGACGAGTCCGACGTATCCACGCGGCACGCAGCTTTGCAAGTCACCCTCGACCAAGAAAACGTTCCCTGGTTGGAACAGCATGTCGTCAAGTGGTTTGCAGAATCGGTCTCGCATGCCGTTCGTACGGAATTCGATCGCTACATCGCCGCCGGCGATTTGCGGCGCACGCGGGCTCGCCACCAACAACTCGAGCTAGAACTCGAACGCTCCGGTGGATTCGTCGGCATGCATCTGTAGTGCATCGCCAAATCTTGCAACGGCCCGCGAACCTGCCCCGTGCATCGCCTCTCTTGTTTCGCGTTATGATTTCCATCGGTGAAGCCTCGAGCTTCATCGTTCCATGTTGAGTAGGGTCGACGCCCTCTCCAACCTGCCTAGTCCGGGTAAGGTGGATTCTGTCGCAAGACAGACATGCGGCCAACAGGCAACCAAACGGGCTGTCCGTTCTCCGCTGCGCGTCGTCCCTCCAGGCTCTTTCCGAGGAGATATTGCGATGAGTAGCGAAACCCCTTCCCACCCAGCCGCGCAGGAAGTCCGCGAACTGCACGTATGCAGTCTCTGCAGCGGTATCTATGGTCCGGTAACGGTCCATGGTATTCGACGCATGCAGTTGTGCCGTTGCAGCAACCTGCCCCAAGAAAGCTGGCCAGGCTACGACGTCAATTGCATCGCCACGCTTTGCAATGCATGCGGCCTGCAGCCGTTGCAGAGCGGATCTCGTTGGTTCAAACAAGTCTGCACCGCGTGTGAAACAAAAATCCATGCGCTCCATCATCGCTGCGGAATGACCGTGGTCCCCATCGGTAGCCATTCGATCCACGG
>JBKCUI010000144.1:0-2800 GCA_046318495.1 Pirellula sp. | reverse complement strand
GCAATCCATCCCAACAAGGCCGCGACTTCAACAAGTTGCGGCCTTGTTCGTTTCATCGTTGCGCCACAACCCTAGCGCCTCAATCCTAGCGGTAGGCCGTAAGGCCTCCGGTACCACCGTCATCCTCAAGTTCACGTTCATCCCGTCATGAACGAGTGCCGCGCTTCCACCGGACGGCTTACGCCGTTCCGCTACGACGGGCACTCCTGCGGCGCGTGCTCGCGACGAACAACGTCTATGCAATGCCGGTCACCAATTGCCCACAGGCGGCTTGTATCGAATCCCCCAACGTATTTCGAACCGTCGTGTACCAACCGCAACTTCTCAATGTTGCCACAAAGGCGTGCAACCGTTCGCGCGTCGGTGCGGCCAAGATCGGTGCCTCCGAGGACTTAGATGTTTTCGCGTGCGAGATGTCGTTGTAAGGAACCACGTTGATCTCTACTCGCAATCCTTCGCAAAAGCGATGCACCGCCAGCGCATCTTCGATGGAGTCGTTGACTCCAGCGATCAGCGCGATCTCGATCCAGACCGGGCCGCTTGGATCCAAGCGATTCATCTCCGCGATGGCATGACGCAGGGCGTCGAGGTCTGCAGTTGCCCGAGGGACCAACCGACGGCGCAGTTTGGGGGTGGCCGCATGCAAACTGAGCGCGACCCGCAAGCGAGGAAAACGATCGACCAAGTCGATCATCTTGGCAGGAACGCCAGCCGTCGAAACGGTGATCCGACGCGGCGAAAATCCGAAGCCTCGATCCGCACATAACCACGCGAGGGCTTGGTGCAAGGCCGATGCATTGTGAAGCGGCTCTCCCATCCCCATGAAGACGATGTTGCGCAGCGGAATCGCATGCTGCGGGCTCGGACTCCATGCATGCATCTGACGCCTAGCCCAGACGACTTGTTCCAGGATCTCCGTCGCACTCAAATCCCTGAGCAATCCCATGCGTCCAGTAGCGCAAAACGTGCAGCCCACGCCGCACCCGATCTGCGAGGAAACGCAGACGGTACCCCGCGAAAACCGGGGCACCATGACGACCGTTTCGCACGCATCTCCATGCGCGCGCGATCGCAAAATGAGTTTCGCAACCAGCGATTCGGACAACCCGCCTTGCGCGGCTCGCTCCACTTGCCAATGCCAACCTTCGTCGGGCAACGCATGCTCGGCCGCCATGCCTTGGCGCAGTACGCGCCAACGGGTTTTGCTTGAAAGGTTCGCTGCGGACCCCTTCGGATCGAGCAAAGCGCGCCAGTTCTCGGCGTTGGCAGCCATGGCTTGGGGCTCGGAATCGAACATGCAACCTCGCTTCCTCGATCGCGACGGACATTCAAACGGAATCGATTCGAACTAAGATGGAAATCGCTGCGCATCGGTAGGCATTCGGGCACTTTTCCCGAACCGATCGCCAATAGCGAAGAAATCCCAAGTTGGAATCACGAGGTTACTATCCCATGAACCGATCGAGCGTTCAATTGTTGGTAGAGCGTTTGCCCAAGGGACCTGCGGCGGCAGGGCGATGGTCGCCGAGCAAGATGTTGGCTGGGTTCCTATGTTGGCTGTGCCTCTCGCATGCCAGCGCATTAGCGACAGATCCAACCGGCGTTTGGCGAGGCGAATGGCGAAGCGGCAGTACGGGCCATCGCGGTCCGATGAGCGTGGTCATTCGCCCATCGGGCAACGGCACGTATCAAGGCAAGTTTCACGGCCGATTCATGGGAGTCATCCCGTTTGTCTACCGAGCCGATTTGCATGCGTACTACGATGCCAACGGCAACACGGTACTGCATGCGTCGAAACCCCTGGGGCCGTTGCTCGGCAATTACACCATGAGCACGGTTGTCACAGGCTCGGAGTTGCAAGGCAATTTTCAAGCGGCGGGCGATCGAGGTACGATTCGAATGCGTCGCGTGCGATGAGCGTGTAAACGACGAAGTACTCGATCCAATGGCTCATCCTAGCGCCTCAATCCTAGCACTGCATTCCTAGCGGTAGGCCGTAAGGCCTCCGGTACCACGCCGATCCTCGCGTTCACGTGCACCCAATCATGAACGTCTGCCTCGCTTCCAACGGACGGCTTCCGCCGTTCCGCTACGAGCAAGGATGCTTTAGGCTAATGCGTCCCAACGCGTTTTTGTAACCCCACCTGAAAGGATTCCTCCGCCGCATGAGGAAAAGCCATCGCGTCCAATTCGTCGGGCATCACGGCGGAATGCTGTCGGGCATTCTCGAGATACCATCCAGCGAGACCAAAGGTTGGATGCTGTTTTCGCATTGCTTCACTTGCAACAAAGACCTCAAGGCGATCGTCCGCATCGCGCGCGGACTGTCCGATCGAGGTTGGGGTGTGTTGCGGTACGACTTTGCCGGACTGGGTGGCAGCGAAGGCACGTTTTCGGAGACCAACTTCACCACCAATTGTCATGACTTGAAACACGCTGCCGAATTCCTGTCGGAAACCGCACACCCGCCCAGGTTTTTGATTGGGCACAGTTTCGGCGGTGCAGCGAGCTTTGCCATGGCGGACCAATTGCCCAGCGTTACCGGGGTGATCGGCATCGCGGCCCCAAGCGACACGTCGCACTTGGCAGACCTTTTGGTCCAAATGGCACCGAGCATCGAAACCGAAGGACACGGCAGCGTCACCATAGGTGGTCAGCACTATCAGATTACCAAGGCGATGGTCGAGGATTTTCGCAAACATCGATTGCGCGAGCATGTGCAAAGAATGCGCAAGGCCATGCTCGTGTTCCATTCCCCAGTCGATGAGACGGTTCGGTTCGAGCATGCACTCGTCAACGC
>JBKCUI010000143.1:0-43692 GCA_046318495.1 Pirellula sp. | reverse complement strand
TTGGATGTTTACCGTGTTACTGCGCCCGGATGCATCGATCGATCGCGATGCGTGGATTCGAGAATTGGCCAACCGCGGCGTCGAAAGCCGGCCGGTGTTCTATCCGATCCATACCATGCCTGCCTATCGCAGCGGCTCCGGTTCGTTTCCGATCGCCGAGCGCTGCGCGAAACTCGGTATCAACCTGCCGACGCACGGCAACTTGAGCCGCGAAGATGTGAGCTACGTCTGCGAACACGCTGTTGCATCTTGGCATGCCGTTCGCGAACGCAGTGTTCCTCGCAAACGCGCCGCCTAGCAGTGATTGCTCGGCCGATCGATTTCTACCGCTTCGGACAGCACCGCGATCCAATCTCGAGCGGCGTCTTTCCAAGTTCGCTTTTGCATCGCTCGAAAACCTGCGATCTGCGATTCGAGGAGCGCTTCCCGCCGGGCCTCCAGAATCCGCAGCGATTCGATCAATCGCTCTGGCTTGTAAGGATCGAAGAACAGGCCGGAATCTCCTAACATCGCGAACTGCTCTCGCAGCGAAGGGATATCCGAAATCAAGATCGGACATCCAAAGTGCAAGGCTTCCATCAACGGAAACGATCCTTGCTCGTACAAACTCGGAACGACCGTCGCAAAGGCCTTGCGGTAGAGCGTCTCCAACTCGGAGCGAGGAACGCGACCGAGCACGTGTATCGCATCGGCCACCGAGGATTGGGCAATATGTTGCTTTAGCGAATCCGGGCACTCGGAAATGCCCGTGAATACGACGCGCCAATCGGTGGCACCGGATGCATGTAGCATGGCGAGAGCATCGACGAGCAGCGAATGGTTTTTGTACTCTCGAAAGGCCGCTGGGTAGAGCAAGTACCGCTTGCCCAGGAGCGACGGTGGCAACGGTGATTGAGATCCAGCCTCTCCAAAGTCTTCAGGGATTGCGACCGGAACCATTCGGGTTTTGGATTCGGGCAATCCGAGGGTCGAACGCAGGTCGTGCTGGAGAATGAAGTTCGACATGCAGGCCACGAGGGTGGCTTGGTCGGTGACTTCTCGCACCAGATGCTTGAATCGCACCAGACGCTTCTCGGAAACAGAGTTTGGAAAGTGGAAGGTCACTAAATCATGGACGACCACCACCATCGGACCTGGGAACGACTGATCGAGACCTACGTACGGTAGCAACCAAACATCGACCTGTTCGAGCATTCGCCGTTGCGAGGGATTGGCGTTGCGTTCCAACCAACTCAGACATCGCTCAAGCCTTGCTTCCAGCCACGACGGCGCACGGCCTGCGTACTGTCGCGCGCGCCGATGACGCCTCAAGATGCGCAAAGGCCGGCGCAGCAAAAGACGGGTTGGAGGATTGCCGACCACTTGCACTTTGCCGCCGCCGAGTTGTTCGAGCTCCTCAAGCAGATGCTCTTCGCGGAACTTGGAGACCAACAAGCACGTTTCTACCGACTCCAGCTGGATCAATCCTCGCACGAGATTGGCAACAAAGACACCGATGCCTTCGCTCGGCTGCAGCGTGACTCCGTAATCGCACCAGATCCCGATCTTCAATCTCGAACTCCATGCTCCATAGGCGATCTGGCTCCTGGGGCCAACCAAAATCGCTCGGTAGGCCGAGCCATGGCCTGGATCCGCCACCACATCCAATACAGGCTAGGGATGCTATTGCGATGCCTGCGACAAGAGCCCAGTGCGAGATCCAACGCGCATCCAGAGCATCAGGATGCGAAGGCAAAACGCGAACTCTAGCGATTCGGTTTGTACTCGGGAGCAGGTGGCGACACAATCCCCGGCTTGAGAGACTCCACCGAAACGCTGGGGGGATTGGCGAGTGTCGACGGCGAGCCGATGCGAGGATTGGCGTCGGTGGCGAGTTCTGGAGTCAATGTCGGAACCGAAGTGAGCGCACCGTGAGATTGTTGGGACACCGTTTCCAACATTTCTTCGACGGCTCGCGAAACCAGTTGGGCTGGAATGGCGTACGAGCAAACCCGACCAGCGCGGGCGATGTTCATGCCCACCACGTTGCCATCGACATCGATCAAAGGTCCACCGCAATGGTCTGGCGACAACACCGTATCATGCTGAATGACGTGATTGAATCCGGTCGATCGCGCGCTGATGCTGCCGTTGACTTCCATCTCGGTGGGATCCAGCAAGGAATTCGAAAGGTCCATCATCTGTGCGGCCAACTGCACACGTTTCCCCTCGCGTTCAATCCCGAGATGGACGCGATGACCGGCTGGAATCGACATCAAGGACTCGAGAACTTCGCGTCGCGAAGGAAGTTCTTTCTTGTCGATCTCGCGGATGATGTCACCGCTTCGGATACCGGCCCGCTCGGCCCCACTGCCGGACACCACGTTTTCGACATAGGCCGAATCGTGAGCTGTCGAAAGCTGAACACCTAGGACGGCGCGCTCTTGTCGCACCGAGAGCTTGCGAACGCTAACGACGCCTAGAGCCAAGGGCAAAGATCGCATATCGGCGCTGGCCAACCAGCCTCCGAGAGGAACCTCGGTGTTTGGATTCCATTGAATGGTAGGCAAGTCGCTGCGTTCAATCTTGAGCAGGGCGAGATCGAGGTCAGGCCGTCGAATCTTGACCAGTCCCTCGGCCCGGGTACCGTCCGCCAAACGCACATCGACCGGGGACTCGGGAATCTCAGAGGCTTTGGTCGCGATCCAACCGTTCTCGCGCACGATGGCACCGAGGGCGAGTTGACGGTTATCCGCGAGAATCTGGACGGTCGCTTTCCAACTGTCCCCGATCGCTTCGCGGTAGGCTTTCAGCGCCGCGACCGATCCCCGTTGGAACGCACGTTGTGCAGAGTTGCGAGAGGGGCGCCCGAGAACGGCCCCACCTTGCTGAACCAGCATCGAGCTTTCCAGTTCGCCGTAGGCTTCCTGAAGCTGTTCCCAATCTGCCGCACCCAACGCGCTGAATCCCTGGCCTTCATCGCGCAGCCCAGAGCTGCGATCATCGCCCTGCCACGGACGGATAGAAGGATTGGCATAGAGAGATGTATGCGATGGCATTCCGCTCCAGTTTTGGGGAGAAGCGAGCCATGCAGCAGACGATCGGCACGCACCGCCGGAGCAGGGGATATCTGCTTGGTCCGAGCAGGAATGTTGACTTTGCGCGAATCCGATCCCTGCGACCCCGAAGGAAGCGAGGAGCAACAGTTTGCCGTAACCCTCTTTCATGAATCAAACTTTCGATAGGGTCCTGGGAAAGCAAATCAACGGGTGCATGCGAAAGCGGCTAGGTGTCGCAAACGCTGCAGTCGCGATTCGATCGGATGAAGGATGGCCTTGGAGTTGACGCTCAAGTAGCTTGTCACGCCGGGAGAGGGACGAACCGACAAGGTTCGATTTTGGTTCAGCGCGGCTTGCATTTTCTCAACCCCATCATTCTAAGCGAGTGTCGACGGCAAAGCGAATTTCTCTAGTGAAAAACCTCCAGGGGAGAAACGGCCTTGAAAAACCGCCTCCATCCTTCGGGCCTGTTTCCCCAGACTAGGGTTCTTCTGCAACGCCGATCACCAACCGCAGATTGTAGCGTTTGCCTTCCCGCTGCACTTCGAGGGATACGCGTTCCCCGGGAACGGTCGCATCGACCTCTTCCTTCAACTTGTCAAAGCTGGTGATCTCGGTTTGGTTGAATCGCGTGATCACATCCCCGGCTTTCACGCCGGCTTGAAACGCAGGCCCATTCTTGGCCACCGAACCGATCACACATTCGCGTTTGGGATCGGAATCCCGGGAAGCCGTGACACCGATGACAGGGCGGAAGCCGGGCAACGTGCCCCAAGCTTCGCCATTTGCCAACCGATCCCACGAGTCCATAAAGACCTTCATCGGGACATGCATGTTGTCGTCGACGTCGATTCCGATACGGCTGTGAATCCCGATGAGCTTGCCCTGCAAATCGAAAAGAGGACCTCCGCTATCCCCGCCGATCAACGAGCAGTCGCTCACCAGGGTCGTCGGCGTCACACGCAACAATCGCCCCACGCGAATGACCGACGGCCGATTGGGTTGCCAACCACCGGGATGTCCGCCCGCCACGCACCATTGCCCAACGATCAGTTTGTCGTCTCGAGTAGGTAGCGATGCATGAGGCCATGGTTGCCCGTTGGTATCGCGAGTCTGCAATATGCGAACGAGACCAGCGTCGTTGTCGCGATTGACTCCCATGCTCTCGCCCGCCATACGACGCCCATCGTGCAATACGATCGACAGCTTCTGTTTAGGTTTGCCGGCAACGTGGGCTGCCGTGAGTATGTAGCCATCTTCGTGAATGATCACACCGCTTCCTTGGGTGCTGCCGTGCTGCAAGTTTACGGTCACGCTCTGGATCTTTTCCGCGACCTTCGACTGCTGAATTTGCAGGAGCTTCAATTCCTTCAAGTCGCGGGGAGCTTCGCCACGCCATAGTCGGTCGAGGGCTGCATCGATCGGGACAAAGGTCGTCGACTCGGAGGCTTCGAAGGCTGGCCGCGAGTCCATCATCGGAATCTTTTTCGAGCTGACCTCAACACTCGCACTCTCCGCCGAATTAGCCGGAAGGCTTGGTTGCTGCACTTGCGAGGGGGGCTGCACTGGCAAGGAGGGGTCGCCACGTTCGGGTGCAGGAGCGATAATCTCTTGAGACATTCCTGGCAGGATCAGGCTGGCCCACACGGTTGCGACGGCCGCAACCATTGCCGACTGCGCGATCCGTCCAACGGCGGATTGAGCCCTCGTGTTCGCGGGAATGCAGAGCCATTCGGCGTTTCGGTTCTCCATGCGTCTCTCCTGAGCCCTTGGGTTACGGACTCGATTATTCGCTACGGCAATGCAAAATGAAACCCTCCCGCCCCCGGGAACTTGAGATTCCTTTCGGACGAAGTCGAGCTTTTTCCATGTTTGTTCCGATGGTAACGATTTGTCAGATCCTCCTAGCATGACCGGACACTCCAAGCTGATCCTGGGCTGCGGCTACGTCGGCCAGCGCGTCGCGCAACAATGGCTCGACGCGGGCCATCGAGTGATGGCAATCACCCGCTCGGAGAGTTCCGCAGCGGCCCTGCAAGAGAACGGCTTGGTGCCCATCGTCTGGAATTGGCACGATCCGCATCCCCCGCACGGGGGCAATCTCGATCTCGAGGACGTCGATACGGTGTTGATCGCAGTCTCCCATGCGGTTCCCGAGGGAAACGATCCACAGAGCTCCCATCGCCTGGGATTGATGCATGCATTGCAATGGCTGGGGCGACGTCCCGGTCGACGATGGATCTACCTTTCGACTACCGGCGTGTATGGTTCGGTTTCCGCCGGAGCCCTCGTCGACGAAACGACTCCTATCGCTCCCGATCGCCCCAGTTCGATCTCGGCTGCCTCAGCGGAAGCCTGGCTGCAGGAGAACCTGCCTGAAAGCGAGCGCGTCGTGCTGCGGCCCGCTGGCATCTACGGCCCGAACCGCGTACCGAATGCGACTGCCATTCGCGAGTCACTGCCCATTGCCGCCGCACCGGACAGCATTTTGAATCTGATTCATGTCGACGATCTAGCAAGCATCATCGTGCGCATCTCCAACTCGGCGCCCGAGCGATCGTTGTATTGCGTTTGCGACGGCCATAGCCCAACTCGCCGCGACTACTATGCCTTCATCGCTTCGCTCAAAGGCTGGCCACCACCTCGGTTTGTCGACGATGGTGCGCACTCACAACTCCAGCAGCCTAGCGGATCCATCGCACCCCAACGTCCACGCGCTCGCAGCGATGGAAACAAACGGGTCGATCCCCGTCGATTGCTCGCGGATGTTCCGTATTCTTTCCGCTACCCGAGTTATCGCGAAGGCCTCACTGCCTTGGCTCAGGAGATCGCATGATTGCCCGCTGGCTGCCCTCCGCTTGGAACCTCACCCACACGCTTGCCATCGCGAGCATTGCTTGCAGTGGATGGATCGCGCCCCTGTCCGGGACAGCTCAAGAAACGAAGCCAGACCTTAGTGCCTCGAACCTTAACGCGCCCAACTTGCCTCCAAGCTCCGCCGAAAAGACACCCAGCGTGGTGTTGCGTTCCCATCCCCGCGAGCATGCGGCGTTTCCGGTGGTGGATGTGCACACGCATTTCTTTGCCAAAGGCCGCCATGATCCGGAGCTGCTCGATCGATACGTGAAGGCCATGGACCGCAATCGAGTCGCGATCTGCGTCTCGCTCGACGGTCAATTGGGAAGCCGGCTCGATGCCCACGAAGCCTTTCTGTGGAAAACGTATCGAGATCGATTTGTGATCTTTGCCAATCTCGATTTCCAAGGGAGCGGCCAAGACGATCGGCCGGAAACATGGGCTTGCAATCAACCCGATTTCGTACAACGCACGGTGGAACAACTTCGCGTCGAGGCATCCCGAGGCCGCATCTGTGGCCTCAAGTTCTTCAAGGATTTCGGTCTGCGTTATCGCAACGCAGACGGCAGCTTGCTGCAAATCGATGACGAGCGTTGGGACCCGATCTGGTCGGCGTGCGGCACTTTGGGATTGCCCGTGATCATGCACACGGCGGATCCAAGCGCTTTCTTTCGACCGACCGACGCGAGCAACGAACGCGCCTTAGAACTGTCCGCCCATCCCGATTGGGCATTCAACGATGAACGGTTTCCTACGCGAGCCTCGCTGCACCAAGCACGCAATCGCATCCTCGCGCGGCATCCGCATACGCAGTTCATCGCGGCTCATTTTGGAAACGATGCAGAGGACCTCGAAGAGCTGTCGGGGTGGCTCGACACCTATCCCAACCTTTGGGTTGAGTTTTCATCGCGCATCAACGAACTCGGTCGTCAGCCGTACACCGCACGCCGCTTCTTCGAAACCTATCAAGATCGCATTCTCTTTGGGACCGATGGCCCCTTCCCCGAAGAGAGGATGCGGATCTACTGGCGATTCCTCGAAACCTGGGATGAGTATTTTCTGTATTCCGAGAAATCTCCGCCGCCTCAAGGCGATTGGCGAATCTACGCCATTGGCCTGGACGCCCCGGTGCTTCGCAAGATCTACTTCGAGAACGCCGCGCGGCTGATTCCCGGCGTCCGCGAGCGCATCGAAAAATTTGAATCGCAACACCATCGGGAGTAATGCGAATCGAGTAAGCTGTGACGGGGTTGCGGCACCCTATCAGGACCGCAATCCCTTCCTCCCCGCACCTCGCGCACATTGCTCCCCACTATGCACCACGCTGCCAACGAAACTCCGGTTCAATCGGAGGCCACGATCCGACGCCAAGCTCGCATCGGACTTGTCCTTCTAGCGATCTTTAGCCTCGCTTATGGCGGATTCATCGGGCTGTCTGCGTTTGCCTACCAATGGTTCTCTGAGACGCGCTGGGCTGGCATCCCGCTCACGGTACTTTACGGCGTGGCTCTGGTCGTCGCGTCGCTCTTGGTCGCGATGTTCTATGGCGCGCTGAGTCGAGGCAGCGAGTAACATGGCTTGCGAACGGCAAGCTCGTTGGTTGCCGTGCGCGATAGCTCACGTTCCCGAAGGATCTGCGCGTTTCTTGGAAACGCCTTGGATGGAAAGCGATTATGGTTTACGAGTCTAGCGCTGTGGCGGTGATGGTTTTCTTGGCGATGGTGATCGCCACCGTCGGCTTGAGTTTCTATTTGGGTGCACAAGCCAAATCGAGCCACGGTTACTTTGCCGCAGGTGGCGACATCCCGTGGTTTGTAAACGGGATCGCCTTTGCCGGCGACTACTTATCGGCCGCTTCGTTCCTGGGTATTTGCGGCATGATCGCCTTCTATGGCTTCGATGGTTTTCTGTACTCCATCGGGTTCTTGGCAGGATGGCTAGTCGCATTGCTTGTGATCGCAGAACCACTCAAGCGACTCGGCAAATACACCTTTGCCGACGCGTTGGCGAGCAAGTTCCGTTCGTCCGGCATCCGCACCGCAGCCGGCTTTAGCACCCTGGTGGTCAGTCTGGTCTACCTCGTCCCACAGATGGTGGGCGCAGGAGTCTTGGTCAAACCGTTGCTCGGCTTGCAGTACTGGCAAGGGGTCGTCTTGGTAGGATCGATCGTGGTGGTCATCGTCGTCACCGCGGGCATGGTCAGCACCACCTACGTTCAGTTCCTCAAAGGTGGATTGCTGGTTCTGTTTTCGCTTGTGATCACCCTGATGGTCCTCAATCGCGGTCTCCAAGTGCATCCCGGTGGAGCTCGCACCCAGCCGCAAGTCATCACCGAGGACGCGGACAAGCACAAACGCATCGATGGCGTTCGATTAGGTACCGGACCAGAGGAACGCAACGTCGAACCGGTGGGCCGAGTGATCGAACTTTCCGGTGGACGGGAATCGACCGGCCCTCTCGGCCCGATCGCGTTCTTGAGCGAACTCTCGCAAAGCAAGGTCGAACTTTCCCAAACGATCAAGCCTGGGCCGGGCGACACTTTCGTGGTGAAGTATGCTCCCAAGATTGTCGATGGCCAGTCCTTGATGGCACCAGGCAATCACCCGAACTTCAAAGGCATCCGGGAAGACCAATGGCTGCCGAAGCTAGACTTTATCTCTTTGATGCTGGCGCTGTTCGCGGGCACGGCCTCATTGCCTCACATCCTGATTCGTTACTACACCGTGCGCGACCAAGCCTCCGCGCGCAAGAGCACCATCGTTGGCATCGCTGCCATCGGCTTCTTTTACTTGCTCACCCTCTACATCGGATTCGGAGCCATGGTCAGCGGCGCACTCGATCCGAGCGATTCCAACATGGCCGCTCCGCTGTTGGCTCGCAGCTTTTCGGAGCTGCTTTTCGCTGCGGTATCGGCGATCGCCTTCACTACCGTGCTCGGGACGGTAAGCGGATTGATCGTGGCGGCGGGTGGATGTGTCGCGCACGACTTTGTCGCGGGGATGCTCGGTCTCCAATTGAGCGACCATCAATTGGTTCGCGTCGCGAAAATCTCCTCGGTCGTCATCGGCGCGATCGCGATTCTCTCCGGGTTGGCCTTTGAAGGCATGAATGTGAGCTATCTGGTGGGCTGGGCGTTCGCCATTGCAGCTTCGGCGAATTTGCCGGCGCTGTTGATGCTCCTTTTCTGGAAAGGGACGACCAAGCAAGGCATCATCGCTGGCGTGGTCGTCGGAACGGTCAGCAGCGTGCTGTGGATCGCGGTGTGCCCAGAGATGTTCAAATCGATGTACGGTATGGATCCCAAAGATGCATGGGTGCAGCTCAGCCAACCAGGACTCATCACCATCCCGCTGAGCTTCTTGGTGATCCTGGGAGTTTCCTTGGCAACCGCAAATCAAGCCCCGGCTGCAGGTGCCGTGGAAGAATAACCGCGGGCGCACCACCTAGCGCGAGCGCGTGGCCTTCTTGCTCTTGGTACCGGATTGGCGTTGGTACAGTGCCAAAACTTGGTCGCGATCGGTGCAACCTTGATCGCGGGCCAAGCATGCCAATGCCCATGCGTTCTTTTTGCCATAGCGATTCCAAGCAAAGCTCAACTTCCTGCGCACGCCTTGCTCATCGATCCACGACGCGCAATACCCAAAGGACTCGGCATTTTTCCAACGCGCGTCGATGTTGCGAACCAAATGAACCCCGACCTTGCCGGTGGAGTTTCTCGATGTCTTCTGGTCGCGGGTCGTCGCGATTGGGGGAGCGTTGCTTAGCCAATCTTCGTAGCAAGCCTTCGCAGCCGCCAAAGACTTGGACTTGTTTCCATACGTGCGATCGTTGAAGAACTTTTGTTGGCGATGACCATTGCGAGTCAAACGCACCATCCAGCCGCGAGTCGTCACGCCGTCGTATTCGATGCGGGTGATTCCTTTGATGGGTTTCTTTGCCATAGATAAGCCTGCCGGGACAGAGGCGCCAGGAGCGCGAGAAGATTTGGAGAAGAAGGACGTGGATGCGAGTTGGAGAGGAGGGGACGCTGCGATGACATGGATACCCATGGATGGGATAACGGAGAATTCGCCGCGCTGTTTGGGTATTTCAATACCAAGTTAAGCAGATTGCAAGCATAGAAGTCCTTGTCTGGGGAAAAGATCAGCCCAAGATAGCCCTTTGGGGTGCTGCCAAGCATCATTTAGAGAAAGGGGAGCAGGTTCGGGCCGTGAACCGGATTCGCGGCCGTTCAAGCATTCGGCAACGCTCCAACCGAAGGGGCGGCAATCGAGAGTGAAGAATCGATAGCCGCCACGATTCCAGCGGCTTTCGTCCATGTCTCCTCTTCTTCGAGCTCCGGCAAGCTGTCGGCGACGATCCCACCTCCGACCTGAAATTGCCACCATCCGCGGGAAGCCGTCAGCGTCCGAATGAGGATATTCCAGTCTATGTTTCCACCGACGGACGTGTATCCCAAGGAACCGCAGTATGGACCGCGAACCGTCGGTTCCAACTCCGCGATGATCTCCATGGCTCGGACTTTCGGCGCCCCGGTGATACTGCCGCCGGGAAACACGGACGACATCAATCGGCTGAATCCCGCATCCTGCTTCAGCCTGCCTCGAATGCAACTGACCATGTGCAAAACAAACGGATACGCTTCGATCTCACAAAGCTGCGCTACCGAGAGCGATTCCACTTCGCAAACCCTCGACAAGTCGTTGCGGAGCAGATCCACGATCATGATGTTCTCCGACCGATCCTTCGGAGATTGAAGCAGCTCGCGCTCGATTTCCGCGTCGGCCAAAGGATCTCCGCGACGCCGCCGCGTCCCCTTGATCGGTCGCGTTTCGATCCATCGATCGTGAACTTGGATGAATCGCTCCGGGGATGCGCTGACGATCTGTGCAATCCCCATGTCGAAGTAACCGGCAAACGGCGCCGCATTGACCTGCCGCAGACGCTGGTACAACGACTTGGAGTCGCAGCGAGCTGGGCACAGCAAACGCTGCGAGAGATTGACTTGGAAAATGTCTCCAGCGCGGATGTACTCCCGAGCTCGCTGGACTGCGTCTCGGTATCCATGGCTATCGAAGTTTCCGAGCCATCCCCCTCCGAGCCGAGTTTCAAACTGAGGGGCCGTCAAACCATGTGCCATGGCATGGATGGAGTAGCTCGCTTTGGATTTCGGTGACGGCTTCGGCTCGCCCGACAACTGCCGGACCCAAGCGTCGGCTCGCTCCTGTGCACGTTGCCGACGCCATGCGACATCGGTCCGCGGACTCCGATCGAAGCCTTGGGAAATCAACCAGCCTTGATTCGCAACATGGTCCCATGCGAACACCACGTCATAGAGCCCCAGCACGGCCAAGGGCAACTCGAACTCATCATGGGCTGCGGCCGGGATGCGCTCCCAGCACCGTCCGAACTCATATGCGAGGTAGCCCGCCACTCCCCCTTGGAACGGGGGCAAGCCTGGGACGCTCGGGGTGTGCCAATCCGCGAGCCAGCGTTCGACAGCAGCCATCGGGTCGGCAGTCGGACGCGAGATGACCACCGTATCCACAGGATCGGCTGCGATGAAGCTGTAGCGGCTGCGAGGATCCTCTGCGAGCGCGCTGTCCAGCCAGATGCAATGCGGCCAACCGGCAACCCGATCGAAGACGTCGGAAGGGACCACCGTCGCTGGCAGGGGTACCACCACAGGTTCGAACGAATCAGGCATTGCACCTACGCATTTCTCTTCCAAACGCCGGGTGAAGGTTGCTTGCAACCTTCACTGGCGAAACGTGCCAGCGGGTCGAACCAACCTCTTAGTGATGGTGGTCATCCTTCAAGAGGGCCGACTCGCGTTTGCCTTCGATGGTCGCAAACAATCTCGCTTGCACGCCCTTTGGATCATCGCCGCTGGCACCGACCAAAGTCAATGCTTCCGCGTCGGTGATCGCGAAGACGGAACCTGCAATCTTTGCGGACTCGACGGGCGCGAGTTGAAACTTCTTCTCTTCCCCATTGGAAGTGACGATGAGCTCAACCGATTCCACTTTGGTTCCGGCGCTGACCAACTCTTCAAAGTAAACCGTAAGAGTATGTTTGTCGTCGTCGTGCGCCCACTCAAAATGCGTGGTGGTGCTGGTATCGAAATGGGCGACGTGCCCACCGTGTGGTCCATGCTCGGCGTGGCTATGCCCGGCGTGGTCGCTCGCCTTTGCAGCTCCCGCCTTGGAATCCCCATGCGAGTGATCGCCGTGATCGTGGTCGTGGTCCGCATGGTCGTGATCGCTGTGGCTGCTCTTGTTCTCCGAAGAGCCCCCTTGCGAATTCGATTTGGACTTGAGCTCGCACCCCGATGCCAACATCAGGACCGCAGCAAACAGGACGAATGAACGAAGGGTGAGGCGCATGAAAACCGTTCCTTGGGGCCAATAGGGATAGTGTGAAGTGCTTTGAAGCTGTCGGGATGAAGGCCGTTCCATTGGCGGCCCTGATCGAGGCGCGATTGCTGGCGAGCTCGATGGCTCGCAGCCAAACCTGTCGTCGACGATTTCTCGTCGAAAACCTCTCGAGCGAAGATCGCGTGCATTGGACCGCAATCCGCCAAAGAAGGCAAGCTCGCTAGAGGTACGCCACAACGGCAGCTTGGTTCAAACGCCGCGCGCTGCCGACGCGAAGCCTTGCGGACGAAAGGGTCCAATGTCGCATCGGATTTTTTCCCTGCCCGTGCGCGGTTTGTGCCACTCGCCATGATCGCTCGCCCGGGAGGAGCGTTAGCACGTTTTCGCTGCGGCGCGAGAGGCAGCGAGCACGACGCGCAGACGGCAGAATGCCTGCAACAAATCGAGGCGTATCCCTCCGCAAAGTCCTTAACGAGCCTGGATTCCATGGATTGATTGTCCGGGAAAGGCTTCTTGGCGAACCCGAGAGCTTGCTGGCTGTCTTCGTCCTCAAGGGTCGCTTCGCGGATGGACCTCGCCCACGACTTTGCAGGTCGCGAGTATACTTAGAGCGGTGCTTTGAAATCGAGAAGTGCCAAAACGATTCCCTTCGATGTTGGAGAAGAAACACCTAGTGCAATCGCATGATCGTTCCAAAAGCCTAGCCAGCGAAACGTGCATCCTGGCCCGATTGGTGTTGCCGCACGACATTTGTGCCGACGACCCTTTCGATGAGTTGCGGGGGTTGGCAGAAACCGCTGGCATCGACGTCGCCGGTACCGTGGTTCAGAAACGCGATCAGCCCGATCAATCGACCTATCTCGGAAAAGGCAAGGTCGCTGAATTATCGCAATTGCTGGAAGCGTCCGGCGCCGATGTAGTGCTTTTCGACAACGACTTGACCCCGGCCCAAACCAGGAACCTCGAAAAGGCCCTGCAAGCCAAAGTCATCGACCGCTCCGAACTGATCCTGGACATCTTTGCCACCAACGCGCGAACCCACGAGGCGCGTCTCGCCGTCGAACTGGCGCAACTGGAATACTCCCTGCCGCGACTCAAGCGGATGTGGACCCACCTATCCCGCCAAACAATGGGCGTCGGCATGCGAGGCCCAGGCGAGAAGCAATTGGAAGTCGACCGTCGCTTGGCCGAGAAACGGATCCACGATTTGCGTTCGGATCTGGCCAAGGTGGAACGTCGCAAAGCGAGAGAAGTCGCATCGCGGGACGGAACCTTTTGCGTCTCGTTGGTCGGCTACACCAACGCGGGAAAAAGCACCCTGATGAACACGCTCACAGGGGCTGGCGTCGAAGCGGCTGACAAACTCTTTGCCACGCTCGACACCCGCACACGCAAATGGATGCTCCCCGGTTGGGGCCCCATCTTGCTGAGCGATACGGTCGGCTTCATCCGAGATTTGCCCCACCACTTGATCGCGAGTTTTCGAGCAACATTGGAAGAAACCCGCCAAGCCGATCTGCTGATGCATGTCGCCGACGCCAGCAACCCCGCAGTCCTTCAGCAAATCTCATCGGTCTACCGCGTGCTCAAAGAACTCGGCATCGATGAGAAGGACACGTTGTTGATTTTGAACAAAGCCGATTGCGCTGGTTCGGCCGAACGCATTGCGCAGGTCAGCGAACGCTATCCGAACGCGATCGCAATCTCAGCTCGCTCCGGCGACGGTATGGGAAGTCTGGCGTTGGCTGTCAGCGATGCCTTGACCGCTAGCTTCGTCGAACTCGAACTTCACTTGCCTCTGTCCGATGGCAAGACCCTTTCGTGGTTGGCCTCGCATGCCGAAGTCTTGGCAAAGGAGTACAACGAAGACAAGGCGATCATCCATTGCCGCATGCCGGCCAGCGCTGCGGGCAAACTGGCCGGCCAAGGCTTCGAACTGCGCGTCATCGCCGGCAAAATTCCCGAACCTGCGAAAAAAGGACTGCCGAGCACCGCGACCTACATCGCTCCCGACAGTGGCATAGAGTCAAGCAACACCGATCCCTCGCACGCGACCAGCCCCCTCGCCGAGGACGCAACGCCCAATTCGATCCCGCCCGTTTCCCCGATCGAGCTGCCAGGCGCAGCGGATGTGGCTTGAGCGGCACGCATCGTAGACTAGCGATTCCAACCACTCGCGCCCGCTGACGGCGTGCAGATCCATCCTGCTCCGCAATGGAGCCGCCAATCTTCCCAACAGAAAGCATCCCGTTTTGGCTAGACGCAAGCTCGCAGAACTTCGTGTCGTATTGACCGGCGCTTCGAGCGGGATCGGCTACCACATGGCTTTGCAGTTGGTGCAATCCGGTGCCCATGTCTTGGCGACCGCGCGGCGCGAAGACAAGTTGCAACGCCTCCAACGCGAACTCGCCGATGCACCAGGTTCTCTTTCCATCTGTCCTGGTGACATCACCCTGACCTCGCATCGATTAGCGTTAATGGATTGGTGCCAAGAGCATTGGCAGTCGGTCGATGTGCTGATCAACAATGCGGGGGCGGGGGCGATCGGCTCGTTCGCCAATGCCTCGAGCGACCGATTGCGACGCGTCATGGAGATCGATTTCTTCGCTCCTGTAGAACTCACGCGCACGATGCTCCCGCTGCTTCGCTGTGGAATGCGTCCCGCCATCCTGAACATCGGTTCTGTCCTCGGACATCGGGCTGTCCCGAACAAGAGCGAGTACTGCGCCGCCAAGTTCGCGATGCGAGGATGGTCCGAAGCCATCCGGGTCGAACTCGCACCCGAACGCATCGAAGTTCTGATGGTCAGCCCTAGCACCACGCGGAGCGAGTTCTTTGACTCGTTGCTCGATACCTCCCCCGAGAACCAAAGCCGCTCGCTCGGCAGCATGTCGCCGGAAGCGGTTGCGAGAATCGCGATCGCATCCCTCGTACGATCGAAGCGGGAACGGATCATGAGCTTCGGAGGCCGAGCGCTGGTCTGGCTGGGCCGTATGTTCCCGAGCTTGACCGACAGGCTCCTTCAAGCCAGCTTGGTCCGGGGCCCCTCTCAATCGCCGCGAGACTGAGCGTTCTCGAATCCTGAATCACCAACAAAAAAGGGGCCTGCCGTTTCGGCAAGCCCCTGATTGTTTTCGATCGATGCTGCGGTGCAAGACACGCACCGCCATCGCTTCCAAACTAGGTTATCGCAGGATCACTGATACCAACGATCGCCTTCGCTCCATGCGTTTCCTTGATCGCGCACGGCGGCGAGTTCATCGGAGACTTCGGTCTTGGTCGCGATCGCCCAGGACTCGATCATCACGCCACCGCTGGCGGCAACCAACAAGCCTTGAACCGACTGCAAGAAGCTGACTTGAGGATCGAGAGATGTGGGAGCTTGGAACTTCGTGGTTTCCACGACAGCCCGATCGCCGAGGATGGCCGACAAATCGCAGCCGGCTTGGGATTGCAGATTCTGGGCTTCGATGAGGGCAGCGACGACGCAAAGATCCATCACGTTGCGAAGGTCGCCAAAGACAGGATCGCGCGTTGCCAACACGTCCATCTTCTTGGTGAACAGATCGGCCCATTTCTTGGCCAGTGCATCGACCTTACCGGTTTGCTTAGCAGTTCCGCTCGCGTCGTACACTTCTTGTTCGGTCAATGTCTTGATCCCAGGACCGCTGATCTTCCACGCGTTGCGATCGCGGCTGTGAGCGACCGAGTTGTAGTCGCACGCCATCCACCATCGCGATTGAAGCGAAGCCGCAGCCGAAGAGCGTCCCTTGATCATTTCCAAGTAGCTTGGCAAGCCATCGACAGGGGCCTTGGCTAGATTCATGCCGTAGAGCTTCATGCGATAGTCGGCCGTCAACAGGACGCGGGCCATGTGGCTATCGGTGGGAACGCCGCTGAGCTTGATTTGCTGTGGGCCGAACGCTTCGGCAACCATCGGGCCGAGCACTTGTGGATTGGGATTCGCTCCGACATTGCGAAGCAGTTGGTTCAGTTGACGAACCCCTTGTTCGGTCGGTTCGATCGACACCGACACTCCGCCATTGCGAGCGTTCGAGACATAGCGGAATGCCGTCAACAAATCGTCGAGGTAAACGATCGGACGCCCGGACACCTTGCCGACGATCGATCCGGCTGGACCGACTTTCCAGGGTTCGGCTGGTCCGGCGATGACGATGTCTTGACGCTCAGGATAGACGAAAACGTATTCGACGCGGGTCAATCCACCCAAGTACAGAACTTCTTCTGGCAGTGGTGTTTGGTTGCTGTTGGATTCGAGAACCAGTTGCTGGATCTTCTTGAGCGAAATCATTCGCAAGTCGGCAGGCTGAGCGAGATCGCCTTGCGCCCCGGCGACTTGATCACGCATTTGAGCCAGAAAACCGTTCTGTTCTTCCTCGGTCGCGTTGCGCAATACCCCATCGGTATCGATGCGAACCCCACCGACCAAACCAAATCGGCCGCCTGGGAAGAACTGAGCTTGCGCGACCGAACCGAGCACCGAACTCGCAGCGGCCAGGGTGACCACCGTCCGGATCATCCAAGAACTCGGGACGTTGGAAGCTAGAAATCGCATGGTCGATACTCCGTCAGGAATCGAAAAGTTTGTGCTACGATGGAATCGGACTCAATCTACGAACCTCTTCCAGTTTATTTACCACGCCACGCGATGCAACCAATCCAACGCTCGGCCTACCTTATTATTCGTCAAGGAAATCGCTGGGCGGACGTCTTTCGGCTCGAAAAACCCCAAACTTTGGTCGTCGGCCGCGCATCATCCAATGAAATCCCCATCGCCGATGAACGCGCCAGCCGTCGGCATGCCGAGATTTTCTTCGATGACGACGGCTGGCAAGTGCGGGATTTGGGATCTCGAAATGGCACATTCGTTGATGGCGTCAAAATCGCTACGGCTACCGCGCTGAACTCCGGTAGTCAGATCACCGTCGCTTCCTGCTGCATGACGTACGTCAATTCTCTCGACGACTACATCCCGGCTCCGCTCGCTCCAGAAGTCGCCACACCCGGCTCGCAAACCCAAGCCGAAATCGAACACTCCATCACGCTGCGAAAAGAACGGACCTCCCTCCTGGAGTCGCGCGAGATCGAGCCGAACATCCACGCCCCAAGCGGTTCGAGCAGTCCCTCGCACGCCCCAGCCTCGCCAACCAAACGGGACACCATCTCCGACCAGATCCTCGCGGCCGAGCACGACCCAGTCGCCATGGAACTGCTGCAATTGGCCTTTGACCTTGCGCAGCAGTCGGGCGTCAGTGAAGCCTGCGAATTGGCATTGCAACGATTGCTCCAAACCATCGGTTGCCAGGGGGGTGGCATTCTGCGATTGGAGTCCGCAGAAGCGGTGGATAGCGCCTCGCGCAAATCTCCCAACATCACCATCTTGGCCGCGCACGAACGCGCTGGTCGAGCTTATCATCCGGTCGGCGATGCAGTCCTCGCTGCCCTCCGCCGCGACCCTGCTGGAATCCTCGCTCGGAACGTCGCGCGCGATACGGCACTGTTGGGAGCCAAGTCCCCCGAAGCCAGCCACATCCTGTCCACCACCAGCATGATCGTCGCGCCCATTCGCTTCGAAAAGTCCCTCTACGGATTGATCCATCTGTATGCGCGCGAAGGGGAACCCGACCTCGGTCCCAGCGATCTTGAAGTGGCTTTGGCCACTGCCGACGTCTTGGCCGTGTCGCTCAAGAACCTCATGCGGCAACAGTCTCTGGAGAGCAAGCTGCTATCTGCCAGCGACCGATTGCAACAACTCGAGAAGCAATTGGGGCATGGCGATTGGATCGGCAGCTCCGATGGCATGAAGCGACTGCGCGAACAAGTCCAACGGGTCGCCCCGACGCAAGCTACCGTCCTGATTCGCGGTGAAAGCGGTACGGGCAAAGAACTCGTCGCTCGCTCCATCCACGATCGAAGCCTGCGGGCCAGCGGACCTTTCATCGCAATCAATTGCGCTGCCCTCACCCCCACGTTGCTGGAAAGCGAATTGTTCGGCCACGAGAAAGGTGCATTCACCGGAGCCACCGATCGCAAGCTTGGAAAATTCGAGCTCGCGAACGGCGGCACGCTGATGCTGGATGAACTCGGCGAAATGAGTTTGGAGATCCAATCCAAATTCCTCCGCGTGCTCGAAGGCCAAGTGTTCGAACGCGTCGGAGGCAGCAAACCGATTCGCGTCGATGTCCGCGTCATCGCTGCAACCAACCGCGATCTCGAAGCCGCCGTCAAAGAAGGGGACTTCCGCTCCGATCTTTACTTCCGATTGCGTGTGATCGAATTGACGATCCCACCCTTGCGACAACGCCGCGATGATATCCTCGCCCTGGCGCAATTCTTCCTGGATCAGTTTCGCGCCCGGTCCGGACACGGACCAACCGGCTTCTCTCCCCGCGCTCAACAAGCGATGCTCGAGTACCACTGGCCAGGCAACGTCCGCGAACTCAAGAACTGCTGTGAACGCGCTCACGTCCTTGCCATCGGTGTGCTCGCAGAACCCGAAGACCTGGCGCTTTCCTACCTGCAGGTACCCGGAGGAGAAACGACCGAGCGCAAAACCCCCGATGTGTTCCAACCCAAAACGCTCGAACAATTGGAACTCGAACACATCGAAGCCACGATGCGATTCACCGGCGGTCAAAAGAACCGCGCCGCGACGATCCTCGGTATCGAGCGATCCACGCTCGATCGGAAACTCAAACGCATCGGCGATCAAGGCCAATGACAGGCGATCGAGCAAACATCGGCCAACGTAGTCCTAGATTTACCGATCGACTGTGCAATGGAATGCGAGCCGGATGCATGCAGCTCGCATTCTCCATCTTCACCAAATTGCCACCCTCCCCAACTTTGCCTTGATTCTCTCGGATCGGCCATCTATACGCTTCTTCACGGTTCATGGCACAGAGTTCATGAAATCGCATCAGCCCCACGCGCGAGAGATGCATGCAAGCGGCACGCGAGACAGTCAAAAACAAACCTCATTTGGATCCAGAATGGCTATTGGGTCCGAGGTCGTTGGGACATGATGCGTTGTCCTCGTTTGACGTTTCGAGCACGTCGGAACCTGCCCCGTATCTCGTAAACGACTCCGACCGCCCCGCCGCGCTGGGATCCCGGCGATCGCTCCTTCTACGTTGCGTTTTCGGACTTGGTTGGATCCCCCTCGTCGCCTTGGCGGCATGGCTTCCTTGGCAGCGCATCCTCGACTCGGCCCCCTTCGCGAAGGCGTTGAGACTCCCGGCCCTGCAAGGTTCGGAATCTGCAGAAGACACGCTGCGCACGATGCTCGAATTATCGGCAGCAGTGACGCAATCCAATGCGGAACTGGTGGACCAACTCAGCGATTCCAACACCGATCACCGAACCGCGGCGTTTCAGTCGCTCTGCACTCGGATTCAAGGTCTGGGTACCAACCGCGCCGCGCTCTCGCAACGGATCGCATTGGTGCAATTGCTACAAACCGTCCCCACGGATGCGCAAGAAGTCTCGCAAATGCGAGGCTTGCTGGCTTCGCAGTTGCTGCAAGGGCTCGCCTTGAATGACCCAGCGATTCAGTCGACCCGGCAAGCCTTGATCGCGATGCTCGAAGCCGACCCGCCACTCGATTCCGAACCAACGGCGTCGACCACCCCATCGATGCTGAACAAACCAACGGTCCGCGTCGTACCCGTCGACCGCTCGCCCCGCATTGCAGGCATCGAGCAACTGCCCCTTCGGGACGTGTTCTCGCTGACGCAGAGCCAACAAGCGAAACGGGTCGATGCCGCCATCGCGGAGTTGCGTCGCCGAGGATTCGACTCGGTAAAGATCGAAACGATTTTCGAACTGGCTCGCAGCACCTCCACGCACCCCTCTCATCTCGAACTGCGGGTCAACGCGTTGTTTGGCGACGACGCACAGAGCGTCTTGGAGTGGCTATCGCTGGTTGGAAAAGCGACCGTTGGCACGGACGCTTCGCACGTTCACTCGCTGGCCGAATTGTCCCATGCATCCATCGCGGAAAGTGCATGGCTGGCAGCCGGTGCACCCGCTGATTCATCGCAATGGACGGACCACGCACAGAACAAGGATCCCCAAAGATGACAAAACCCTATCATGCTATGTCGGTTGGTATCGGATCGAGATGCGGTTCGCTCGCAAACGCTTGCGGCTGGTTTCTGGCAAGCATCGGCAGCTTCGGTGTAACGCATTGTTCGGCCGATGAACCCGCGACGGCTGCCTCGAGTTCTGCGGCCAAGCACGCTGCAACGGCCACGCATCGATTCGTTCACGCGCCTCACGCCACCGTGCACTGCGGCCCCAGCGAAGAATACTACGCAACCGGTCGGTTGAACCGCGGTGCACCGATCGAAATTTTCATCGAGACGGCCGACGGCTGGTCCGGCATCCGCCCTCCCGAAGGTAGCCACGATTGGATTCCGGCCGATGCCGTCTACTTGTTGCCTGGAGGTAAAGTGGCAGAAGTCTCCGTCGAACGCGTCCCGGCTTGGGTCGGTGCCGACACGGCGAAGAACGAAAAGCTTCTCTACCAAACCGAGCTGATCAAAACGCAGACCGTCTCCATCCTCGGAGAAGCCTACCGAGGAAATGACGCAGAACGCAAACTCTGGTTTCGCATCGCTCCGCCCGCAGGTGAGTTCCGCTGGGTCCGAACCGAACATCTGGGTTCCGATCCGATCCCAAAAGCCCCTCCACAGGAATCGATCGCGGCGAAGGCACCTCCGTCCAAGCTAACCGGCAGCGGCGTCAAAAAAGCCGCTTACCAACCGCCGGCAAAAGTCAACGCGTCGTCGGACTCGGGCCAGGATCGCAGTGCGTCCAGTGATTCTGCGTCCATCGACGGGCAACTCGTTTGGTCCGACGAAGCCGACCAAGTTGCCAAAGTCGATCGCGAGATCGAACGGGAACAACAATCGGCGATGCAAAGCGCGAAACGCCGTGCGGCCAGCAAAACGCGTCCAGATGCCTCCCCCCATCGCGAAATCGCCGACGGCAAAAGCACCTCGAAAAAGCAACCCGCTTCGCCGATCTCCAGCTTGATCAGCTTTTCGTCGACCCCCGAAGAAACTTCGGTGCAGCCACCTGTTCAGCGCACGCCGGCAGCCCGCGCGCCAAAACCCGTGCCGCGTCCGGTCACCGGACCTGAATCCGACGCGCAGTACTGGCAATCCATGCAGCGTCAGAGCGATCCACAGCGCGCCGGCCGTGCCCCAGCGGGTGCGATGGACAACGTCCTCGGCTTGTTCGGCATCAGCGTGATCGATCCGAGCGCTGGAGCGCCGACCTCCATGCAACCGATTCCACGCGATGCACGCCCACGAGGCCCGCGTCCCACTCCACGATCGATGGCCTACGACTCCCCGTCTGCCGTCCTCCAGAGATACGATCCGGCCGCTGGAAGCCGATTGAGCCATCTGCCGCGACCACGCGGTCGCTACGCCTCGTCCTCCATGGGCGGCCAGCCCTACGGCGAGGATCCAAGTGCTTTGGCTGGCCAACCCCCGCGCGATAGCAGCTTGCTCTCGTCGATCCTGAACTCGCGAGAACCCCTCTGGGGCAACCATCACGAACGAGGCTTGCTCGATGCTCCGTCGCGTCCACCGCTCTCTGCACCTGCGATGGAAGCGGAGCCGGCATCCAGCAGCCCCTTTCGCACTGCGTCCTACAGTTCTCCGATGCGATCCCCATCGTTACCACCCGAATCCAACGATTGGGAGCAACCCGAACGCTTCCAGTCCCCTCAAATCCAAGAAGCTTTGCTACAACTCACCGCCATCGTCAGCCGCCCAACGCGCGACTGGCAGTTGAATCCCGTACGCGACACCGCCGTCTTTTGGATCGAACGGGGCGAAACTCCCTTGGTACGTGGCGAAGCTCGGCTGCTGTTGGACCGGATCGATCGCTTTGAATCGATTCGACAACGCTCGATGGCGCTTGGTGACACTCCGTCAGCCGCTTGGTCGACGCAAACTCCATCGCATACCAACCTCCAGCCGAACGGCTACCCATCCAACACACCTCCGAGCGCCGCCCAGCCTAATCAGTTCTCGGTTTCCAATGCGTCGAGCGTTTCGTACGCGCCCACCGCACCCTACACCGAAGCCGTTCCTCAACGCGTCGCGGAGTCGGGTGGTGAAATGAGCGGTTGGTTGCAGGCCGTCCACACGTCGTACCCAGGACAACCCGAGTTCGCCTTGACCGACGACGCCGGGAACGTTCTGGCCTATGTCCGTTCGACTCCAGGTCTGAATCTGCGAAGATACATGGAACAGCCGGTTACCGTGTTTGGTACACGCGGTTACATTCCTAACCTCGCAGCCAAGCAAATCATCGCCGATCGCGTGGTTCGATTGAAGTAATCCGCGATTCAAACATCGTCGCGATGAAAAGGCACGCATGCGGCGAGCGACGATGGAAGATGGTAGAGGTACACAGGGCTGTGGGTTACAATCAAGGGACGAAGCGACCGCGCGGCGGTCCTTTCTCCCTCCCACCCTCCCTCCATCCGCAATGCCGCTCCCCATTGTCGATTCGATTTCGGCAACCTTTCTCGATTTGCGAGCCCAGCTAGCGCGCGTGGATGCGGAATGGATCCCCGTTTCTCAAAGCGCTGGACGCATCCTAGCCCAGCCGCTGGAATCCTTTCGCGATAGCCCAGCCAACGACGTGTCCGCGATGGATGGGTACGCCATGCGACTGGGAGATGCAAGAAGCGGTCCCATCCCGATCTGTGGAATCGCGCGAGCCGGTTCCCCTCCAGTGCCCTTAATCTCCGGTCAAGCATGTCGCATCTTCACGGGTGCATGCCTACCAGAAGGCGCCGAATGCGTCGTGCCTCGCGAGCAGTGCATCGAATCCGATACCGTCGTTGAACTGTCGATCGACCCCGCACAGGTTCGCTTCGGACAACACATCCGGCGCCGTGGCGAGAATGCGAAAGCGGGTGATGTGGTCCTCGCTTCCAGCACGCTCTTGCATGGAGCCAGCCTCTCTTCGGTCGTCTCCTTTGGCGCTGAAGACCGCATCCGAGTCCGCCGCCAATTGCGCGTAGCAATCTTGAACACAGGGGATGAATTGCACGAGCTAGGTGCTCCGATTCAGGACTGGCAAATCCGCGATTCCAATGGCCCGCTGCTCGAAGGGATGCTCGCCTCGTTGCCGTGGGTCCAAGTGCAACGCAGCCGCGTGGGCGACGATCCCGAAGCGATTCGAACCGCCATCGAGCGCGCCAACGAAACGTCCGATGCTTTGCTTGTAACGGGCGGCGTCTCGATGGGAGACACCGACCATGTTCCCCAATCGATTCGAGATGCTGGTGGCCGCATCGTCTTCCATCGGATTCCCATTCGCCCTGGCAAGCCGATGTTAGGAGCCGTCGGTCCGCGAGGACAATTGATTCTCGGGCTTCCCGGCAATCCGGTCAGTGTTGCTGTGACCTTTCGACGTTTCGGACTCCCGTTGCTGCAATGGTTGGCGGGCCTGGATCAAGATCCGTGGGTGCCTCGCGTCGAGATCGAAAACCCGGATGCAAAAACGCTGGACTTGGTTTGGTTTCGCTTGGTGCGCCGAACCGGCGATGGAACGGTGGCGTTGCTGACCAATCAAGGGTCTGGAGACATCGCCGCGCTGGGAATGTCGGATGGCTTTGTCGAAGTCCCCCCTGGCGCCACCACACAAGGCATGCGTCGATTCTTTGATTGGAAGGGATGATATGGACGGCTTGTCGACCGGACGGACGCGATGGGTGGGGCGATGGTGGGTGCCATTTATTGCTGGGCAGATGGCGCTAGTGTGCGCGTGCATATCGATTGCCGAGGATATCGACTTTCAACGCGATGTGGCTCCGATCCTGACCAAGCACTGCATCCGCTGCCACAATGATTCCAAAGAAGAGGGAGGAATCAACTTCACCCGATCGGCTCTGGCCGTCGGCGAGGATCGCGCAATCCTTCCAGGCGATCCCGAAACGAGTTTGTTGCTCGAGGTAACAACGGGTGAAAAACCGCGCATGCCTCAATCGAGCCCACCGCTGAGCCTCCTTGAACAACAGACGTTGCGTCGCTGGATTGAACAAGGGGCGGCCTGGCCGAATGACGCCGTCCTCCGCTTCGATCCGTTGGATTGGTGGTCGCTGCGACCGCTTGAGAAGCCCTTGGTGCCCCATCTGCCAACCGATCGGGCGCAAACGGAAATGCCCATACGCAATCCGATCGATGCGTTTGTCGTTCAAGGCTGGCGAGAACGAGGACTGCACGGCAGCCCGCAAGCCGACCGACGAACGCTGATTCGAAGGCTGTATTTTGATTTGATCGGACTGCCTCCAACACCGGAAGCCGTGGATGCATTTTGCAACGACAGCCATCCCGAAGCGTATGAGCGATTGGTCGAGCAATTGTTGGAATCGCCTCGCTATGGAGAACGTTGGGCACGGCATTGGCTCGATGCCGTTCATTACGGCGACACCCACGGATACGACAAAGACAAACTGCGTCCCAACGCATGGCCCTACCGCGACTATGTCATCCGGTCGCTCAATCAAGACAAACCCTACTCGCAATTCGTCCGGGAACAGATCGCTGGAGATCACTTTTACCCCGATTCGCGCGATGGCATCGAAGCCCTCGGGATGCTGGCGGCTGGTCCATTCGACTTTGTGGGACAAATCGAGGTGGGCAACGGCACCGTCGAAAAGGCGCGCGTGAAGAACATCGACCGCGACGACATGGTGGCGACCGTGATCAACACCTTCGTGAGCTTGACGGCCCAGTGTGCCCGATGCCACGATCACAAATTCGATCCGATCACACAACGCGAGTACTACCAGTTGCAAGCCGTGTTCGCAGCCATCGACCGCGCCGATCGCGAGTATGACATCGATCCCGAGGTGGCGTCGGAACGAAACGACTTGAGCCATCGCCGGTCCCAACTGCAGTCGCAACGGTCCTCGTTGGAAGCAACGCTTCGAGACCGAGGCGGAGAAGAACTCGCATCGATCGACCGGCAAATCGCGGCTTTGCAAAAGCCCGTCCAAGGCATTCCACCCGAATTCGGCTACCACAGTCAGATCGTCGATGCGTCGAACCAAACCAAGTGGGTGCAAATCGATTTAGGGCGCTCGCACACGTTGAAACGCATTGGATTGGCGGCTCCGTCCGACGACTTTGCTGGAATCGGCCCGGGATTCGGCTTTCCGGTGCGGTTTCGAATCGAAGCAAGCACCGAACCGACATTTCAGGATGGCGTGCATGCGATCTACGACACGAGCGATTCCGACCGCCCCAATCCTGGAATCGTTCCCCAATGGTTCGACGCGAATGGAATCGTCGCGCGCTATGTGCGTGTCACCGCAACACAATTGGCCGAACGCAAAGGCGATTTCATTTTCGCTCTGTCGGAACTGATCGCGATCGATGCGTCGGATCAAAACGTCGCCTTGGGCTCCTCAGTGCAGGCTCTCGACTCCATCGAAGCCCCGGTGCGGTGGCGGGCGACAAACCTTGTCGATGGGATCTATCCCGGACGGGATGCATCGGAACTAGAACCTCAACTACGCGCGTTGCAGGAGAAACGCATCGCAACCATTCGCTCCGCTTTGGGAGTCGAGTGGCTGGAGCAATACCAAGCGCTGAGCGATGCGATCGGCGACATCAACACAAAGCTTGCGCGATTGCCCTCGAGGCAACGGGTCTACGCTGCGGCGACCGAATTCAGTCCTGCGGGGAACTTTTTGCCCACCCATGGAACCCCACGCCCCATCCACGTCCTCGCGCGCGGCGCGGAGACCGCTCCACTGGAACGCGCTACGCCGGATGCATTGCACTGCATTCCAGGACTGAATCGCGATTGGCCTGTCCCGGTAGATGCCCCGGAGCAACAGCATCGCGCAGCCCTGGCCGACTGGATCGTCGACCGCAACAACCCGCTCGCATGGAGATCGATCGTCAATCGGGTTTGGTACCATCATTTCGGGCGCGGTATCGTGGAAACGCTCAACGACTTCGGTCGCATGGGGGCCGAACCCACTCACCCGGAACTTCTCGATTGGCTGGCCTGCGAGTTTCGCGATGGCAACCAATCGCTCAAGGATTTGCATCGTACCATCGTCACCAGTTCCACCTATCGACAAGCATCGATGCATTCCGAGTCGCAGTCTGCAATCGATGGCGGCAATCTCTACTTGTGGCGAATGAATCGCAGAAAGCTGGATGCGGAAGCCATCCGCGATAGCGTCCTGGCGGTCAGCGGCAAATTGCGACTGGAGAGCGGCGGTCCAGGCTTTGCGCTCTTCGGGTTGATCGACGATCACTCGCCCCATTATCTCTACGAACAGTTTGACCCCGACGATCCCAAGAGTCATCGCCGAGCCATTTATCGCTTCATCGTCCGCTCGGTCCCCGATCCTTGGATGACCGCATTGGACTGCGCGGATGCAGCTCTCCTGGTCGATCGTCGCAATGAAACGCTGACGGCGTTGCAAGCCCTCGCCATGCTCAACAATCGATTCATGCTTCGCATGTCCGAGCATTTCGCAAGTCGAATCAGCACGGAAGGAGGCGAGACAAACAGTCCCTGGAAGAACGCCTTTCGAGCCGCTTTCCAACGCGATCCCAGCCCGCGTGAAAACACAATTCTTGAAGGTCTGCATCGAGAAGCGGGATTGCCTCAAGTATGCCGATCGCTTTTCAACGCCAATGAGTTTGTATTCGTCGATTGACACGCATCCCGCTCATCCGTTTTGCTGCTGCGTACTTCGAGCATTTGCCAACCGAGAATCCTATGTTTCCCATGCACCGAGTTGATGTATCGCGCCGAGCGTGGCTGGAGAGTTTTTCGACCGGCGCAGCGGGATTGGGATTGGCGATGTTGCTCCAACGCGATTCCGCCCTGCAAGCCTCCGAGTCGCGGTCTGGATTGCATCACCCCGCCAAAGCAAAACGCGTCGTGCAGTTCTTCATGTCGGGCGCAGCCAGCCAATGCGACACTTTCGACTACAAACCTCGGCTGATCACCGATCACGGCAAGCCTTGGGATCCAGGTGAAAAAGTCGAGCTTTTCCAGAGCACTCCCGGTCAAACGATGCAGTCCCCATGGGGCTGGAAGCAATATGGCCAGTGCGGCAAATGGATCAACGATTGCGTCGCACCGCTCGGAGACTGCGTCGATGACATGGCCTTCATACACAATATGGTGAGCAAGTCCAATGTGCATGGCCCGGCAACCTTCATGCAAGCGACCGGATTCATCCTGCCCGGCTTCCCCAGCATGGGAGCTTGGATGAGTTATGGATTGGGCAGTGAGAGCGATGATCTTCCCACGTTTGTGGTGCTGCCGGATCCTCGCGGATTCGCCCCCAACGGGCCAAAGAATTGGGGCGCTGCGTTCCTACCTGCCGAGCATCAAGGAACGATGATCCAGCCCAATCGCGATACGCCGATCGAGGATCTGTTTCCGGACGCTGCGCTCGCACCCAGCCGAGACACAGAGCAGCGATTGCAAACGGCTCTGGCCGACCTCAACCAAGAACACGCCCGAGATCGCGACGGAGACAGCCGACTGGCTGCGAGGATTCGCAGTTATGAACTGGCTGCCCGAATGCAATCCAGCGCTCCCGAAGCGATGCAATGGTCGGATGAACCGCAGCACATCCTCGATCTTTATGGAATCGAGATGCCCAACACCGACACTTCAGGACCGATGAACGAAGGGGAAGAGTCGCGACACTTCGGACGGAACTGCTTGGTCGCGCGGCGATTGCTGGAACGGGGAGTTCGCTGCATTCAAATTTGGAGCGGGGCCGACAACGGATTCCCTCGTCGCAATTGGGACTCGCACGAGGATATCGCTCGCGATCACTGGCCGCTTGGACGCGGCATGGCACGCGGTGCAGCCGCACTGATTCGAGATCTGAAACAGCGTGGAATGCTCGAGGACACGCTGATTCTATGGACCACCGAATTCGGACGAATGCCCTGCTCGCAAGGCACTCTTGGCCGCGATCACAACCCCTTCGTGTTTACCAATTGGTTGGCCGGGGGCGGCATTCGCGGAGGAGCCACGGTGGGTGAAAGCGATGAATGGTCCTACAAACCTGCCGATCCCAACGCGCCCACCTATTGCTACGACGTGCATGCCACCATGCTTCATTTGCTCGGCATCGATCACCAAAGACTCACGTATCGGCACAACGGAATCGATCGTCGTTTGACCGATGTGCACGGCCATGTCATCCGAGGAATCCTGGGTTGAGCGACCTGCTGCAAACGGCGATGGGCTGCAAACCAAGAGGATTTGCAGCCCATCGAATGCAGGTCATTCCATCAGCGGATCCGAAGCTCTTCTGGCATGAGCAACCACGCTTTGGGGCCGGCCTGAGGATGGCTTTCAAACCATCGCAGCATCGCCCGCATGCCGTCCGCTCGAAAGCCCCGCTGCTTGAGAAAGGCTAGAATCGTAGCTGGCAGGGATTCCATCTCTTGAGAAGTGTTGGAAGTGGCACCGACTGCGATCTCCATTTCGTCGTCTCGCTCTCCCAGCAGTCGCAGCAAATCCAAGCCCGCAGGACTATCTGGGCGATGCAGCACTTTGTACTTGTCGACACCAGCGCGTTTCGCGACCCGCCCGAGAGCATCGTCGAGCCCGCCCAGTTCATCCACGAGGCCGTGCGCCTTGGCTTGCTCGCCAGACCAAACACGTCCTCCAGCGAGAGTCTTGAGGCGGTCGACGGGGATCTTGCGAGACTCCGATCCGAGCTGAAGAAAACGGGTATAGACGTTGTCGATGAAGGCCTGCATGCGCTCGATCTCTTCCTCGGTCCAAGCGTGATCGATCGAGTCCATGGCGGCGGCGGAGTCCAAGTGAATGGTTTCGACGCGCACTCCGACGCGACGCAGCAGCGAACCTGCGCTGATCTTGAGCGAGAACACGCCGATGGAGCCGGTGATGGTCCCATGCTCAGCTAGGATCGGTTGGCCGATGCACGTGATCCAGTATCCACCGGATGCGGCCACTTCACCCATCGAAAAGACGACAGGTTTCTTCTTCGCGAGTTGATCGAGAGCTTGGCGAATGGCTTCGCTCGCGGTGGCGCTGCCACCGGGCGAGTTGATGCGCACCACCACTCCGCGAACGCGATCGTCGTTGGTCAACTCTTCGATCGACTTGACCGCGGCGCCCGATACGATGGAGCCGGGGGATGCTTCTTTGCCATCTTCGATGGCTCCGCTCAGATGCAATACGACAAGTGCGTCATCCTTGATCTTCGAAGGATCTTTTGGCGGCGCCATCGCCTTGCTCATCAGTTCAAAGATCGACATTTCTTTCTTGGGTTTGGCTTTTGGTTTCGTCCATTCGTATTCCTCGCCGAGGGCATCCATGATGGTCTTCTTCATCGAACCGTAGGGTGCGAGCTTGTCGACCAATCGGTTGGAGAGGGCTTCGGCAGGGAGCAGCATGCGTTTCTTTTGAAGTTCCCGAACGGTACCGGTGGGAATCCCGCGTCCGTTGGCGATGCGAGCGACTTGCGCTGCATTGATCGACTCTAGCATCTCCAGGTAGTGATTCTTGAGGTGCGACGACATCACCGAGTTCACGTACGGCTCGACGGCCCCCTTAAAGTCGCCGGCGCGCACCACGGACGCATGAATGCCGAAGAAGTCCATGGCATCGCGATAAAACATCGTCTCCATTTTCGAGGACGGGATATTGATGCCGCCGAAATCGGCCATGATCACTTCATCGCATGCGGCTGCGATGGCCATGTGAACATTGTCTGCATCTTCGAGCCATGCAATGCACTTCTTGCCCCTTGAACGCAGCGAGTTGATCCGCCGTGTGAGTTCATCGAGCTGGGCGGAGTTCATCCCGATGGCGGAGTCCGACAGATCGAACACGGCATGAGTGACCAGTTCCTCGCTTTCAAGTTCCTTGAGATAATCGCAGAGCTTGTAAAACGACTTCGTTTTGCCTGGGCCATTGCCCAGGAGCAAAGCGGTGGGATCGATCCCCCCAGGCGCGGGAAAATCTTCGTAGGAGCCGGAGAGAGCCAAAACGCGAACCTGCTTTTTCTTTTCCGCTTTGGCGGCTTCCCGTTTGGTCGGTTGCTGAGCCGCTGCGTCCTGCGAAGGGGCAGGGGCTTCGGATTTGGCATCGGCGTTCGGAGCGGGAACCGCATCGGCGGGCGCGGCAGGTGCAACGGTAGCAGGAGCCGATTCCGCGGGTTTGTCTTGACCGAACGCCCCTCCAACCCATGCAGCCCAGCATCCCACGGCAAGAAAAAGATGCGATCGCGGAGAGCGACCGACCCGAGCAAAACGCAACATGACTCAACCTCATGATCTCGAAGGAAAGAACCGTCCAGACTATGATACCTCGTGCGTCTGCGCCGACGAGTGAGTCCGACTTAGGATGGACACGTTTTCAGCGCCCGCCGGACGAACCGGACCGTTCGATCTTCATTCGTGCATAGAGCAAACCAAGGAAAGCATGATCGTAACCATCGATGGCCCTGCAGGTGCCGGCAAAAGCACGGTTTCCAAGCGATTGGCGGATGCCCTCGGGTTCGACTTTTTGGACACGGGCGCTATGTACCGATGCGTGACCCTGGCCTGCCTACAACGCGGCATCGCGCTCGACCAGCATGTCGAGGTAGCTGCCGTCGCCCACGGCATCGAGATCCTATTCGATGGCAACAGGATCACCTTGGACGGCGAAGATGTGACCGAGCGCATACGCGAGCCTCGCGTTTCCAAATCGATCAAGGCCATTGCCGACAACACGCAGGTTCGATGCGCCATGGTAGAGCTGCAGCGACGTTGGTGTGCCGGAAAGGATGCGGTTACCGAGGGACGCGATCAAGGCACCGTCGCCTTTCCCGATGCGGCGTGCAAGATCTTTTTGACAGCTAGCCCCGAAGAGCGCGCCCGTCGCCGCGTGGAGCAGTTGGCAGCAGCCGGGATCGCCGCCGAAATCGCCGACATTCTCGACCAGCAAAATCTTCGCGACCTCGACGATCGCTCCCGGGCGACAGGTGGATTGAAACAAGCCGAGGATGCTATCGAAGTCCATACCGATGGATTGACGGAAGATGAAGTCCTAGCGCGACTGATCGGCATCGTTCGAAGTAAGATGGAATAACATCCCTTCCACTGTTGGTTTTTGTCCCATCCTCGCCATGGATCGCACGCCGTTGCCTCGCCACTCCACCGCCGATTCCAAAAAGCACGACGAGAGCTATCTGTTCTATCTCTTTCGTCGCCTCTTTTATCGTTTCCTTCGCCTATCGACTCGGATCCTAACGCCACTCGTGTTTAGCATGCGCGTGGATGGACGGCATCACTTGCCAGACACGGGAGGCGCGATGTTGCTTTCCACCCATCAATCGATGATGGACCCAGTCTTGGTCGGATTGAACTGCAATCGCTCGATCAATTACCTCGCTCGCCACACACTCTTCAAGAACCGAGCGTTTTCGTTTCTGATTCGCGTACTGGATGCCATCGAAATCGATCGCGAGCGAGGTGGACTCTCGGGTCTCAAAGAAATGCTCACGCGTCTGAAGCGCGGCGAGGCCGTCCTGTTGTTCCCAGAAGGAACGAGGACGGAAAATGGCGACGTGGGCCCGCTCAAGCCCGGTTTCATCCCGATCGCCCGGCGCGCGGGAGTCCCGCTGGTACCGATCGCAATCGTCGGCGCGTACGAGTGCATGCCGAAAGGCAGCAAAGGCATTCGTCCGCATCCGATCGCATTGGTGGTCGGCAAACCGCTGACGGCAGACGAATATGCGGATTGGTCGGACGATCAATTGCTTGCCAACGTGGATGCCAAGCTTCGGCAACTCCACGCATCCGCCAAGTTACTGCTGCCCGACTAACCGTCCGCGCGGGGCAGCGTCGCCGCGATCTTCGAGAAGAACCAACGGCTGAATCACTTGACCTGGTTTGCCGCGCTCGGTGTACCATCCAAAGACTCGCCCCGCACTATCGGCCGAAATCAAGCTATCCAGATTGTCCGATGCCGCTCCTGCAAACTGAACCGAGCGAATCCGCGAACCGGAATGCTTGGGGAGATTGAACAGTTGCCGAGCCTGCTTTTCCAATTGCGGGGAAGCAAACCAAGTCAGCAACGTTCCGGTTTCGTCGCCGCTGACGAAGATGTTTCCCTCCGGCGACGGACAGACCACGACCTCAGATCCATTGACCGTGGACCGAAATCCTGACTCGAACTGCTCGGTCGTTGTATTCCAGGGGAGCCAATCGATCACGCTTTGCGCATCGCTCTTGGAGAGAATCATCAAAGACCATTCTTGAATCGATTCCGACGTGGCTCGTTGCCGGAACCAAGCCATGCGCGATACGGCTTGACTATCCAACGGCCGATCCTCTGGCATCGCGAGATCTTGACGCATCAATGTCCCTTGAGGCCAACTGAGTCGCTGCAGTTTATTGTCTGCGGTGAAGCCTACCCAATCGCTCGAGGCGGGAGATTGGATCGCACGAACGATACCTGTTTCGGTCGACTCGAGCCGCCATGGATTGCCGTCTACCGATCGCACATAGGTGCAAGCTGCACTTTGGTCCTGAGCATCTCGGCCAAACAACCAAATCCGCTTGCCCTCGCGATCGATCTCAACGTTGCGGATTTGCTTGAACGGATGCTCAATCGGCCACCAGCGATATCCTCGAACCGAATCGGCTACCGCGACCCAAACGGCATCTCCCTGGTGCAACGTTACCCATAGTCGGCCGGTCGCATCGGAGGCAGCAGCGATGCATTCCGATCGTTGTCCAACAGCCTTGATGCCGGCAGCTGGATTTCGCGTGTCGAGCCGACGGATCGAACCGTTGTCTTCGATCAAAAGGACTTCGCCCGCAGCGTTGTTAACCACTTGCCGTACCGCATCACGCTGAGATTCCAAGTATTCACGAGCTACGCTCCAAGGCGTCGCTTGTCCTGCCACCCAGTAGTGATTGCCCGGCAGAGATTCGCTTTGGTCAACGGACGGTTCGGATGCATCGCGAGCCCAAGTCACTGCGATCATTTCCGACTTGCTGCGAGTGTCGCTGGTGCGCTTTGCGATGCGCAGTCGATCGACCGACGGATCCGAAGCCACGAGATTGAAATCGACAAAGTTCCAAGCCAACTCCGACTCGGCATCGATGCCGGACACCAACGACTTGCTCCATTGATGCTCGGCAAATCGGCCGTTCTCCCAAACCAATCGGGCCATCGCACCGTTATCGAACAAGACGAACAATCGCTTTCCGTCGCTCGACCAAATGGCTTGCACGGGCAAGGCTCGATTGTTGATGGCCAAATCGAAGTCTCGCAGGTTCTCGTCGTCCCAGCTTGCAGGCAAACGGAAATCGAACAACCGGACTGCGCCCGAGTTAGCCACGAGGGTCACCAAGGAGCGTTGTGTCGGATGCTCAATTGCCAGCACCGTGCTAAAGCGATCTTCGGCTGCATCCACCTTCCACGTCTCGGTATCGATGCTGCGAAAAGTCTTTCCATCGCAAACACCCAACCGGCGATCCGAATCCAAGAAAGCGATTCGGCTATCCAGACCGGTCGGCAGCGGAACTCGGGCGACCATTTGCCCAGAGCCGACATTCCATACGCATACTTCGACGTTGAAGTCCTCAGAACCGAGGTACGATTTCGCATTCCTGCTGAGTCGCGCTAGCGTTGCGATCCAAGGTTTAGAATCCGCCGTGGCAGCTCCGATGACATTGGAAAACGGAGTGTGTCCGACGTAGTCGTAATGCAGGATCGATTGCGATTGCGATTCCCCTGAGATCGTTCGAGAAACGATCGTACCGGTTTGGTCCACAGCGAACGGGTTCAATTTCTCATCGAAAACGGCGTGGACGAATTCCACCGCTGGACGGTCTTTCATCACCGGCGTATGGAGCAATAACTCGCCGCTGCGTTGCAATTGTTCGTTGCGATTCCACTGCATCACGGTCCCAGTGGCATCGCATGCGATCACCGAGCGACCGCCGTTGGTGAACAGAGCTTGCTGGATGGTGCCGCTCAAACCCGTCACGAAGTTCGGGGGTGCCAATTCGTATCGATCTGTGAGTTGCCACAAAGGAACGACCGGTTCGCTAGCCCGCGTCAGGACACTGCCATCCGGCAAGCATTGAATGTCCTCGACGCGCGTTCGGTGAACTTTCAGCGACTCATACTCTTCGACTTGGGCCACCAAATCTTCGGCTAAATCGATCCGCAGTGCGGCGTTACCATTCTTGTCGGGTGCGGTATTCCAAACCACTCGGATCGGAACGACATTTCCATCCTCGTATCCCAGAATGATGGCACCGCCATCGGGCGTCATCGTCGCGGTAGCCAGTTTGGACGGACCGGCGGTTGGGATGTTGATGACCGCAACACTTTCGCTGGCGAGGTTCGCGACGAAGCACGAAACGTTGCTCTGAGGCAAACGCGAGATGCCAAAGACATAATCCGATTTATCGCCGCCTAGACCATGCAGCGACTCAATCGCTCCGCGGAACGTGATGATGGAGGGACTGGCCAATCCATCTTCGAGCACGCGCCAACTCCACAATCCGGTATTGATGCCACCGAACAGCCATTTGCCGTGGTTGGTGAAGATAGCCTTCTGCAGCGGTTTACGATCGAGCCCTTCGATGTCGCTAATGGCACCGGTGGATGGAATCAGCAACTGAGCGGACGACTCATCGCCCGACGATCGATGCAAAAGCACAACCTTTTCTCCACCCGGCGCAATGGCCAAGCCGCGTATCGGATCCTTGGAAACCACGGTTCGATCGGGATCCCATTGCAGTTGTGCAGAGTCGGTCTTGAGCCAGCGGATGCGATGCTGCGAATCCGCGGCAACGACCGTGCCCGAATTCGGATCGTAGTCCATGGCGACGATCTTTGAATCCCCCGAGAGCCGCGGTAGGTCTTCATTGTTGAAGTACTGGATCCGACGCAACGCCCAGTTCGAAAGCATCTCGCGAACGGCGTCGGGAGCAGGGTCAAAGCGTTTGGATTCTTCTGGATTCGGAGATGCTGGCCACACGGTCGCAAGCGACTGGATGTCCCGAAGCGACTGACTGCTCTGCGGGATCTCCAACGCTGTCGATTGCGCATTGGCCAAGGTCATCTTCGATTGGTATGAACCCAGGATGGCGATGCGAGACTGCTCGATGGCTTCGCGGGCACTATTCTCGGCCTTTTCCTTGAGTTTTAGCGCTTCCTCCTTTAGATCGACGGCGATTTTTTCAGCATTCTCCGCAGCCGTCTTTGCTTCTTCTGCGGCCACTTTTGCTTTGGCTTCCTTTGCTTCGGCAGATCGCGCGTTTGCCTCGGCAGTTCTCGCGGAGTCCCGCTGGAGCTCGGCATCCTTTCTGGCTGAGATCGCTGCGCTGGCAGAATCGAGAGCATCACTTCGTGCTTGTTTCGCAATCTCAGCTTGCCAAAATGCGTACGCGGTAAGGATCGACAAGCTGATCGCTGCCGTGGAAACCACCCAACCGAGAACACGTTTGGTGAACTTGAGTCGCGCTTCGCGTTGGAGATTGGCCGCTTTGCGTTCCCTCGCGATTTGCATCTGCTCTGCATGGGACTCGATGGCGGGATCTAGGACTTGCAAGCACAAGTCATAGTCCCCTTTGCTCAAGGCGCTGGAGCCGTAAGCGAACTTGGCTTTGACGATGCCGTCCTGGGCCGCGCGATTGCCGGGCCAAAGATCGATCGCCTCCTGCATCGAGAACAACGCTCGCGAGAAGCCTTGGTAATCGGAGTGGCGCTCCGCCATCTCCAGCCAATCTTCGGCGCGTTTGGAGAGCGAAATGCTTTCTGCGTGCCGCATCACTTCGCGAATCGCTTCCTGCATTTCGATGACCGAGCTGTACCGGTCTTCCACACTTGCAGACATCGCATGCCGCGCGATGTCGATGAGTGGATCCTCGATGTCGGTGGGCACGATCTCGTTCTTGATCGCGTTCATCAAGCATTCGCGAACATTGGCCCCGGTGTGCGGCGCGTTTCCGCTGACCAGTTCATAGAGGATCCCGCCCAGGATATAGATATCGCTCCCTTTTCCGATGGAGCCGACATCGTGCCGAGCCATTTCAGGCGACATGTAGGCAGGGGTACCGCTCATGCCAAAGGGGCGCGTTGGCGGCATTTGGATCGCGAGTCCCCAGTCCATGACCAGCACTTCACCGAACGCGCCCATCATGACGTTTTCAGGCTTCAGGGCGCGGTGGATGACGTTGCGAGAGTGGTCGATGGCCACTGCGTCGCAAACCTTCATGAAGATTTCTAGGTTCTCTTCTTTCGACTTCGCTTTGATAACATCTTGCCACGGTGTCCCATCGACCATCTTCATGGAGTAGAACAGCGTGCCGTCGTCTTGCGTCCCGATCTCGTGGATGGGAACGATGTTCGGGTGGTCCAGATCCCCTGTAATGCGGGCTTCGTAAAAGAACTTGCGGCGAGAATCTTTCGAGACTGCGGCTCCACCTTTGATTGCCTTGACGGCCACTTGTCGATCGAGCGACTTCTGGACCGCCGCGTAGACAACCCCCATCCCGCCTTCGCCGAGTTTCTTGACGATCTTGTAGTCCGGCGTGACGATGCCAGTGGATGTTGTGCCTTCTGATGCTAACGAACGCTTGCTGATCGACTTGAGCAGAAACTCATCGTCGGCTCCATCTACGCTATCGTTTTGTGCATTCTGTGTGGCTCCACCTTTCCGGGTCTTCGCGTTCGCCACAGAGAGGGAGACTTCTCCGACCGTTACCTGATTGGAATGTACATGGATGGTAGACGAGATCGGCACCTTGAGCCCGTCGGCAGAAAAGTCCAACGTCTGCGATTGCTCTTGGGAAGGCTCGTCGACGGTAGCTCCCAGGTTCCTCGGATTGCCCATTCCTGCGTTGCCAGGATCCGCCATGGTCTTCATGGAAGCGAGGTCTGCGGGACTGCGCGGCGGTTGGGGGTGTTTGCCTGGAAGGTCGATCGACAAGTCCTTCAGGTCGATTGCGGATCCCGATACGGTTCCTACGATCGTGGGTTGACCGACGGGGCTCTTGGGATCATCAGCCAGTGTTTTAGTACTCGAATCGTTGGCTGCCCCCCGCGGATTCTCGGTCAGTGTTTTCGTCGAAACCCCTGCGGAGTCATCGATCGTTTTGCCGAGGTCGGACAAGGTTTGAGTAGGCCGGCCATCGGGCAGCGTACGCGAGCTGAGAGCCGCATCGTCAAGGGACGTTGCGGTGGCTTTGGAATCGACATCGCCCCTGGAGAAATCGAAGCCGAAGTCCGTTTCAGGAAGGGTTTGATTCAAGTTGCCGCGCGACCTGGGAGGCTCGGAAACGTCCTCGGAAAGGGTCGCATTGCTACGCTGCGGGGGATTCACGGCTGGCGGGACGATCGGTGCAAGATTCGGTTGCCCGAGCAAAAAATCGGCATTGGAATCGGCTTCGGGCATCGTCTGTCCCAGCCGATCCTCAGCGATCGTTGTCGATGGGTCGATATCGGCGAGCGTCTTGGCGGATGAAGACAAACCCGAGGGAGCAGCTTGTTCGATATTGCTAGGCGCGTTCTCACCCTGAATCGAGAAATCTAGGTTTACATCTCCTTCCGCTAAGGTGCTCCCTAGATCGCTGGCTCCTTCAAAACGAGGCGTCGCTACGTCCGGCAACGTCTTGCCTGAATGGCTCGGATCTTCCGCTCGAGAAACCATATCCGGAGCATTCATGGAGAAGTCCAGATTGGCGTCGCCGTCCGCCAGCGTCCGTTTCAACTTGCCACTCATGTCAGAGTTGGCTGCGTTCAAGTCGAAGCTCAAGTCCGAATGGGGTTCGTTGTCAAGCTGAAGCGTTTCCACAATCGTCGGCTTCGAAGTGGAAGGCGCATCGGCAGGAAGTGGCTCAAAGCCGCACGACGCGCATTTCCTTCCTTCGGGCATCTCTTGAAAGGTTGTTCGGCAGTTCGGGCAAGCGATCATCGCGGATCTCCTTCTACAGGCTCGCGATCCGACGCATTGTCTTCGATAGAAGCAGGATCTACCGGCAAACGATCGCTGCGATCCAAACTGGTCCCATCAGATTCAAAGTCACGAATGGTAAAGACTTTCAGGATGCGAGTGCCTGTGGCAGGATCCCTTGAGATGATCGCATAAACACCCGACGGTTTGAGCGGATCGCTCTTGTACTCTTCGATCCAGCGTTGCATGTCCGCCGAAGTCGGCGAAAGCGACTCTTTGACATCGCGAGATTCCAGGTCAATTTCCCCTGGCGCTAGTTTCTTGCGAGCGTTGCCGAGGGCATTGCGATGGGGCGAACCGTCCTGGGAAGACTTCTGGTCTAGAGTTCCCACTTGGATCTCATCCCGGCTGGGGACTTCGCTCGGATCCGGTTGACCATCTCGGTTCGCATCGTCAAATCCTATTTGCACGATCATGACTTCGACATTCTTCGGTGTAATGCTGCGAACCGGATCGGTGTTATCGATGATTGCGTACAGCGTTTCCATCATGGGAACCAACCGAACTTCTGCGGTGCTAATTTGGGGGGTAACCCGAATCTCGGACGTCATGGGAAAACTGATTCGACGGCCTGGTGTGAGCACGTCTTCGACCAAATCGACAGCGGGAGTCAGGTCGACGGTATTCAGCGACAAATCAGACTTCCCAGCGTTCTCAAACAAGAATAATTCCTCGGAACGGCGGAAGATAGCTGTTGTCGGGAGCATTACGTTGGATGCCAGGAAGAAGTCCGAGAACGGTATCGTTCGTTGCACCACCGCGGCATCGCCGGCGTCCCCGTACGCCTTGATTGTGCCGACGGGATTGGTGCCGACATCCCCGTTCAACAGCGAGGCGTACACTTCGGAAGCGTTATTGAACAATTGCAATTTGCCATCGGCATATTGAATCAGAATTTGAAATCCTCGCTCGCCCGCAGAACCGAACTGTGTAGACACTCGTTGCAAAATGTTTTGCACGCCAGTGTCCGCGCCCGCGTCGAGCGAATACAGAACGATTTCAGTGGATTGGAATCCTGCGGCGGGGCCTTGGCCCCCGTTGAAGGCCGAGCCGACCATCTGCGGTTGCAGCACGATCCTCGCGGTATCTGGATTTCCGGATACCTGAATGACCTGGACTTGAGCTCCTGGTTCGAGGATCAGTTTGCCGCCAGCAATCATGACGACCCTGCCAGGCTCGGATCCTTCGAATACTTGTTGCACAGACTGGCTAACTACCAAGTCTTCGCCACCCATCGTTTCCAAAAAGACGTTCGTGCCGTTGCCGAAGGCTGTCATCCGCTGAACATCGATCTGACCTTGGTTTCTGAGATAGATCCCATACTCGCTGCCGTTGGTTTGGATGTACGAAGCGTTCTTCTTGAGTTCCGCAATCGTTTCACCGCTGATCAAGCGGGGATTGGTTGGAACATTCGGTGGCAGATTGGTTCCGATGGTATCGAGGTAGGCTTGCCCCGTTCGATCCGCCTGAACATTCAAACGGAAGAAATCCAAGTTGCTTAGAGGCCCGTTGCTTCGAGCTAACGCATTGACACGCTGGACATCGGTCTCGGACATGTGGATGAATGTGCCCGCTTGCAGATTGGCTTGCGGCGTCGACACCCCGGCTCGCACCAAGCCATTGAATCCTTGGGTGTTCACGATACCTCCCGCAGATTGAACGTTTAATTCTCGACGCGCGATTGCCGTTGCCAAAACGGTGTTCTCACCCTCGCGAACCGTGACGCCATTGCTAATCAGAGACAGCTCTCCCATCCGCGCGGACATGTTTCCGAGGACGATGTCACCACTCTCGGCAATTGCTCGAACGTTGCCAGTAACCCATTGCCCAGCGGTCCCTAGCTCCATCGATCCCAAGGTCGATTGGAACGTCGCCGAGCCTAGTACCGTCAACTGCGAACCTGCTTCGTTGAACAATCGAATGCCATCGCGAGCTTCGACCACCATGTCACGACCAACGGTCATCGTCAGCCCTGGCGCATGATCCAAAGCGCCAGCCACCTGCAGCCTGAGTTCGGATGCAAACGCATCCATTCGACCGGCACCCGGCGAAGGCAAGGCTGGACGATCCAAAATCAAATCCACCGGAGAGACGATGCTCACATTCCCCATGAATCCGCTTTGAACGTGCTGCGATGCAAAGCCAAAGGACTTCGCCTGCCAAGTGCCTGCCCCACCCACCTGGATGTCACCACCACCCAAACTCACCACGGAGAACAATCCATTTTCAATTCTCCAAGATTCGCCCACCGCATCCAATATACGGATGGCTCCTCCTGCCAACAGCGTTGCGTCCCCCTGGACGCGGAACGATGCGCCTTGATCGAGAATGCCCGCAGCGTCCGAGGTCACAAAACGCCATGGGGCAGTGGCACCGATATTGTGACTCGCACCCGGCGTCGGATCGGCCACGACATCCATCCCCGCTACCAGGACGAGGTTCTGTTGAACGTTCGGGAATGTGGAACCGATTACGATCTGAGCTCGCGGTTGCCATAGAGTGAAGGACTCGATGTTTCCTTGAACCGTACCCAAGCCTCCTGTAGTGGAAACGTTTCGCACGAGGAAATCCCCGTTGACGTTGCTCGCGGATATCATCCCGCCCACCGAGTTATCCATCAGCAGTCCGGTGGGATCTTCGCCGCCGGCTGCCAATCCCGTTCGAATCAATCGAATCGACCCTTGAGCGCTGTCCAATTGAAAGTGAGCATTGTTTCGCACGACGATGGCTTGAACTCCCGCGCCCGTGTCGACTCCCGACTGGCTGATCGAGTCCAAGGCACGCAGTTCCAATGTCGTAGCATCTACACCATCGAGCCGCATCGCACTATCCTCGGCGATCGACACAACAGCCCCCTTTACGCCAACCGATCCGAACTGCACTTCGCCAGGTGCGCCGATCCATACTTGCCCCGCCGGCGCCCCAATGAAAGCAGAACCTGCGACACTCAATCGGTTGCTCGCGCTTTGGGCAAGCACGATGGAACTCCCAGCCATGTTGAGCTGCCCGCCAACCGAGATGTTGGCAACCGAAGTGGAGTCGATGCTGCCCGATGCAGTCAGTCGATAATCGCGACCGATCGTGTGATCGGACAACGTCACGCCGGTCCGGTCAACTACCATCGCGTCCCTCGCTCGTATCGAGAGCTGGGCCGAATCCCAATATCCATCGCTCCCCAATTGAACATCCGCGGGAGTGGAAATCGTAGCTAAACCATCGACCACCCAGCGCGAACCCAAAGCACCCGCCAAGGTAATCGCCTGATCCGTTGTGACGCGGAGATCCGCAGCCACTCGCACGTTCGCCAAGGCCGTATCCAGCACGCGCCCCGTCGGCGTCGCGGTGATATCCCAGTTTCGACCCACTGACACCGCCCCTGAAACCGTGATATCCCCACCCGCAACCAACTCGTAGTCGCGCTGGACCCGATGCTCCACCAAGGTGATTCCATTGACGTCGCGCACAAATGCATTGTCTGCAAACAAACTGAGCTTGTTGGTATCCCACGAACCGAGCCTACCGAGTTGCACCGATCCAAGCGTGTCCAGCGAGGCTGTTCCATGTACCTTCCACGATGCATTGGCCGTATCTGCCAACTCAATCGAATTCTCAGAACGCAGATTTGCGTTTCCAAGAACAGAAACGCGGGCGGTATCGTTATCGACGATCCAGCCCCCCTGCGTGGTGGTGATGCTCCAGTCTCCACCAACGTTCACGCGACTATCGACAATCACGTTGCCAGCCGCATTCAGCACATAACTGCCGAAGATTTGACTGTCTCCGATCGTAACGCCATCGATGTCCGACACGATGGCGCTCTCGGCCTCGATCTCCAACCGGCTGGAATCCCAAGAACCGCCTTGCCCTAAACGAACGCTTGATGGGGTGCTAAGATTTGCCGTTCCGCTGACTCTCCACGAAGCATTCGCGGTATCGGCAAGGGTAATGGAACTGGCCGATTGCAGGATAGCGTTCCCAAGCACCTGGACCCGAGCATTGTCGCTGTCGGTGATCACACCGCTGTTCGTCGTCGTGATGTTCCAATTCCCATCCACATTGACCGCACCATCCACGTTCAACGTTCCAGCCGCATTGAGAACGTAGTTGCCGGAAAGCTGGGTATTGCCGATGGTCACTCCGTTGATGTCCGAGACAAGGGCATTGACGGCCACGATTTCCAACCGATTTGCATCCCACAATCCACCTTGGCCCAAACTCGCGTTCGAGGGTGTCGTCAAACTGGCTGTGCCACCGACTTTCCAGGATGCACTCGCGGTGTCTGCAAGGGAGATGGCGTTGGAGGATTGAAGTACGGCGTTTCCGAGTACATTCACACGGGCATTGTCGCTGTCGATGATCGCGTTGGCGATGATGTTCCAATTGCCGTTTACATTGACCACCGCATCGATGTTCGCCGTACCAGCCGCGTTGAGTACATAGTTGCCCGAGATCTGGCTATTCCCGATCGTCACGCTGTTGATATCCGATACAGTGGCACTAGCGGCGTTGATCTCCAATCGATCCGCGTCCCACGAGCCGCCTTGGCCCAAGCTTACGCTCGAGGGGGTGTTCAACGTTGCAGTCTCGGCAACCATCCACACCGAATTCGCGGTGTCCGCTAGGACAATTGCGTTGGACGCCCTTAGGTTGGCGATTCCAAAAACATTCACACGTGCATTGTCGCTGTCGGTGATCGCATTGCCCGTGATGGTCCAATTGCCAGCCACTTCGACAGACCCATCGACGTTCACCGCGCCTGCCGCGGTAAGGACATAGTTGCCAGAAAGCTGGCTATTGCCGACGGTCACTTCGTTAATGTCCGAGACTACGGCATTCACTGCCGCGATCTCCAAGCGATTGGCGTCCCAAGAACCACCCTGGCCCAGGCTGACATTCGCGGGTGCGTTCAAGCTAGCCGTGCCACCGACCTTCCACGAAGCGTTCGCGGTGTCTGCAAGCGTGATGGCGTTGGCGGATTGCAGGATGGCGTTCCCTAGAACGTTCACCCTCGCGTTGTCGCTATCGATGATCAAACCAATGCTCGTTGTTCGGATCGTCCAATTGCCATCCACATTGACCGCGCCGTCGATGTTCGCAGTGTCTTCCGCATTGAGGATGTAATCGCCCGAGATCTGGCTGTTGCCAATCGTCACGCCGTTGATATCCGACACGGTGGCATTGGCAGCGGTGATCTCCAAACGATTGGAATCCCAGGAACCACCTTGGCCCAAGCTCACATTCATCGGTGATTGAATGCGGGTCGTCCCGGTGATCGTCCAGAGATCATTGGACGTATCCGCCAAGGTGATCGATTGCGTTGCAATCAATGTCGCCGAACCAAAAATCACCACTTCCGCATCCGGCAAATCGCTAATCGTGC
>JBKCUI010000142.1:0-32832 GCA_046318495.1 Pirellula sp. | reverse complement strand
GGTGGTGGATGCGTTGGCTGCGTCGAATTTGGCTTGAGCGGCAGTGACCTTTTCAAGAGCTGCTCGCACGTCGTTGGCCAAGGCTTCGAGGCGTTGGTCGGCGGCGGTTTTTGCGGCGGCCATCTCATTGAGTTTGGCGGTTGCGGCTGCGTGTTCTTTGGTCTTGATATCGAGGGCTGCGGCTAATTCGGCGAGTTCTTTTTCGCGCTGGCCTTTTTCCGTTTGCACTGCGTTGAGTTCGTTGGTGAGTTGCGCGACGACGGCGGCTTTGGCTTCAATGGCTTTGTTGGCTTCGGCGATTTGACCGTCGATGGCTGCCACATCCGCACCGGCGGTTTCCTTTTGCTTTTGCAAAGCGGCCACGTTGTCGTCGAGTTGTTTCTTCTCGGCGGCGGCTTGGTTCAACTGAGCCGTCTTGGTTTGCAAGGCTTCGTTTGACTTGGCGATTTCCGCTTGTTTGGCGGCGATTGCAGGTGCGTACGCGTCGACGGCGGCCTTGAGTTGGTTCGCTGCGTTGTTGGCTTCGGTGAGCTGTGCAGCGAGTGTCGGGAGTTGCAGTTGCTGATCCATCCATGCTTTTTGGATGGCGATGGTTTGCGATTGCTGCTGGGTAAGTTCCGTGAGGGCGGTTTGGCCTGCGGCGGCCAGTTGCGAGAAGCGATCGCGCGATTGTTGGAGAGTCATTTCGAGCGTCGGCGGATTGGCTGCCAATCGCTTTTCTTCGGTGGGTGTGGCGCGGGTCCACAGACGCACGTTGCCTGCCCAATCGCCGGCAGCGACGTGGGTGGAGTCGACGGTGATGGCGACTTCGAGGCCCGACTCGGCGAGGGGAGGCATCTCGCCAGCGGCGTTGCCTGCGGGATCCCAGATTTTGACTTTGTTGTCGCGACCGGTGGAGGCCATGACGCCGTCGTTGGCGATGGCGATAGCGGCCACGCCACCTCCGTGCGCATCCCAGGACTTGATCAGTTTGCTCTCGTTCATGTCCCACATCTTGAGGGTACCATCGAGCGATCCGCTGACGACGGCTCCGGAGTCAGGACGCCAAGCGATCGATCGGATCTCGCCTTTATGGCCTTGGAGATCGGCGTACATGCGGCCTGTGCCGGTTTCCCAGATGACCAATCCGGCGGCTCGGTCGGCGGTGGCCAGGAGCAGGCCATCGGGGCTGAAGCGGACCGCATAAATCCAATCGGTATGTTTCTTTTGTTCCCACTTGAGTTCGCCGGTGAGAGTGTCGTAGACGCGGACCATCTTTTGCGGGCCGGCGACGGCGATCCAGCGGTTGTCATCGCTGATGTCCGCACCGAGGACGATGTCGAGTTCGTCGCCGACTTTGGCGATGCGGTTGCCGGTGGCGATGTCATGCAGGACAGCGTATCCGCCTGCGCTGTGGCGACCGCCACCGATGAGGATCAGTCGGCCATCGCGCGAGAACGTGATCGATTGCGGCTCGCCTTCGGGGAAGGGGATGATGCCCAGCAGTTGACCGGTTTGCGAATGGTAGAGGGTGACTTGCTTTTGTCCGCCGACGGCGATGAGGGGGGACCAGGGGCTGGCGGCCAGGGCCGAGATGGCCGAGGCTTTGGGTGTGAAGAGCGGTGTTTGCTTGAGGAGCGAGACCGGCATGGGGGGCGGGCCTTCGGGGCGACCGGTCGCGGCCACCGAGATGGCGGCGGCGTTGGCCATCGGTTTTCGGATGGCTGAGCCGCTGTTCTCGGGCATGCCTTGTTCGATCCATGTCTTGAGCAGATCGAGTTTGGCTTGGGGGATGCGGTCTTGCATGGGTGGCATGACCGGTTGTTCTTTGTGGGCGGTCAGGGCGTAGAGTCGCGACGCATCGAGATCGCCTGCGGTGACGACTTCGCCGCTGCTACCGCCGGCCATGGTGGCTTGGTAGGTCTCCAGCGACAGGCCGCTCTTCTTGGCGTTGTTGTTGTGGCAAGAGGAGCAGTATTCGCGGAAGATCGGCTTGATGTGATCGTCGAAGGTGATCTTGGTAGGCTCATCGGCTCGGGCATTCCAGGATGCCAAGCTCATCAGCGCGCCGCAGCACGCGGCGGAGACAGTCCAAAGCTTCATGTGATGTCGCATCGCAGGCAACTCGTTCATGCAGAGTCTAATGACTAGTGATTGAAAATGAATTCGCGGCTATTGAGGATGGCCCAGAAGACGTCGTGGAGTCCTTGGTCCGGGTTGGCCGATTCGCTGATGAGTTGCATCAAGCGGGCTTTCTCCGCCTCGGTCGCTTTGCGCGATAGGCAGCGATGGTAGATCTTGTCGATGATCATCTCGGGCGTCATGCCCGACTGCTTCCACTCTTGCAGTTGCTTGCCTTGATTGATTTTGCCGCTGACCGTGCCGCCGTTGATCAAGTGCAAGGCTTGCGAGAGGGAGGGGTCGGTGGTGGCTTCATCGGCGCAGACCGTGGTTCGGGGGCTGCGGCCGAAGGTGGTCAAGAAATAGTTGCTAGTGGCTCCGTCGGCGATTTGGACGGCTCGGGCACCGATGGGCAAACCGCGGAACTTGTCTTTGGTGGTGGTGACTTGCGAGATGCAGTCGAGCAAGTTTTCCGCGGGGATGCGCCGCACCGTGGCGTGCGAGTAATTGCGCAAGTCCTGCTCGTTGTCCGGGAGCGGAGTGGAAGTGCGTTGGTAGGTTTGGGAGTTGCAGATATCTCGGACGAGGCGTTTGACGTCGTATTGGTACTCGATCAGTTTGTTGCCGAGGGTATCGAGCAGTTCCGGATTGCTGGGGGGATTGCTGGCGCGGAAGTCATCGACGGGATTGACGACGCCGACGCCGGTGAAGTGGGCCCAGATGCGGTTGGCTACGCTCTTGGCGAAGAACGGGTTGTCGTTACTGGTGATCCATTCGGCCAACAGGGCACGGCGGTCTTTGCCGGCGGTCTCGGGGACGGAGCCACCGAGGAACTTGGGTTTGACGACCGCTCCGCCGACGGGGTGATTGACTTCGCCGCCAAAGCTATTGAAGACCAAGATCTGTCGGTAGTCTTCGCTTTGTTTGCGTCCGACCTGCGAGAAGAAGGCTGCGAATCCATAGTAGTCGTCCATGGTCCAACGATCGAACGGATGGTTGTGGCATTGAGCGCATTGGGTTCGGATGCCCATGAAGACTTGGGCGACGTTTTCCGACATCTTGAGTCGGTCTTGTTCGACTTGGTAGAAGTTCGTGGCGGGGTTTTGGAACGTACCACCGGTGGCCGTCAACAATTCGCGAACGATCTTGTCGATGGGTGTGTTCGAGGCGATTTGATTGATGAGCCAGTTGTAGTAGAGGTAGGCGGCTTTGTAGCTGACTTCATTCTTGCTCTTGATCATCAGCAAGTCCGCCCACTTCATCGCCCAGATTTCGCTGAACTCTTTGCGAGAGAGCAAGGAGTCCACCAAGGTGGCGCGTTTGTTGGGGTCGGTGTTGGCGAGGAAGGCGGTGGTTTCTTCTTCGGTGGGGAGCAAACCGGTGATGTCGATGGTGGCGCGGCGGACGAACTCTTCGTCGGTGCAAAGACCGCTGGCCGGCAATCGCAGTGTGAGCAGTTTCGCGTCGACGAGTTGGTCGATGTAGTTACCGGCGGAGGGTTTGGCGTCGAATTGCAACCCGGTAGGCAATGCGAGGACTTGGGTGCCTACGGTGTGGGTGTCGAAGCGGGCCATGACGAAGGCTTCGCCGCGAACACCGCTGGTGACTTGGCCATCGAACGCAACGGCGCCGGTGCGTTCGTTGTTGGTGGTGAAGCCGGCGAGATCCCACACGTCGCGCTGCGTGCCATCGGCGTAGGTGGCGACGGCGACCAAGCGTTGTTTTGCGCCTTCGCCTTCGAGGACGGCTTGATTGGGATAGAGGTCGACTTTGGTGACGATTGGGGGGCGAGCTGCGTCGGCGGGCGCGCCGGCTTGCAGCCAAGCGAGGATGGTGTTGTAGTGTTTGCTGCCGGGTTCGATCTTCTTACCGCCGGTGTGTTGCACGGCGCCGGTGGCTTTGAGGAGGAGCAAGCTTTGTTCGGGGACGGCGAGGTTAATGCGTCGAATCCCGATCTCGCGCGTGATGCGTTGGTAATCGCCCAGGGGATCGAAGCCGAAGAGGCTGATGCGGAACCCGTCTTTGCCGCGGGCGGCTCCGTGGCAGGAACCGGTGTTGCAACCGGCTTTGGTCAAGATCGGCATCACGTCCCGTTCGAACCCAACGGTGCGAGGCGTTTGGGACTGTGTGACTTCGAGGGTGGCTTTGGTTTCGAGTCCGTTCCAGGAACCGATCAAGTTGGTCGTGCCGTCCGCAACGGGGACGAGAACCAGTTGATCGATGCGAGCGATGGCGGGGTTTTCCAACCGCCATTGGACTTGGTCGGAGACATCGATGGTGATCCCATCGGCGCGGGTGGCGACGGCGATGAAGTGCTGGGTGTCGGATTGCGAACTGATTTTGATCGCGGGCGGGTAGACCGCAAGCGATTGGAACGCAGGGGTGGTGGCTGCAGCGGCTGGCGCGGCGGGTGTTTCTGCGTTCTGGCCGAGCGCGGGAACGACGGTGAAGGCACCGCAGAGTCCGAGGCTGGCGAGGATCGTGTTCAAGCGAGTGGAGCGATTCATACAATCCATGGTTATTGCAAGGGATTGGGATTCAATCGAACGGATTCAGGCAGCGGGGCAAAATCTCGTACGGTCAGAGGTTTTGCTCGGTTTATGCGGGTTGTTGGCGGGAAGCCGACGGCGAGTCCGCTTAGGGTTTGTCCTTTTGCTTCCTCAATTGTTCGAGGCGGCTCAAGGGTTTTTCGGTGGGAGCAGCGGGCGTGGCAGCCGGGGCTGGAGCGGCGGGGGCTGCGGTGGTGGCCGGTGGTGGCGCTACGGGAACATCGATTTGAATCTCGGCGTTGCCGTTGACTTGGGTGATGACACCCTTGTCGCTGGTGACGGTGCCTCGGCAAACAATCGTCTTGTAGTTTCCAGCGCGGACCTCGGCTGGAATTTGCAGCGGGAAGGCCAGTTGTTTGGCATCGGCAGCGAGAGGCAGTTTGGGGGTGGTGGCCGTGGTTCCGGGTGGGACCCCCAAGATCTCGACTTCGACGGTTCCTTCAACAGGCTTCTTCAGTTCGACACCGACGATGACATCGATGGGTTTGCCTTGTTCGGCCATGGTCTTGGCGAACTTGAATTGGAAGAGTGCTTCGGCGACATCCAGTTCCACGAACTCGGAAGCGATGGTGATGGGGCCGTAGCCGATGTCGGTGGTGGCGAGGACCAAGATGGGCCATTTGCGGATGGCAGCGCCATTGTTGGCGGTGAGATTCATTTGGATCGTCGATTGATCGCCGGGGATGGTCACCGGCGAGTAGCCGATGCCGGGAGGGGCAGTGAGCAATCGCACGTTGATCGGTTTATCGAAGCCCGGGTTGCGTTTGGCATTGATGGTCAAGGCCAGGGAACCATTGCGAACGATGGGGACTTGCGGTTGGACGATTTCGATATCGAAGGGAGCGGCATCGACGATGTTGACCGCGAGTCGGTCATCGTTGCGGCCCCAGACATCGACGTTGTTTTGGCCGCGGATCAGTTGGGTGCGTTGATCCAGGAATCCGGTTAAGGTCTTTTCGGGCGAGACCACCAGGGATGCCGAAAGGTCGACGAGTTTGGAGGCGTTGGGGGCATCGGCTGCGGCTCGGAAGATCATTTGGATCGTGCCCAGGTCGGCAGCCACCAGTCCGTCGGAGTGGTTGGCGCCGGGAGGCAGATCGGGGACGGCGATGCGTCCTTCGCCACCGACGTTCTTGCGAACCAAGTTGGTTTCGACAGCCATGCGAGCGCCCTTGGGCACGTTGACGACTTGCGAGACGTAGCGGTCCAGTTCGTTGACGCTGGTGCCGACGCTGGCTTCGGCCGGGGTGACTTCAACGCGGTAGACGAAGTGCTTGCCGCCGCGGCCCAAGTGATCGGAGACGCAGACAGCGTACTTTCCATCTTCGGGGACTTTGAAGCTCAAGTAGCTATCCGGCCCGCCTTGATCGTCGTTGCCGGCCAGTCCGCCGCCGCCTACTTTGAAGATTTGGAGGACGGGGTCGACTTGGGAGCGAAGGGGCTTTCGCGCGTAGACTTGGACATCGAGCTGTTGGTCTTTTTTGGCTTCAAAGACCCAGTAATCGCGATCGTTCTCGGTTTCGAGAATGCCGTTGAAGGCGACGGGGACAGGATGGGAGGTCGGGATGGAGTTGTAGTCCGAATTGGGTTCGGCCTCCATCACGTTGGGGAGAGAGCTGACGCGAAGCATGTTGGGGGAAGGGGCGATCATGCCATCGCGTTGGGACCAGACGCCTGTGGAGCCTACGCGGACATCGGCCGGAATATCAAAGGTCTCGGTCCATGTGTTGCCCTTCAGATCGATGCAGGTGGCTTGCAGCGGTTGGCCGGCGGGTCCCCCTGCGGGCAGGATGGCTACGGGGCGAGGGAATCCGCCGACGTGCAATCGGTAGCGGGCGCGTTCATTGCCGCCGAAGCTGCTTTCGCGAACTTCGATGATGTATCGGCCTTTGGCGGGTGCGACCATCGAGCAGAGGCAGTCTTGCTGCAGGAAGACCGAATCGTCGCTGGCAGTGATTTCAAAGCGATTGGCGTCGTAGATGGCGACGTAGGGATCGAAGAAGTCGTTCATGTACGAATGGCGAAGTCCTTCGAGTTCGACATTGAGAATCTGACCGGCTTCGAGTTCGACGGCGTAGTAATCGACGTCTTCGTTGAGGACCACGCCATCGATGGTGGCGTTGTAGGGGATGACTTGAGCGGCGGCGAACTCGCTATTGGGTTCGGTTTCGGTGACGGTGGGCAGCGCCGAGACGCTGAAGAGCCGCATGTTGCTGGTACCGGTCGCAGTGATGACGCGGAACGGGTGCAATTGCGTCTTGGCATCGGGAGCCGCCGTGATGGTGACCTTGATGTTGTTGTCGTCGACTTTGGTGATGTTGCTGGCCGAGAGCCCTGGGGTGTAGAAGAGCAATTCGCGCGCGTCTCCCAAGCGAGCCCCGGAGATCTGGACTTCGACGGACTGCCCGCGTTGGACGCCGACGACCGATAGTGCGTTGGCTTCGGGAAGCGATGCCAAAGCAGCGGCGGATCCAAGTGCGATCAAGCAATAACCAACAAGTGCGCCGAAGAGAACGCGACGGATCATGGTAGAGCACCAGTGCATCGAATGGTTCCTAGCAGGGGCAGGAAAGGCGAGCAGGGTAGGGTGGGATCGGAGGGCGATTCGAGAGCAAGGTTCGCAATCGATAGGTCGCGACCGCGATGGGTTGAAGATCGCGGTCGCAAAAAATGATCGACAGCCCGTTTCCGCAGCATGCGCACGGGCAGCGCGCATGCTGGGTTGTTGGCTGTGTTGGTTAGGCCAACAGTTCGTTGACGACGCGGCCGCCGTCGCAGATCTCGATGGGGCGATCACCGGGTGCCATCAATTCCTTGTCGGCGACGATGCCGAGGAGATGGTACATGGTGGTGGCCAAGTCTTCGGGGGAGACCGGATCGAATTCGGGTTCGGTGGCGGTGGCATCGGAAGCGCCGTAGATCAAGCCTCCCTTAACACCACCTCCGGCCATCATGACCGAGAAAACCTTCGGCCAGTGATCGCGGCCGGCATCGTTGTTGATCTTGGGGGTGCGTCCGAATTCGCTGCTGACCAGGACCAGCGTTTTGCTGAGCAGACCGCGGGACTCGAGATCTTCGATTAAGGTAGCGAGGGCTTGATCGAGCGGCGGCATGTCGCGTCGCATGCCACCTGCGATTTGGTTGTGCATGTCCCAGCCGCCGTAGGTGACGGTGACGAATCGTGCGCCGGCTTCGACGAGGCGGCGGGCCATGAGCAAGCGTTGGCCGGCTGCGTTGCGGCCGTACTTGTCGCGAAGCCCGTTGTCTTCGGCTTCGATGTTGAAGGCTTCGCGAGCTTTTTCGCTGCTGATCAGGGAGTAGGCGCGTTCGTAGAACGTATCCATCGCAGCGATGTTGTCGGAGCGTTGCTTGGATTCAAAGTACTCGTTGACGGCTTGCAAGGCCGAGCGACGGCGACCGAATCGGGCCATGTCGACGTCCCCTTGCAAGTTGAGGTCTTGCACGCGGAAGCCTTTGTTGGCCGGATCTGCACCGAGGCTGAACGGGCCATAGCTGGAGCTGAGGTAGCCCGAGCCGGAGAACTCGTTGGGGTTGTTGGGAATGGCGATGTACGGGGGCAAGTTATTGCGGGGCCCGTACTCGTGGCTGACGACCGATCCAAAGGATGGATAAATGAGCGCCGGGGATGGCTTGTAACCGGTGAACATGTTGTGGGTGCCACGCTCGTGGGCGGCTTCCCCGTGCGTGACGGAGCGGATGACCGTCAGCTTGTCAGAGATGGAGGCGAGCCGAGGTACGGTCTCGCAGAAGACATCGCCCGTTTTGGTCTTGGCGACATTCATTTCCCCTCGGTATTCGAGCGGGCTGTAGGGCTTGGGGTCAAACGTTTCTTGGTGAGCGATACCGCCTGGCAAGAAGATGTGGATGACGCTTTCGGCCTTGGCTTCGATGAAGTCGTAGTGCTTCTGATCGCCGCGGGCTTGATTCGATCGGTATTGAAAAAAGTCACCCAAGGTCAAACCGAGGCCGCCGACGGCGCCGACGGTCAAGAAACTGCGCCGTCCTAAAGGATTACCTAAACACTTCATTTTGAACTCCTCGAAATGGCGTTGTCAGGGGTGAAGTTTTTGAAGGGGCGATGTTTGGACTGGGTTTTCGTTCGGGCTTGTGGTCATGCCAGAACCGATTTGGGCGGATGCGAATTGGGCCGTCAACTCGTTGACGGCCAACACAACGCGTTCCGGAACCGCGATGGTAGGGCGAGGGTGTGCCACGCATCACCTAGGGCTGCAAACTCGATCTCGGCGCCGAGCGCGACCGGAAGCAATTGGGTCTTCCGAGCAAATCGTGTTCCGAGCGGCAGCCAGAGGAGCCGATCAGCAGCAACGGGAGGGATGGTGGGGAGGTGCGAAGCTCCGACTCGCCCGCGATTCGGGCGGTGAGAGCTTCGGGAAGGGAGCCTCTATGATAGTGGCTTCAAAGGTGGATTTGTACCCATTCAGATCGAAAAACCTCTGGGAACTTTTGGTCTGCGGCGCGGGAACTGTCGTCAAGTTGGCGTCGAAATTGACGTCAATTCGAAGGGCGCCGGAGGGTGTGTAATGGCTTGCTGTTGTTTTTACAGGATGTGAGAGGGCGATTTCAGGCCTGGGGTTGTCCTCGCAGGTGGGGCAGGCTAGTCCGATTGCTATACTGCCAAGCCCCTGGGTCCCCCGACTGTTCGGTTGGAGGGAACGGCGGGGAGGAAGTGAGACGCGGCGAGTTGCCAACGGATCTCGATCCGATCGGAAAAGCAAATGGGACATTGGGAAGACATCGGTTTACCGGCGGAGTTCGACGGGACGGTTCGGCTGTTCCCGCTACCCAACCTGGTCCTATTCCCGCATGTGATCCAAGCGTTGCATATTTTCGAGCCGCGATACTGCGAAATGCTTTCGGAGGCCTTGGAGTCGGATCACCTGATCACGATGGCGTTGCTGGATCGCGGTTGGGAAAACCACTACCACGGGCAACCTCGCATCGCGGACGTGGTTTGCATCGGTCGCATCATTTCGCACACGCCGACCGGCGATGGTCGGCACAACATCTTCCTGGCCGGGATTCGCCGCGCCCGTGTAGTCGAAGAGTTGGAAGTGGAGACAACGTTCCGCCAAGCCCGCGTCGAACTGATCGAAGACATCCCGTTCGACGATCCGGTTGCCGAGGAGCAAGCGCTCACCGAACTGCTGGAGGTGTTTCGCGCCATGATTCCGAAAGACGCGGCCAATTCGAAAACGTTGTCGGAGTTGCTCTCGCGACAGTTGCCGCTCGGTGTGCTGACCGATGTGATCGCGTATGCCGTGAATCTGCCGACGGCGGTGAAGCTCTATTTGTTGGGAGAGGCGTGTGTCGAGTCGCGGTTTCGCGTTTTGATCGACAACTTGACCACCTTGGTGGATACTGAGGATACGCCCGATAGCGATGCACCCTCGAAGGCACCCCGACGAGGATCGCCGCCGCCCTTTAGCTCCAATTGAATCGACCCCAGTCCTGCACAGTCGCAGCGGGCCTCTTCCTCTCGAGGTTACCATGGCGCTATGGGCCATTCGTCCGACGTTTCAACTGGTCATCGCCTGTCCGACGGCGCAGTCCATCGAGCGATTTGGTCAAGTCATGCGACCTCGCGAGGATGGCAAGCTCTACATCCATCATGGCGAGTACTCGGAGTTTCATCTCGAGCCTCACCTGCATCGGCTTTGGTCACCCCATCTGTCTGTTTACTTTGCCGACGATGACGATTCGAGCCGCTGTCGGTTGATCGGGCGCTTTGCGCCGCGGCCGAATGTGTGGACGTTGATTTGGATCTTTTACTTGGCCTTCTTTTGCAGCATGTTCTTTGCCGCGATCTTTGGCGGTTCCCAGTGGATGATCGGGCACTTCCCATGGGGTTGGGCCATTTTGTTGGCGACATTGGTGCTGTACGCAGTTCTGTTTTTAGCCAGTCAGATCGGGCAATCGCTTTGCCACGATCAGATGGAACTGCTCAGGCATCGATTGGATGCTGCGCTGCATGAAGCGGGATTGCATCCGGTCTCCGAGGAGTCGAGCGGCGCGGCGAGCCACGCTTGAATCGCATTGGGCATGCAGCGATGCGGCATTTAGGTAGTGCCGCGTCTCGATCTTACTTGCGCCGTGGCACGCGACCTTTGGAACCGCTGGACGAGCGTTTGCGTTGTTTGCCGCCGACCATGCGGTCTGAGGATTCGGAGTCTTCTTCGAGGGGTTCGCCGAGGCGATCGCGCGATCGCAAGATTTTGTCGCGCAGGGCGGCCGCGCGTTCGAACTCGAGGTTCTCCGCGGCGGCGAGCATTTCTTCTTCGAGGCTTTTGAGGTAGGCCTCGGTGATGATTTCGGTCGGCGTCTCGCGGACGACCAAGGCTCGGGCGCGCTTGCGGGCTTCGGCGGCTTGTTGGATGCTGGCGGAGATCTTTCGCTTGACGGTCTCTGGAGTGATGCCGTGGATGGCATTGTATTCCTCTTGTTTTTTGCGCCGGCGACGGGTTTCTTCGATGGCCATTTGCATCGATGGGGTGATGGAGTCGGCGTAGAGGATGACTTTGGAGTTGGCGTTTCGCGCGGCCCGACCGATGGTTTGGATCAGGGAGGTTTCGCTGCGCAAGAAGCCTTCTTTGTCGGCATCGAGGATGGCAACCAACGAGACTTCGGGCAAATCGAGCCCTTCTCGCAGCAGGTTGACCCCGACGAGGGCTTCGCAGCGTCCGTCCCGAAGTTCGCGCAGCAGTTCCACTCGCTCCATCGCATCCAGTTCGCTGTGCAGCCAACGGCATTTGATGTCGTGGTCGGTGAAGAAGTTGGCGAGGTCTTCGGCCAAGCGTTTCGTTAGAGCGGTGACCAAGGTGCGGTCGCCCATGGCGATGCGCTCGCGGATTTGGCCGAGCAAGTGCATGACTTGGCCTTGGGCGGGAACAATCTCGATGACCGGATCGAGGAGTCCTGTGGGTCGGATGACTTGTTCGACGACTTCGCCTTGTGTCTTTTCCAACTCATAGTCGGCCGGCGTGGCCGATACGAAGATCGTTTGTTTGGACTTCGCTTCCCACTCTTCGAATTTCAACGGACGATTGTCCAGGGCGCAGGGCAATCGAAAGCCGTGTTCGATCAACGTGGTTTTGCGGTTGCGGTCCCCTGCGTACATCGCGCGGACTTGGGGAACCGTCGCGTGCGATTCATCGATGAACAGCAGAAAGTCTTTCGGAAAGAAGTCGTAGAGCGTATCGGGGGTAGCGCCGGGAGGCTTGCCGGACAGCGGACGCGAGTAGTTTTCGATGCCCGGGCAGTATCCGGCGTGTTGAAGCATCTTGATATCGAAACGCGTGCGGGCGTTGAGGCGCTGGGCCTCGAGGATTTTTCCTTCGGCATTGAACTTTTTGAGCTGCTCCTCGAGTTCCTGCTTCATGACGCGGACCGCGCTCAAGATGCGGTCTTCGGAGGTGACGAAGTGCTTGGCAGGATAGATGCAGACGTCTTGGATTTTCCCGATGCACTCGCCGGAGGTCGGATGGATGATCGAGATTTGCTCGATTTCGTTGCCCCACATTTCGATGCGGTATGCGAACTCTTCGTAGGAGGGCCACAACTCCATGGTGTCGCCGCGAATCCGGAAGCGGCTGCGTTCAAAGGAGGTGTCGTTGCGTTCGTATTGGATGTCGATGAGTCGCAAGATCAGGTCTTCGCGATCGATCGATTCGCCGACGCGGATGGGAACGACCATCTTGCGATAGTCCTCGGGGGATCCCAAGCCATAGATGCAGGAGACGCTGGCGATGATGATGCAATCGTTACGGCTGACCAAGGCGCTGGTGGCCGCCAATCGCAATCGATCGATCTCTTCGTTGATCGACGCGTCTTTCTCGATGTAGAGATCCCGCGCCGGGATGTAGGCTTCGGGTTGATAGTAATCGTAGTAGCTGACGAAGTAGTGGACGGCATTGCGGGGAAAAAACTCTCGGAACTCTTCGTAGAGTTGGGCGGCGAGCGTTTTGTTGTGACTGAGAATCAGCGCGGGGCGTTTCATGGCTGCGATGACGTTGGCCATGGTGAACGTCTTGCCAGAGCCGGTCACCCCCATAAGGACTTGATGCGCTTTGCCGGCTTTCAAGCCCGCGACCAACGCTTCGATGGCTTGGGGTTGATCGCCGGCCGGTTGGAATCGGCTGTCGAGATCAAAGTCGATGGGGCCGTCCATGAAGTGCATAAGGAACTCGCAATGCAAAGGGGAGTCGTGCGCGCGGAGCACCGACGAGAGCGGGGCCGATGGCTATCGGAGCGGTTTCGAGGGGCTCGCGGGAACCCAAGCATGGTACCGCCATGGGGACGATTGGCTAATGGCGCGGCATCGAGAATTTTCCGCCAGATGCCCTCGATCGAGGGCTAGCATGGATACGTAATATCAGCGCCGAGATGGCGTTGGATGCGATTCGGTGTGGACAAACACGTAGGGAGCGATGGCAGCGAACTTGCCTTGTTTGATCCCCGGGACGGTTTTCAGTTCCTGGATATCGCGGAAGCCGCCGAGTTCTTGACGTCGATCGAGGATGGCGCGCACCAGTTTTTCGCCGACGCCGGGGAGCAAGTGCAATTCGGCTTCGGAGGCGGCATTGAGATCCAATTGGAAAGGGACGTTGAGCCCCTGGGAATCCGATCGAATAGAACTGGGCCAAGCCATCGCCAGAGCGACCGAAGCAAAGGTGGCTATGGCCGCGATGGCGAGTCCGCGCGAACGTGCATGCAGCGCAGAGACGACGTTGGCTTCCCAATCGCTGCTGGCGCTATCGGCGTCCTGCGGGGCGAAGGTGTCATCGCTCTCGGAGGCGTGGTCCATGCGAGAACTCGCTGCGATGGGAAGGAAACGTCGTGTGCGCTCAGCGCGTTTTCAGTTGCGAAAGGACTTCGGAGACGATGCGATCGATGAGAACATCGCTGGCATCGTGGGCCAAGGTCCGCACCGGTTGGCTTTGCGTGGACTGCATGAACTCGAAATTGGAGAGCATCTCTTGCAGTTTGCGTTGGGCCGCATCGGCGGCGGTCGATTGCTGAGGCGAAAGGGGTTGCCGGGATTGCCCCAGGTCCCAACCGCGGATGAGGGCACCTCGGCGGAAGCCTTCGGGAAACTCGAGCGTTGCGATCATCGCGTCGAACAGTGGAAGCAATCGGTATTGCAATTGCATCGCCCGTTCCCATTGCGATGCCTTGCACGCTTCGTAAATGGCTCGGGTCAACTCGGGGACGACCCCGCTGGTGGCGTTGGTCCCGCCATCGCAGCCGACCATGAGCATGGGGACGAGCGCCGCATCCCAGCCGGTGAGGAAAAAGAAGTCGGGCCGGAGTGGGCGGACTTCGGAAATCATTCGCATCATGTGGGGGATGTCCCCCGAGCTGTCCTTGATGCCGACGACGCGCGGGCATTCCTGCGCGAGCCGCTTGACCGTAGCGACATCGATCGGGGATGCGAACAAGGGGATGTTGTAGAGAGTCACATCGACCGAGACGTTGTCGGCGATCTCTTTGAAGTAGGCGAAGACTCCGTCTGGAGCCAATCGGTAATAGAAGGGGGCGACGATGGCGACGGCGCGGCACCCCAACGCTCCATACGTATCGCAGGCGCGAATGGTCTCGGCGACGTTGGCTTCGGCAGCCCCGGCCAAGATCGGCACGCGACCTCGGGTTTGATCGACGACGACTTCGATGACCCGTCGGCGTTCTTCGGGAGTGAAGCGAACGAATTCGCCCGTGCTACCGTTGGGGTACAGGCCGTGGACACCTTTGGCGATGAGCCAGTCGACGTAGCCGCGCAGCGTGTCTTCGTCGAGCCGCCCCTTGGCATCCAGAGGGGTGATGTTCGGGGTAAAAATACCGGAGAGTGGTTGGTTCATGCGTCAAACAATAGCACATGCGGTTGCGGCTTGGCAATCAGACCCTAGGATAGCCGCGTTCGCAAGGAAATGGCCAGAGTCGCGAATTCACATCGGCGCCATCCCTTTAGATGGGAGGCGAGCCGATGGGGCTGGAGCTAGGGCCGTTCGCAGCGTCCGACCGCCGGACGCATCCTTTGCCATCGACTATGTACCATCGACTGGCGGCTCCCTCAAGCGATTCTAATTCGCAGCAATTTCATAGCAATTCCACGCCGTGCAAAACACTCTTGCGACAAAACGAACAAAGATCGCAATCGTTGCAGCCGGAATTGCGTTGCTGGCGTATCTGGGCTGGATGCTTGTGGTGCCGGCGTTGCCGCTAGCCGACGCATCCGAAGGGGTGGTGGCGGTGGGGCGGCTGGAGTTGTGGCTCGCCTTCTTGGTCAGTCAGCAACAGATGTGGTTGCAGTGGACGGGAGGCTTTCCGGCGACGTTTTCCGATCGTATTCCGATCCTGACATGGGCAGCGATCTGGATGGGGCTTGCGTGGGGCATGGGGCGGCTGCTGGCACACTTGGACGGCAGCGCGAACAGCGAGACCCTGGTTGGGCATGGCGTGTCTGTGGCTGCCGGATCGGCGGTGCTGGCGCAATGCGTGTGGTGGAATGGCCACACCTTTGGCACGCAATCGTGGCTGGGCCTGATCGGGTGGGTGGCCGCGATGGGGACGGTGTTGTGGATTGCGGTTCGGGCAAGGCCCTTTCAATGCAGTGTGCAGGTGCAGCCAAGTGTTCCGATGGCGGATCGAGGCGTGCAATCGAGCATCGCCAGCGACCCATCGTGGGAGCGGCGTTGGAGTCGGCGTTGGATCCCGCTGGCGTGGTTGGCATGCGGTGCCTTGGGGTGCGTGACGCTCGCGGGAGCATGCATCCCGAGCTACGACGCCGACGTGCGCGAAGTCGACATGCTCGCAACGCGGATCTTCTTTGAACAAGGCACCATGGAGGTTCCGGTTCGGCATGCTGCGATGTCCCAACCTGCAGGAGAGATCTTGCCAGCGTTAGGGATCGCCAGCTTGTTGCATGCGGGTGCCACACAGAGTGCAGGTGCATCGATCGCAAGTCTGCTGATGGCATTGCTGGCAGGACAAGCAATCCATGCGAGCATGTGGTTGGTCGCGATCGCCATGATGGTATGGGGGGCTGCCCGTCGCGAAAGCGCCTTGGCCATGACCGCGATCGGGTTGTTGTTGGTATCCCATCCCGGTATGCATGAGCTCGTGCGTTTGGGGGGCGGGGCAGGGGGGGCCGCCTTGTGGTTGGCGGCTGCTTGGAGTCTGTGGGATCGTCAAGTGTATCCAAGCATGCCGTGGTACAGCGCGCTGGCTGTGGCTGCCGGAGCAAATGGGCATTCACTACTGGTCGGAGGATTGGTTGGAGCACCGTTGATGTTGGGCCTGATTGCGGAGTCTTGGCAACATCGAAGGGACGCTCGAGGCATGCGGGGCCAGGCGATAGCTCTCGGGTGCATCGTGTTGTTCATGGCGTGGATTTCGGTGGGCTGGTTGAGTTGGGTGTGGATGCAGTGGCAGCGCGACGCAGGGTGGGCGTATGGGTCGGTGGCGGTAGGTGGATTAGGTCGCAGCACCGCAGCGATGTTCGATGGGAGTTCGATGGCGGACGCGGCGCGGCGTATGGTGTGGGACTCCTCCGCGCATGGGTTGTTGCTGGTTCCGCTAGCGGTGATGGGTGCCTGCGCACGGTGGGATCGTAGGGTGCGACTCGCCAGTGCATGGTTCGCGGTCTGGGTCGTCGTGTGGTGGCTCGCGACCGAACATCGGGATAAAGATTGGGTGATCGCCACACCCTTGCTGGCTGTTCCCGCTGCGGCGGGCATTGGATGGTTGCAGCGTTCTGGGGGCGGTTGGGCACTGGCTCCGAGTTTGTTTGCGGCTTGGGCATGGGCTGTGGTGGTGCTTGGCGGATGGCCGCTGAGCGATCCTCGATGGTTAACGCCGCTGTCGGAGTTGACGCCGCGCAGCATGAGCAGCATGGCATCCAGCGAGAACGTCGGACCGGGCGGGGCAGGGGAGGGTAGGGGAGAGAGTCCTTCTGCCCAGGCGAAGAATTGGGGAAGGGCGGCGCCGATGTACGTCGACGGGATTCACACGATTGCGAGTCGCAAGGAGTCCCCGGAAAACGTCGCTCCCGTTTGGTGGTTGGTTGGGACGAGCGATACCTTCTTTTTGGAAGTGCCGACCCTGACCAACGGCTGGCGCGATCGAGAATGGATCGAAGACCTCATCGACACACTGCGAGCGTCGAGCGATCGGGGGCAGGATGAGGCGGATGCGGCGCGGCGATGGTTGCAAGATCGGCGCGTGGGGTATGTGGTGGTGGATTGGCAAGGTTGGGAGCGGCGCGAGCAAGCGTTGGGGACGCGGCGCGAAGGTGCCGTGCGAGATGCGATCGCAACCTTGCAGTCGATGGGATGCATCCAACGCGTGGATTGGCAGGTGCCTCCAGAAGTGGCCGAATGCTATCGAGTGCTTGGCAATTCATCGAGGAATGCGGACGCAGCGCGCGACAAGGGATCGGAAGGCGAGCGGTAGCATGGCCATGCAGGAGGGACTCATCCGCTTTCTGTGTTGGAGTGTTCGGGAAACGGGTATACTTGGGCAGCCTTCATTGCCAACCCTGTTAGGAGTCGCGCTGTGGTCCGATCGCATTTGTTTCTATTGCCCTTACACTTGCGTCGCACGTGGTCGCGTCGGCTTGGAGGCGGGCTCGCAGTTTGTATTGCCGGATGGATGATGGTCAGTGGAGGAGCGTTGGGTCAATCGCCCGGCGAGACCAAGCCCGCTCGGACGTTGGCGGAGACACCGGTTCCGAAAGCGCAGCTTGGGATCGACTTTTTCGATTTGTTGGTTCGCGGCGGTATCTTCATGATCCCGATCGGGGTCACCAGCTTGGTGGTGGCGACCTTTATGTTGGATCGATGGATTGGGCTGCGTCGATCGCGCTTGTTGCCGGGTGATTTTCGCAAACTGACTTCGACGGCCATTCGAAGCGGAACGGTCGATCCGCGTCAGATGTACCGCTTGTGCAATGAATCGGATAGTGCGGCGTCCAGGATTGCGCGCGAAGGAGTCGTTCGGGCGGGGCGTCCTCAGCCCGAGATCACGGCGGCGGTTGCCGAGGCTGCCCAGCGCGAAGCCGATCGCGCGTATGCGAACGTGCGATGGTTGAACTTGGGCGCGGGGATCGCGCCGCTATTGGGATTGCTCGGCACGGTTTGGGGGTTGATTCAAGCGTTCCACGACACGACGCAATTGACCCCCGCGCAGTTGGCTTCGGGGCAAAATCGGGCGGACTTTTTGGCGGTCGGCATCTACGAAGCGTTGGTGACGACCTTGGCGGGATTGATCGTGGCCATTCCGGCAGCGGTCGCATCGCATTACTTTGAAGGCAAAATCACGCGTATCTTTCGTCAAATCGAGGAATTGATGGCCGATTTGGTGCGAAGTCTCGAGCCGTATGAAGGCAAGACCCGTTTCGATGTGATCGGCCGGGATTTGGTGCCTCGCGACATCGCGCCGCCGTCGTTGCTCGGCATGAGTGGACCAGGAAAGTCGGTTTCAGCACCTCCCGTCGCGAGGCGGGTCGATTCATAATGCGGTCTAGGCGAGGTACGCCTCGATCCGAACGCCGCACGATGGAGCGATGCCTTGCGCCGTTCTATCCCACTGTTTCTTCCCACCTGTCTGTTTCGTCCCACCTCTCCAGGAGTATTGCGATGACGATGAAGTGTTTGTTTGGTCGCGGGCTGTGTGTGCATGGCTTGGCCATCGCGGCCATGGTGCTCTCGTTTACGCCTGCTCGGGGGGATGAACGGGAGGAGATGCAGGCCAAGATCAAGGCGTTGAAGCAAGAGTCGATGGAACTCCAAGCCAACGGCAAAGCTGAGTTGGCGGAAGCCAAAGCGCGGCAAGCGAAGGAGTTGCAAGAAGCGTTTCGGCGCGAGATAGCGGCTCGCGAGAACAAGGAGCGGCAGCGCGCCGCAGACGCGGGGAGGGGTGAGCGCAAGGTTGACCATCCCGTGGCCATCGAGCGCGTGGAGCGGATGGCCCAGCGATTGCGGCATGTGCGCGAAGCGGCCGAGCATCTTAAGGCAGCCGAGATGCACGACATGGCCCACGACATGATGCAGCGGGCCGAAGCAATGGAACGCGAATTGGTACATGCCAAGGAAACGCTGGCGCGGCGAATGGAAGAACAGCCCAAGGCAAAAGAGGGCGATCGCGAGCGAAGCGACATGGAACGGCATCTTCGCGGGATGCAAGAAGAATGGGCCAACCAGTTCCGTCGCAGTCGGGAAGAGAACGAGCAACTGCGTCGTGAAGTGCACGAGTTAAGTGCGCAGCTTGCACGCATCGCCGAGGAATTGAAGAAGCGACGCGACTAGTTGGAACGCAGCGAAGGCTGCGATGGGAGACGTTGAATGTCCCCAAGGGCAACCGCGCGATTGCGGTTGCCTCTACAGAAACCGTTAGATCGTTGTTGGACGCGAGCGCGTTGCCATCGGGCACTCAGAGAGGCACCGATGCGTCCAGCGGTGAAGGCTAGACCAGCAATCCGCGAAGGGCTTCGACCGGAGCGGTGTAGTTGGGCTCGGAGGCGACTTCGGGAACGATCTCGATGTAGACGATCTTGCCGTTGCCATCGAGGACGATCACGGCGCGGGCGAGGAGCTTGAGTTCGTCGATGGTCAATCCGAGGCGATTGCCGAATTCTCCCGATTGATAGTCGCTGGCGACGCGCAGGCCTTTGATGTTTTCGGCTCCGCAGAAGCGGTTCATGGCGAAGGGCAAGTCGCGGCTGACGGTGACGGCGTGAATCTTGCCTTCGAGGGCCGAGAGTTCCGCGTTGAACTTCTTGGTTTGGATGGCGCAAACGCCGGTGTCGAGCGAGGGGACGATCGACAAGATTGCGGGCTTGCCCAGCAGATCGGCTTTGGTGAGCGTCTTGAGACCACCATCGAAGTAATGCAACGTGAAATCGGGGATGGTGCTACCGACCTTGAGTTCCTCGCCGACGAGGGTCATGGGTGCACCTTTGAACGTGATCACTCCGGAACGTGGCATGAGCGGTATCCTTAAAGAGAGAGATAGACAGGAAGTGATGGGACAGGGCAGGTGGAGGGGGGCGGCATGGCGCCGGCCGGCCAAAATCCTGCGGTTGGTCCAAGAATGTAGGGGACGCGCGAGAAAGGTCAATCCTTTCGGAACGGGCAGCTTTTGCCTATAGTACCAGTTCTGCGGCCTCCCGAATCGGGCGTCCCGCGCTTGCATCGGGCCTGCAAAAGGCCAGGGTGGCAGAGCTTCGACGGCGAAAGCATCGTTGCTTGACCATTCCTTCGGGGCGGAATGGCCGACCCCGGCCGATGGGGCAGGGCAGGGGGGCAGCCGGTTCCTGGGCCTGCATTGGCATCCGCAATCATGGTGAAAGTTCGCGATTTTCTCGGGCCGTATCGTCTGGCTCGCTTGATCCGCCTCGGTAGTACGTGCCAGGTTTGGGAAGCCCTCCGCGACAAGGACAACGCGCGGTTCGCGCTGAAGGTTTTGCGGCCCGAGCAGCGCGGCAACAAAGAGGAGATCGCGTTCCTCAAGCATGAATACGACGTCGCCAAAGAGCTCAGTCACCGCAACATCATCAAGTTGATCGAGTACCACACCGATGCGGAAACCCCGTTCATCGTGCTCGAGTTGTTCAGCGAATTGAATTTGAAGATGGCGTTGCGCCGCGGTCCCGATCCGATCGCGTACCAGTTGCCGAGCATCGTCGAGCAAGCGTGCGAAGGGCTCTATTACTTGCACAGCAAGAACTACGTGCATTGCGATATCAAGCCGGACAACTTGCTGTTGAGCCGGCAGTGGGAAGTCAAGCTGATCGACTTTACGATCGCCAAAAAAGTCGTCACCGGATTTGGGCGATTGTTTGCTGGCAAAAACAAAGTTGAAGGGACGCGCTCGTACATGTCGCCCGAGCAGATCCGCGGACAGCAACTCGATCCGCGAAGCGATATTTACTCCATGGGCTGCATGATTTACGAATTGGTTTCCGGTCGAGCCCCCTTCACCGGCAACACGCCGAACGAGTTGCTTAGCAAGCATTTGTCGGCGGCGGTTCCGTCGCTGTTGGTGGGGAACGAGAATGTCTCCATCGAGTTCAACAACTTGGTGAAGAAGATGTTGTCCAAGAAGCCGGAGGATCGCCAGCAGACCATGTGGGATGTGCTCAAGCAAATCCGTGCGACCCCGATTTTCAAGAAGCCGCCGCGGATTCCGGAGACGTCGGTCTTCGATGACTTCCAAGGGGGTGGGCGGATTGAAGCCCCCAAGTGATCCGTTGGCGACGGCTTCCCGATGCGACGCCGGCGATGGTGTCCGTTTCCAGTCCTTTTTGTTTTGGTTTTTGCCATGTCGACAGCTGCACCTGGTTTTGAATTCGAAACGCCGATGCTCGATCTCGAATCGCAACTTCGCGAATTGGAGAATCAAGCGACGTTGAGCGACGATCAGATGGAGCAAGCCCGTCAGTTGCGACGTAAATGGACCGATGTGACGCGCGAGATTTACGGGCAATTGACCCCGTGGCAGATCGTCCAAGTCGCTCGGCACAAGGACCGTCCGTACACCCGCGACTATCTGAATCTCGCGTTTGATGAGTTCATCGAGTTGCATGGCGACAAGTTCTTTGGGGACGACCGTGCGATGCTCACGGGGTTCGCCAAGTTGGGGCGGCAAAAGGTGTTGGTGGTCGGCCATCAAAAGGGGCGGACTTTCAAGGAGCGTGCGGCATGTCATTTCGGGTGCGCGCATCCCGAAGGCTATCGCAAAGCCATGTCGAAGATGAAGCTCGCCGAGAAGTATCGCTTGCCGATCATTTGCTTCATCGATACCCCAGGCGCGTATCCCGGAGTCGGTGCCGAAGAGCGAGGGCAAGCCCAAGTGATCGCCGAGAGCATGTTCTTGATGAGCCAGCTACGCACGCCGATCATCTGTTTGGTGATCGGGGAAGGGGGGTCTGGCGGGGCGCTTGGGATCGGTGTCGGCGATCGCATCGCCATGTTGCAATACGCGTATTACTCGGTGATCAGTCCTGAGGGGTGCGCGGGAATTTTGTGGAAGAGCCATCAGCATGCGCCCAAGGCTGCCGATGTATTGCGGTTCACGTCGCGGCACTTGCCGCAATTGGGTGTGGTGGATGACGTGATCGAAGAGCCGTTGGGCGGCGCGCACCGCGATCATCATCAGATGGCTTCGCGTGTGAAGAATTACTTGTCCAAGACATTGGAACAATTGGTTCGAATCGATACCGACACGTTGATCGCGCAGCGATACGACAAATTCCGAACCATGGGCTCGTATCTGGAGCGGCTCGAAGATGGGACGCTGTCCCAGCACGGACATTCGTTTACGGTGTGAGCGTCGAACCCGATACTCTGAGTTTGGGTTTTGGTTCGGGATTACCTGGGGATGCAATTCCCGTCGTCCAGGCCGTCTAGGCGTTCATTGCATCGGATGGTGCATCGGATGGATCTTCGGCGTGCACAAGATTTCGTCGGTAGGTTTGGATGGAGTAACCGTTCGTCGCAAGCCATAAGATGCTTGCCGTCAGCAAGGCTGTTTGGATGCTGGCAGCCCAAACATTCGGGAGCCATCTCTTCGCGAATTCGCGAGCATCGACGCTATTCATCATCGCCCAATGCGTGTTGTTGGGTGCTTTCGCCCCCGCTCGCGAACGTTTCGGCGGGACGTACTTAACGAACCGATACTCCGGTTCGGAATTGGAATTGGGTGCGTCGTTGGGTGCTGGTATTCTGACGCTCAGGACCCATACGAGTCTGGAAAGGAATGGATCGTTTTTCGAGTTGGGCTCCCAATAGACTTGGTCGGATAGGACACGGATCAAGAAGGCGACCATAACCCATGCGACGAGGGCAAGGATACGGAAACCCCTCAGTCGAAGGATCGATGCGATCATGAAAGCGTGAAGCGGGACCAAGCAGCCGGCGATGGCACCTGAAACCCAGGTATGGGAGGCTAGTGGAAACCACTGGTACCAAGGCTTGGATGTTGAAAGGAACGGGTAAAAGCCGGAAGTCGCCCGCAACGAATCGGCAGGCTGTGGTGGGGGCAGGATGGATCTCATCCAGGCTTGGTAGGAGATAATCGCAATGGCGACTGCGCAAGTCATGACAACAAGATGGCGTAGAGACAGTCGTTTCGGAGGTGTGTCGAACGAAGTAGGGGAGGTAAGGGTGACCGATCGCCAAATGCCTACGCTGGTAATCCATTGCCAGCACTTGCCTGTGGCAATGGCGAAGGCAACGTAAGCGATCCAATGGAGACAATTCGTCTTCCAAACGTAATTGGACGTGTCGACCGGCAACTGATAAAGCATGATGCCGTTCCAAACGGCGAACGATGCAAGCAACAAGAGGCAAGCGCATAGCATCTCGCGCCATCGCAGTTGAGTTCTCCAGGCGAGCCACAAAGAGATGAGTGGTACGGGGGCGAATAGAATAAATCTGCTGAAGCTGTTGATGTAGGTGCTTTCGAGCGAAACTGCGAGAGCGCGCATTCCCCCTCCGGTTAGCCAACACGTCGCGATCATCGCCAAGAAGATTCGAAGAGGCAGGGCTTTCGTTTGGGGCGTCATTGCGTGTGAGCGAATGGTGTCGGTTATTCGCGTATATTGATTCAGGGGAATGGAACGCTTAGATGCTCAAACGCGACATTGTCTCTTGGGCAAGTGGAGTGCATTTGGGCTGACATGACATTCGAGCATTCTATCGGATGGCTTCTCTCGGTTTTCGGCCCTCGAGCGACGTCGCTGTGTGTGCTGAGCCTGGAGCGTCGAGATTGGGCCGAATGGTACGGGCGCCGATGCGGTATCCATGGATTGCGAGCCAAACAAGGCTCGCTGCGAGAACCGCGGTTTGGATGCATGCATCCAGAGCTTTCGAAGGCAATTTTTCGGCTAGCCCCCCTGCCTCGAACATGCTTGCAAGCGACCATGGCGCGGGTTGGGATGTTGTGTTGGGATCCGACTGACCCGGATGGTCGAATGGCTCGATGTAGCTCGCATATCTCCGGGGAATCCCGATCCGTCCTGGCAACGAATTGGAGTAGCTCACTTGGATCCAAGTGAGATCGGAACCGGACAAGTTCAGTCGGTCGTTGTCCCAGTAGATTTGCTCCGAGAGAAGCCGGATGCCAGTGGCGGCAACGATCCATGCGACGATGGCGATTCCGCGGTGCTGACGCATTCGCAGGATGGCTGCGAGGACAAATGCATGCAGCGGAAGCAAAAACCCGCCGACGGCTCCTGAGACCCAAAGTCGGGAGTTTTCCGGGAACCATTGGTACCACGTTGGGGGCTCAGGCATCAGCACCTGATCCATGTCCGATTGCACGATCGCGATGCTTGGCTGCGAAGCTAATACCGATCGGATCCAGGATTGGTAAGCAACGATGGAGATTGCGATGGCTGCGGTGATGGCCAAGAGGTGTCGCAGCGACAGTCGGCTTGGTAGAGGTTCCGCGATGGTTTCGTTGTTGGAGGTTCGACGCCAGATGCCGACGCCGGTCAGCCACTGCCAGCACTTGCCTGCAACGATGGCCAAGATCGCGAAAAGGAGCCAATGCAATGCATTTTGCTGGAGGGCGTACGCGAGGGCTGGTGTGGGGAGTTCGAAGAGCATGATGCCGTTCCAGACAGCGAACGCGGCGACGGCGAGCAGTCCGGAAAACACGATCTCGGGTGGACGGAGTCGGGTTCGCCAAGCGAGCCACAGCGAGATTACCGGCAGCGGGGCGAACAGCAGGATCGAGCTTGCTCGGCTGAGCGGAGTGCTTTCGAAGCAGACCGCGAGGAATCGCAGGAGGCCTCCTGTCGCCCAGCATGCGGCCAGAGCGAGCAAGCATTTACGAAGCGGGATGGAGTAGGCGGGGGTTGCCGACGAGGGGACTGGAATGGATTGGGGAATGGCTGCGGATGGGGTGGCATCGATGGCGGGCGCAGGCAGATCGGGTGCTGCCGGCGGGATCGGGTTGTGGGGATTGGGCAAGCTTTGCATGGAGGGATTGTACCGCGAGGGGGATTGGGGTGCGTTTTAGGGGGTGGGAGGCAGATGCGGGATTCGGAGGATGTGGCGGGCGCGATTGGGTTTCGGAGAAGCTTCCGGGGAATTGGGGGTTGGTTGGAGGGCAGGGCGGGAAACGGTTTTTTGGGGAAGGCGGCGGCCGGCTGGAGAGTTGGATGGAGAAGGTTTTCGGTCGGTCGCATTGGGCACTTCGCGATTGGCCGGTCGGCCCGTGGCGAGGAACGGGATCGGGGCGAGTTGCTTTGGAGGCGGCGGCTGTGGGTGGCTGGATGCTGGCGAGTTGAACACGAGCGTTTTCGAGTGTCGACGGCGCGTGGAATGTTGCGGGTGGACAGCGGTCGATCGGGTGCGGCTGGATGTCGGTTCGACGGGGCGATTCGGGTGCGAAGTTCTCGGAGTAGCGGAACGTCCCATTCGGGAAGCAGGATTTCCGAAACCCGTGTATTCCCAGGGAAAAACCGACCTCAAACCGAACATAAGAAACATTATCGGACGTTATTGGTGGGAGTTTGGGGTGGGGTTTTGGGGGTGTTCGCGGCATGGACCGTCGCGCATGTGAACCGGCGCGCATGCTAGCGGAACGGCGTCAGCCGTCCGGTGACGCGGAGGCGGATCGTCATCGAGTCCGTTGCCGCGATACCGGAGGCCTTACGGCCTGCCGCTAGGATGGGATGGTGAGCCGGCGGGATCGATAATCGTCATTGAGTCGATTATCGCGATGCCGGAGGCCTTGCAGCCTGCCGCTAGGATAACGCTCGGATACGTCGCCGACGCGATGCGTCGCCGTTGGGGTGCGTATGGGTTATCCGGGCTCAGTAATTCCGCGGCGGAATCCCGGCCGTCGATGGGAAGCTTGCCGGCGCTCCCGCCGAAGGAAACGTCGGCGAATAGCCGTTGTTCGGCACGCCGCCCGAAGCTGGCGGAACGTTCGGGTTCGGAACGTTGCCCGCCGGTTGGCCCGTCGTCCCGCCTCGCGTGGAGTTCAGCCAGCGGTTCAAAATCCCTCCCGGGCTGCTGGGCGCCGCATCCGGTTGCCCTGTCGGTGGATTGCTAGCGTTCCCCCAGCCTTGACTGTTGGCATCGAAAGCGCGACCCCACGGATCGGTCGGGCTGCCACCGGGCAACCCATTCGGCTCATTGAGTTGGAAGTTGGGATCGCGCCCATCTTCCAGTTGCTTGTTCACGTTCGCGATCATCGGACCGATGACTTGCTTCATCTCGTCAGGCAAGATTGATCCGGCGCGCGATAGAGCTTGGCCGATGTACTGCCCGCTCCGGGAATTGGCGATCGCTTGTTGTTGGCTGCGACCCAGCAGCGTCATGGCAAACATGGTGATGATGCAGCACAGCGCCGCCCCTTTGAGCAGCCCAAAGCCCGCTCCGAGTTGACGGTCGAACTCCTTGAGTTTGATCTTGTCGATCGACGAACTGATCATGCGAAAGATCATCCAGATGACCAAGCTCGAGCCGAAGTACAGCAGCAACATCGCCAAGAACATGTTCCAAGGGGGCTCGGCGTTGATCATCTTGGCCACGTCGTTGCGGAAGTGATTGGCGATGAAATAGCTAGCGATGATCGAGGCCAGCGAAGCGACTTGCCAAGCAAATCCCTTGATCGCACCAAAGATCGTCGTCGAGGCAATCACGACTAGCATCAGGATGTCGTAGGTTTGCATGCAAAACGTCTCTGTCGATTGGACGTTAGAGGATGGAAGTGGCGGCGTTTGGGAAACATGCCTTTCCCGGAATGGGATTGCAGCGCATCGGGACCGTGCGCGCAACATCGCAATGCGCGACTATACCCGCTGGCGGTCGGTCCAACGAAGAGCAGTTTTTTCATCCGATGTGCCGGCACTCTGGCGTTGCACCTCGGACAGCAAGCCGATGCAAGCGATACGTGGGTTGGGGAATCGTGCGTTGGACATGTCGGGCGCAATTTGCCTGCATTCCGCTCGCTCTTGCCCTCCCCTGCCCGACTTTGATAAACCGACGCTTGGCAATGCGACGCGGTCGTTGTAGCGATGGGCTGATGGCGATCGATCGAATGCTTTGGCGGCCCTCCCCTGCCCTGGCGAGTTCTGCGAGGAAGACATCGAATGGCCGATTTTCGAACCCACATCATGGTCAGCACCATCGCCGGTGGGCTGTACGGCATGAGTGGGTACCAATCGGGGATGCCGTGGGAGAGCTGCGTGATCGCCGGCGGGCTGTGCGCGGTCAGCGGCATGTTGCCCGATCTGGATAGCGACTCGGGGATACCACTGCGGGAAGCGGTCGCCTTTGCGTCGGCGTTCGTGCCGATGCTGATGCTCGATCGCTTGCAACGCGTCGGATTGTCCAACGAGATGATGTTGGTGGTGACGGGCGGGATCTATTTGTTCTTGCGCTTCGGCATCGCGGAACTTTTTCGTCGCTACACCGTGCACCGCGGCATGTGGCACAGCATTCCAGCTGCCTTGATCGCCTGCTTGTTCGCGTTCTTGGTCAGCTCGTCCGAAAACATCCACTTGCGCTTGTTCAAGACCGTGGCGGTGTTCATCGGATTCATGTCGCATATCTTGCTCGACGAGCTCTGGTCGGTCGAATACCGGCGCGGGCGGTACGTGTTCAAGCACAGCTTTGGGACGGCTCTCAAGTTCTTTGGCGAGACTCGCATCGCCAACATCATCACGTATGCGTTGTTGCTGCTGCTGGCCGCGGCGGCGTATCACGATGAAGCCTTGATGGAACGCTGCGGTTACGCCAAGCCATCGGACATCCCCCACACGGCCATGGACTGGATTCAAGCGGTTCGCGAGCAATCGCAGCAGTGGTTGCGCTAAAAAACCTCTTCGGGCAAACCTCTTCGTGCAAATCCGCTAGGGGCCCATTTCGCGAACGGACGGTTTTCCTCGTTCGGGTTCCAAGAATCTCGGCCGCGCATCGAATAGACTGAGCTTTTGTGATACGCCCCGCAGCTCTCTAAGGAGCTGCCTGGGCGCCCGATGTCGCGCTGGTTTCTGCCCAGGATGGAAACCTCGCCCTGAGCACCTTGTCCGGACAACGCCTTATCGCATGAACACCGCTATCGAAACCGATCAGCTCTGCCGCGCCTTTGCGGGCAAGCTGGCTGTGGACCATCTGTCGCTGACGGTGGAGCCCGGCACCTTTTACGGATTCCTCGGCCCCAACGGCGCCGGCAAATCGACCACCATCAAAATGCTCACCGGGTTGTTGGCACCGACTTCCGGTTCGATCCGCGTGCTCGGTCGCGACATGTCGGTGCCCCGCGAGGCGCTCGAGGTCAAGCGGCAGATCGGTGTCATTCCCGAAAACCTCGCGCTGTTCGATAACTTGACTGCGAGCGACTACCTGACCTTCATCGGTCGCATCCATGGACTGGATCGGGACGTCATCCGCAAGCGAAGCGGTGAGTTGTTGGAGCTGTTGAGTCTTCAGAATGAGACCAAAAAGCTGGCGATGGAGTACTCGCACGGCATGCGCAAGAAACTCTCGTTAGCAGCCGCGTTGTTGCCGAACCCCAAGCTCTTGTTTCTGGACGAACCCTTCGACGGGGTCGATGCCGTAGCCAGCCTGATCATTCGCGATCTGTTGACGCAACTGACCGCGCGCGGTGCCACGGTCTTTTTGACGTCGCACGTTTTGGAAATCGTTCAGCGGCTGTGCACGCACGTCGGCATCATCGTCAAGGGGCAATTGGTGTTGCAGCAGTCGATGCAGGATTTGCTTCAGTCCCGCAGTTTGGAAGAATCGTTTTTGCGCGTGGCAGGAAAAGATGCGGTCGCATCGTCCAAGCTCGATTGGCTCGATGCCGGACCCGGGACAGCCAGTCCGCTGGCGACCAGCGGAGCCACCGATGAGCGCAGCAGCCAAGCGATTCCGGTTGCCGCACCCGAGCAGGAGCCAGCGCCGTGAGCCAAGCACCGACTCTGGGCACTCACCCCGATAGGCCTCCATCTGCGATGCCGGCGCCGACGCGTTCCGACGGTGCATCGCAAGACAGCTGGCAAGGGTGGTTGAGACAATGCGCGTCGCATTTGCGATCGTTGATTTACCTGAAGCGCACGTTGGCGTACCGGCGCTGGGAGCGCGAGCCATTGCTCGGCCGAATCCTCTTGGCCATCTTCTTCGCAATCTTTACAAGCGGTGCCGTGTTCGCGGTCTTCATCGCTGGCGTCGCCGCATACTTTTTGTACTCCCGCGTGAGCGAGCCGATAGTGTGGACGTTCGCGTGGAACGTCATCGTCGGCATATTTTTGTTTGCTTGGTTTATCAACATTTCGTCCGATATCCAGCGCAACGAAACGATCTCGATGGATCGGTTGATGCATTTGCCGATCTCGCCCACGCAAGCGTTTACCTTGAATTACCTCTGGTCGTGGTTGAATCTCCCGATGATTTATTTCGTAGCCACCAGCGTGGGGATGATGGTCGGTGGGGCGATTGCTCAAGGCCCGCGGATCTTGCTCGGGGCGATACCTTTGGTGGCGTATCTGTTGGTTGTGACCGCGCTCACGTCGCAGCTGCAGATCCTCATCGCCTCGTGGATGGCGAACCCTCGCATTCGGCGATGGATGGTGATGCTGATCCCCATCCTCATCGGCGGTGGATTTGCGGCGTCCTCCTTGATACTCAACCGTTGGGTCTTTGTCGAAGCGATTCAGCGCAAACCGCGCCCAGCACCGCCTGCGGTTGTGGAGCCTGCCACCACCGTGACTCCGGAATCGCTCGAACCTGGAACGGCCCCCCCTGCCCTGCCCTCTTCGGAATCCACCTCCCTGCCCTCGCCTCAACCTGCAACCGAGTCCGCTGGCCCAGGCATCGATGCTGAACAAAAAGATGCGCCGGAAATCGCTGCGGTGCCGGGAACCGGTGCAACGCCTGAGACCGTTGCTGCGCCGGAGGTGCGGGTTGAGGAGTCAGCGCCCGCGGAACCCCAACGCGGTAAACGGGAGCCGTTCAATGCCAAGTTTCGCGAAGCCGTTTCCAGCAGGCTGCGATGGCTCGATCGCTGTTTTCCACCGATGTGGTTTGCGGCATGCATGGATAGTCTGCATCGCTTCGTCCCGGATCTGTTGTGGATGGTGCCTGCCATGCTGGCGGTCAGCGTGTGGTCGCTGCGCGCCAACTATCGATTGACGTTGCGCATGTATCAAAACGGCGTCGACAACATGGCGACAACCGCGAATGCGAATGCCGCGGCACAGAGCGATACCAAGGCGTCTGCGTCGGCAGCGTCGGCCGATGCGCCTCGGTGGATGGAGCGATCGTTTTGGGGAATGTCCGACGTCACGTCGGCCATCGTTGCGCAGACGTGTCTGTCGTCTTGGCGAGCGCCCGAGATGAAGTTGCAGTTGCTCTTTCCGTTGTTGCAACCGGCGGTCTTTGTGTTCGTGCTGAGTTACTGGAAGTCTCCGGGCGAAATGTGGCAGACGCTCGGAATGGTGGGGGCGGCGGTGTTTGGACTCTACACTTCGTCGGGGTTTCTGGGGAACATGTTCGGGCTCGATCGGGCCGGTTTTCGGGCGTGGGTCCTCTCGCCTGTCCCGCGAGCTCAGATCCTCGAAGGCCGGAATCTGGCGTTCGGCATCCCGGCGTGGGCCTTGGCCATGGTGGTTTGCGTGTCGATCGGGATCCTATGGCGCGTGCCGCCGGACAAAGTCCTGCTTGCGTGCTTGTCCGTCACTACCTTCATCCCGTTGTATTTGCTGCTTACCAACTGCATGTCGATTTTGTCGCCGTTCGGGCTGCCGCAGGGGACGATCACGCCCAAGCATTTTTCGTGGAAAAACGTCTTGATCAGCTTGTTGCTGTCGACGGTGATTCCCGCCTTGCTGGCATGGTCGCTTTGCCCCTTGGGGATCGAAATGCTAGTGAAGTGGTTGTGGCCGGCGGTTTCGGCGTGGCCGATTGGGCTGCTTTTGGCCCCGTTTTGGGCGGTCGGGTCGTGGTTTGCGTACCGGGCGTTGCTGCCGAGCGTCGGTAAACTTTTCGAAAGCTGGGAGTTAACCGTCCTCAAGACGGTGGTCGCCCAGGAGCAGTGATGGCCTCGCGTTTCCAGAACGCCCTCGAAAAGCTGGGAAACTGCGGGCTAATGGGGGCTTTTGACATACTCAACCCCCGAATCATTTGCCAAAATGGTTCATCTTGCGAAGACCTAAGAATCGATACCACCGATACTACCGCACCGAATTTCGCACTGCGAAGCGGTGATCGACTCGGCGGAAACTGAGGTTTGTCCTTGTGTCCCGCCCCCTTGTGTCCGGTCGCCTCGTATTCAGACGTTTGTTTGGAACGGAATGTGCACGCCGCACGACCCTTCCGAGCCTTGTTCCCTCCCAACGATTTCACTATTGCATTTATGTCTACGGAAGCCGCTTCGACGTCCGACAAACCCGTCCAATTTGTCAGTGGGATTACGGTCCGTCTGGTCGGTGACTCCGGCGACGGCATGCAGTTGCTCGGCCAGCAGTTGACCAACACGTCGGCCTTGCTAGGAAACGACGTGGCGACGTTTCCCGATTTCCCTGCCGAGATCCGTGCTCCGCGCGGAACGCGAGCCGGCGTCTCGGGCTTTCAAGTCCAATTCGCATCGCATGAAGTGCACACGCCAGGGGACACGCTCGATGCACTGGTGGCCATGAACCCAGCCGCGTTGGTCACGAACCTAGCCGACTTGCCCAAGGGCGGACTGCTGATCGTCAACGAAGACAGCTTTGAAGACAAAGACTTGAAGTTGGCCAAACTCAACACCAGTCCGCTGGAAGATCCATCGATGGAGAACTATCGATTGATCAAAGTCCCCATGACCCGCTTGACCAAAGAAGCGGTCAGCGAGTTTGGGCTCAGCACCAAAGAAGCCGATCGCTGCAAGAACTTCTTCGCGATGGGGCTCGTGTACTGGCTCTACGGTCGCAACATGGATGCGACGTTGCGGTTCATCCACGGCAAGTTCGGTGCGGGCAAATCGGCCATCGCCGACGCCAACGAAAAGGCATTGCGCGCCGGCTGGGCGTACGGTGAGACCATCGAAGCCCTCGGCCACTCGTACAACGTTGAGCCGGCCAAGCTGAACCCCGGGACCTACCGCAACATCATGGGCAACCAAGCCCTCGCGTGGGGTCTGTTGGCCGCAGCCAATCGCAGCGGCAAGGAACTCTTTTACGCGTCCTACCCGATCACGCCCGCCAGCGACATCTTGCACGAGTTGGCCCGGTACAAGAACTTCGGCGTGTGCACCTTCCAAGCCGAAGATGAAATCGCGGCGGTCTGCTCCGCGATCGGTGCATCGTATGGTGGCCAGATGGGGGTGACGACGTCGAGCGGTCCAGGGATCGCGCTCAAGACTGAAGCCATGGGCCTGGCGATCATGTTGGAACTGCCGCTGCTGGTCATCGACGTGCAGCGCGGTGGGCCAAGCACAGGCTTGCCGACCAAAACCGAACAAGCGGACTTGCTCCAAGTCATGTTCGGCCGCAATGGGGAAGCTCCCTTGCCGGTGCTGGCAGCCCGCAGCCCTGGCGACTGTTTTGAAATCGTCCAAGAAGCTTGGATGCTCGCCACCCAACTCATGTTGCCCGTGGTCGTTCTATCCGACGGTTACATCGCCAACGGAGCCGAACCGTGGCTCATCCCCGATGTGTCCAAGCTTGCACCGATCCCGATCTCGCATCCGACCGCCAACAACAATCCCGACGGGCCGTTCAAGCCATACTTGCGTAACGAATTGTTGGCGCGGCCGTGGGCGATCCCCGGCACTCCCGGCTTGATGCATCGCGTCGGCGGCATCGAAAAAGAAGACGGCACGGGCAACATCAGCTACGATCCCGAGAACCATCAAAAGATGGTCCATATCCGAGCCCAGAAAGTCGCCAACGCGGCCAAGCTGCTTCCGCCGCAACAAGTCGTCGGACCGCAAAGCGGCGAGCTGTTGGTGCTCTCGTGGGGTGGCACGTATGGTGCATGCTTGACGGCCGTGCAAAAGGCACAAGAGGCCGGGCGCAGCGTGGCTCTGGCTCACCTGCGTTACTTGAATCCCTTCCCCAGCAACTTGGGTGAGATACTGTCGCGTTACGACAAAGTTCTCATTCCCGAGCTCAACATGGGGCAACTGCGGATGCTCATTCGCAGCCGTTATC
>JBKCUI010000141.1:0-2246 GCA_046318495.1 Pirellula sp. | reverse complement strand
AATCCGTTCGAGGTGCGCACGCGCGGCGATCTCGGGAACGACTCCCGCGAATTGTTCGTGCAGCGCCTCTTGGGTGGCCACGCACTCACCGAGAATACGGCCGCCGCGAGTGATGACTGCAGCCGCCGTCTCGTCGCAAGTAGATTCGATGGCGAGCAAACAATCTTCGGGGCTTGCATGAACGGCATCGGGGTTCGCAGCGATGGGCATGGTCGGACGATACCGAGTGGGTGGAAGTCAGGGGCAGTGCAGGGGAGCGACCTAGATGCGGGCCTTTCGCCTAACACCGAAGCGCGCGCTTCAAGGCAGTCGCTGGGCGTGAAGTATAACCGTCCTGCATTGGGATCGACAGGCAAACCGATTCCGGATGGCGGATTCCAAGGGATGCGCGATGCAGTGCTCGGTTACTCGTGGATGCTGCAATGCGGCAGCAGCATGCGCAGGGACTCGACACCGGCTGAGGTAATGCCGGTCTGCGATAGCCAGAGTTCCTTCAATCGCGTCATTTGACCCAGAATCGGGACCGATTGGTCGGTGATCGCAGTGCAGCCGTTGAGATTCAGAAAAACAACGTTTTGGAGTTTTGCGATGTCCGCCACGCCGCGATCGGTGATTTGAGCTTGGGTGATAGAAAGCTTCTTCGTCTCTTGAAGGACGACGATTTGATCGCAGATGCGATCATCGACGCGAATGCCATTGCCATGAAGTCTGACTTCGAAATCGCCGTTTGCATCCGCCATCGCGCTGCCGTCCAATCCCCATACGGCGTCGATAGCCAATTGGTGGACCGTCCGGATATAGACCGGCTTCAGTTCCGCAGTCGCCGTCGCGAACAACGCAACCGCAACCATGGCCGCGAAAAGCCCTCGCAAGGAGAACTGAGGCGACTTCGTCGAAGCGGCGTTGGTTTGCATGATCCTAGAACACTCCCCTCTGGCATCGCATTGCGGAAAAACATGGCCGAGATGCACAACCCTTTCGCTCGTTTCAAGCTTTCCGTGATGGATGGGCCACGCTTACAGCCAGCTAATTCACGTTGAAGCATGAAGTCGCGAAATGAACTGTTGGGAGCGGTGCGGGGGAAGTGTTTCGCAATCCGTTTCAGCCGCTTTCCAGCATCGACTGGATGGCTTGGCGGTTGAGTTCCGCTCCGTTCTTGGCCCCCAGTTTGCGTTTGATGTTCTCACGATGCGTATCGACGGTGTGGGTGCTTAGGAACAGTTGTTCGGCGATGGCGCTGGTGGTGCACCCCGATCCGATCAGTTTAAAGATCTCCAATTCGCGATCGGTCAGCGACATCAGTGGATCTTCCGAGTTCGTACGATTTCCAAGCGCTTGCGAAACCAAGCGTTGCATGGTCTCAGGGCTGACGAAGCGCTCGCCGTGCATGACGGTTCGGATGGCGTCGATCAGTTTCTCATTCGACTCCTGCTTGTTGAGGTAGCCAAGCGCTCCGGCTCGCAAGGCACGCTCTGCGTAGAGGGACTCGCGGAACGTGGAGACGACCAACATCTTGATCTTGGCATCGAACATTTTGACCCGTTTGGCCAACTCAATGCCGTTTCCACGCTTGAGCGAGATATCGATGATCAACATATCCGGCTGCAGTTGTGTCACGAGGGCCATCGCCTCCTCTTCCTCGGACGCTTCTCCGATCACGGTCATATCCGGCTGCGAAGAGATCCGCATGGCCAGCCCGTCTCGCATCATGGGATGATCGTCGACGATCAGGATTTTCAACTTCGCATTCAACATATTCATGTTAGATAACCTGTGGTGGGAATGGTGCAGCGCACGGTGGTGCCTCTGCCTGCATTACGAAGTACCTGAAGTTCACCGCCGAGAATGCTGGCGCGGTAGCTCATGATTCGCAGCCCCAATCCACTTCGAGCGGAAGAACTGCGAGGGGCAGCGCCCAAATCGATGCCCGTTCCGTTGTCTTGGATCTCTAGGCATATCTGATTGGCATCCTGGCATAGCGCAATGCGTATGTCGTCGGCTTTGCCGTGCTTGAGCGCGTTATTGAGCGATTCCTGCGCGATGCGATAGAGCTGGGTGGCAACGGCGTTGTTGGTGATCGTCCCAGTGCCCGAAAACTCAAAATAGCAACGTATTTCTTGCTGATCATTGGTCGCGGCGGCCAACTCGGCCAAGGCGGACTTCAAACCCTGCGCGTCGATTTGCACAGGCATGATCCCGTGCGAAAGCTTATGAACATTCTGATTGGATTCGATGAGCCCTTGCTT
>JBKCUI010000140.1:0-2173 GCA_046318495.1 Pirellula sp. | reverse complement strand
GGATAATGCAATGTCAAAGTGGATCGATAATCCCCTTCTCAAGGTGCCATACTCGCCGCGCGACGAGCACGAGCACGAGCACGAGCACGAGCACGAGCACGAGCACGAGCACGAGCACGAGCACGAGCACGAGCACGGATCCGTCCCATTAGCCGCATCGGCGTTCGCCGTGATCGACCGCGTGGCGATCTCGCCTACTAACGCAACGCTCGCAACACCGCCTCATACGCCGGTTTGGGTTGTCGCTGACGATCGAACAGCAGCGGATGATTCACGCGGTTCCATGGGAAGTAATTGAGCCACGACTCCCCATCGTGCAGATTCCAAAACGACACGCGCAGGATCGCGTCGGAGTGCTGGGCAAAGATCTGAAATAGTTTTGCGTATTGTTCGGCTTGTCGCTCCAGCACCTCGGCGGGGGCGCCCTCCACATAGGGATTGATCTTGGCCATCTCTTCGCGGTGGGCTCCGTTGTCGGCCCACCATCGCCCGCGCGGGATGACATCGATATCGAGTTCCGACACCACCAGCTTCAACCCCAATTGTTTCACCGCCACGATGGTGGCTTCGATGTCGTCGAAGGGGACCCGATCGATCTCGTAATGGCCTTGCAACCCGATCGCATGCAACGGCACCTTTTGCGATTGCAACGACGCGATCAATCGCAGCATCTTTTCGCGCTTCTTGGGAAGTTCGTTGTTGTAGTCGGGGTAGATGAGCAGCGCGGCGGGATCGGCAGCATGGGCCGCGCGAAACGCTTCTGCGATGAACGACTCGCCGCAAGCGGTGACCCAACCCGAAGACCGGAGATCCGCATCGCCGTCGTCCAGGGCTTCGTTGACCACATCCCACATGGCGATCTTGCCGCGGTACCGACCTACGATGTCCGTGATGTCGGCCCGCATGCGAGCCAGCAACACTTCCTTCGATGCCGGCCGATCCCCATCGAGGTAGTACCACGCATGAGTGCGATCGTCTTTGGCCCAGACCAAGCAATGTCCGACGACGCGCAGCTTGTGATCGACGGCGAACTGAACAAACCGATCGGCCACGTCATAGCGCCGCTGTCCAAGGGTCGGCTGGATGCCTTGCGGCTTCATGCAGTTCTCCGGCGTGATGATGGAGAACTGCTGCTCCAAGAGCGGCCAATTGTCTTTCTGTTCGGGGATACGATCGTTGACGCCGACACCGATTTCGAAGCGTCCTGCGACGGCGGACTTCAGCGAATCAACGCCTTTCGCCTCTTGAGCCGAAGCGTGCATCGCCCGCCCGCCCAGACCAAAAGGACATGCAAAACATGCGACGAAAACAGCCATCCAGCAACGCATAAACAACTCCCAAATTCCAACTACCGGCATCCCAAATCACACAGCGTCGATGCGACGCGAGTCTCCCCGGGCCTTCTCGTGCTCGTGCGATCCTTGAGTCTCGATTCTATCATCCCGACCAACCCACCGCACCCTTCGCATCATCATGGCCGTCCCGTCGATCCCCCGAATTCCTCGATTACGAGTACGAGCACGAGCACCGTCCTCGCAGACTGAGCACAATGCAACTTCGTGTTCTTCGTGTTCTTCGTGGTTTCCCCTCCCGTCATGTCATTTCACGTTTTGAGTCTGTTGCACTGAACGCTTGCGTCCCCTTCGTCTTCACCAAAAGCCTAGGATTCAAGATCGCGTTTGTCGAGATCTCAGAAACTCGCGGAGGGCCGCTGAAAGGACGTCATTCGCGAAAGAGCCCAAATCAGAAAAACGCCATTCGCGCACCATAAACAAACTCCCAAGACACCATACATGGGTGCTCCACGGCCCAGGATCCAATCGATCGCCTGAGAAGAAAAGAGAAGCGTTAGCAAAATCCAACCCATGGTGCCAAACAAGGCGAACACCGTGGCAACGTGCGTTGTCCAAGGAACTTCCGATCTGCCCAATCGAAGGTATTGCTCCAGACATAGGACCAGCGCGTACGGAGACGACGCCCCACCTGTGAAGAGTCCGATGAGTGCCGGAATAATTGGCTTCGACTTGTTCGGTTCCGGTTGTCCCTGTTGCGTAGCGAAGTCCCCCGCTCCCGTTGGAACGTAAGGATTCCGTTCGTTTTCTTCAGGTTCCATTCCAGTGGATGCTCCACACAGCATCTGCCAATCGGTTCTCGAAGCAACTCCACTCATCCC
>JBKCUI010000139.1:0-5056 GCA_046318495.1 Pirellula sp. | reverse complement strand
ACATCGTTGAGAGCGTAGGCAACACCCCGATGATTCGCATCAATCGGTTGGTGCCTGCGGACCATGCTACCGTCTTCGCGAAGTGCGAGTTCTTCAATCCGCTCAAGAGTGTGAAGGATCGGATCGGGTTGGCCATGGTCGAAGACGCTGAGAAGAGCGGCAAGCTCTCTCGCGATACCCACATCATCGAGCCAACCAGCGGCAACACCGGCATCGCATTGGCGTTTGTTTGCGCTGCGAAGGGGTACCGCTTGACATTGACCATGCCCGAATCGATGTCCATCGAACGCCGTGCATTGCTCAAGGCGATGGGAGCCAACCTCGTGCTCACGCCCGCAGCAGAAGGGATGCGCGGAGCGATCGCCAAGGCCAAGGAATTGGTCGCGGCCGACAGTGCGGCCTGGATGCCGCAACAGTTTGAGAACCCAGCCAACCCCGCCGTGCACGAACGCACCACGGGACCTGAAATTTGGACAGATACGGCTGGCAACATCGACGCGATCGTGGCTGGGGTTGGCACCGGCGGAACGATCACCGGAGTGGCGCGTTACATCAAGAAGCTCAACCCGAACTTCAAAGCCATCGCGGTCGAACCCAAGCAATCGCCGGTCATCAGCGGCGGGCAACCGGGCAAGCACCGCATTCAAGGGATCGGGGCGGGCTTTGTGCCCAAAAACCTCGATACGAGCTTGATCGATGAAGTCATTCAAGTCGACGATGAGCTCGCGTTTGAGTGGGGGCGTCGATTGCACCGCGAAGAAGGGATCATGGCCGGGATCAGCAGCGGTGCCAACATTTGGGCGGCTGCACAAGTTGCAGCGCGTCCCGAATGGAAGGGCAAACGCATCGTGACGGTGATGTGCAGCCTGGGCGAACGCTACTTGTCGACCCCACTGTTCTCCGAAACGACTTAATCGCTTTCCGGTGCGTGCACATTGCCACGCCCTGGCGTCGGTTGCTTACAATGGGATGCGGAGAGGAATGCGTTTCTGCATCCAAGTCGGGCATCGCGACCTGCGACGGCAATGCGTTAATCCTCTTCGTGTAACACCGTCTCCCTAGACGATCGCAGCGAGCGTGTCCGAATCGCACGCTCGGCGTTGAATTCCAACGTGCGATCCGAGGATGGGTGGCGGTTTCCTTTGCAAGACCCGAGGATGGAATCATGACCATGCAATTGAATCGACGGCGATGGATGCTCGGAGCCACCTGCGCCGCAACCGGCGCGATGTGTCCGTTGGTCCGCGGGGCCAATGTCGTTCTGCCGGGTTCGGGTCGCAATCCAAATTGGGATGCTGCCACGCGGCGAGGGTTGGATTTTCTAGCTCGCACGCAATCGTCGCGCGGGCAATGGAACACCCCGCCCTACCCTGTCGCCGTCACGGCGCTGTCCGCACTCGCGCTGCTTTGCAGCGGTTCGACGGTGACGCAAGGCCCGTATGCCAAGCAACTCAGTCGGGCGACCGACTATCTGATCGGGCAAACTCGCAAAAACGGTTTGATCGGCGATCCGGACAACGACCAACGCTACACCTATGGTCACGGATTCTCGATGTTGTTCTTGTCCCAAGTCCTCGGCGAGGAAGGGCTGCAAGACCGCCGCGACGATTTGGTCGACGTGCTGAATCGGGCGGTATCCTTTTGCGGTAAAGCGCAAACGCCTGCCGGAGGTTGGGGGTACATCAGCGCCAAGGACGGGCAGGACTACGACGAAGGCTCCACCACGATCACGCAAGTCCAAGGACTTCGTGGGTGTCGCAATGCCGGCATCGCAGTGCCTGCCGAAATCATCGAAGCCGCCAAACGCTACATCTATAAGTGCCAGAATCCCGATGGTGGAATCAGTTACTCCAGCCAACAGATGGGGAGTTCACGACCGGCCATCACCGCGGCTAGCTTGGCTGCACTTTACAACGCCGGGGATTACGAGAGCAAAAAGGTTCCGGAGATGCTCGCGTATAGCCGCAAAGAGCTGCACGACATCAAAGGTGCCGATGAAGCGTTTGGTCATTGGCACTACACGTATTTGTACTACAGCCAAGTCGTCTATCGCCAAGGGGACGATGAATGGCTCCCGTTCCGCGATCGTTTGTACACCCAAATCGCGGGGAATCAGTCGGGCGATGGATCGTGGGAAGGTCAGATTCACAACGTCTACATCACGGCTTGCAACCTGATCATGCTGCAATTGGATCTAGGCTACTTGCCGATCTTTCAGCGCTGATTCGATGCGGTCTGGCAACGATCGCAGATCCTCTTCGGACGCGACTGGCAGTCGATGCATCTCCGGCATCGAGCGAAACCAGATTTCTTGCCGTCGCACTAGTTGCCGCGTATGGGCTTTGACTTGATCGACCATCGTCGGTTGATCGATCTTGCCAGCCAAGTAGTCGAGCGGTTCTTTGTAGCCGACTGCTTGCGAGGCAGTGCGACCTAAACTGCCGTACTTTTGTTTGAGCTGCTCGACCTCTTCGAGAAGTCCTTGTTCAAACATCGATTCCACGCGTTGCGAGACGCGTTGGTGCAACGCATCGCGGGCCCAAGCGATCACAAACGCATGCGCGTCGTGGGGCATGCGTGTCCGCTCGAATTGGGTCTGCCAATGGCTCAACGGGGAGCCGGTGAGCTTGGCGACTTCCAAGGCCCGCACCATGCGCCGCGAGTCGCCTGGCAGGATGCGATGAGCGGACAGCGGATCGACCATGGCCAAGCGTTCGCGAAGCGCGTCGATGCCATAGTGCTCCAAATCTGCGGCTACGGCTTCGCGAAACTCCCAATCGGCGGGTGGTCCCAGAAACATGCCGCAAAGGAGTGATTTGAGGTAGAGGGGAGTGCCTCCGACAAGCAGCACGCGTTTGCCGCGAGAGCGAATTTCAGCGGCCCGTTCGTGGGCATCCAGCACGAACTGGGAGACGCTGTAGTCCAGCGTCGGTTCGACGACATCGATCAAGTGATGCGGGATGCGTTCGCGAGCCGAAGGGGTTGGTTTGGCCGTTCCGATATCCATCCCCCGGTACACAGCCATGGAATCGACCGAGATGATCTCCGCTTCGATCCGATCCGCCAATTCCAGAGCCGCGTCGCTTTTGCCGGAGGCGGTCGAACCGGTCAAGAAAATCGCATTGCCAAGCGGCTTTTGTACCCAAGACTCGATCTGATCGGGTCGCATTGCAGTCTCCCATCAAGGGTGAAACTCGGTGGCCGCCGAGCCCGCGTTGCCATCGCGGACGCAAGCCAATCCGCGGGGAATCGTGGGCTATGGTGCTGCGTCGGTGGTGCGATTTTGGAGAACGCCAAGCCGAGGCCGTCCTGCGGTCCTGCAGGAGGTTGGGCGGAGCGATGGAACCGAGGTTCGTTCGTCCCGCAACTTCTTGCAGTTTAGCAAGCAGTCAATGAGTTGGAATCGACAAAACGAGCCAAAACGCCTACGATTTCGCCGTCTCAACTCGGTATTCAGGCGGCGATTAGATCATGCAAGACGACATTTTGGATCGGTTGATGGCTCAGCTTCACACGCGAGCCAAAGAGCTACCCGAAGGATCTTACACCACCAAACTGATCCGAGGCGGGATTCCGAAAATGGCCGAAAAGATATTGGAAGAAGCGGCCGAAGTCATCGAGGCGGCAGGCGAGCCCGGCGAAGCGGGACGCGAACATACCGTCCGCGAAGCTTGCGATTTGATTTACCACCTATGGGTTCTGCTGGCCAGCCAAGGGATCGACGTGGACGCGCTGCGCCGCGAACTGCTGCGTCGTGAAGGGGTCTCGGGACTTCAAGAGAAAGCCAATCGAGTGCGAGGAGCATCGGAATGAGTTTGAGTGACAATCTGCTGCGGATCGGCGTCCCGAGCAAAGGGCGATTGAGCGAGTTGGCAACCGACTTGCTATTGCAAGCCGGATTGACCTTTCGCAGGCAAGAGCGAGCTTTGTTCGCGCGCGTCAGCGGCATTCCCGCCGACATCACGTTCCTGCGCACCGACGATATCCCGACGCTGTGCGCCGAGGGGGCGATCGATTTGGGCATTACGGGAAGCGATTTGATCGACGAAGCCGAAGTCACGGTTCAGACGCGGATGAAGCTTGGGGTCGGTCGATGCAAACTGGCCATTTGCGTGCCGACGCACAGCGACATCCATAAGCCTTCGGACTTGGCTGGCAAGCGCATTGCAACGAGTTTCCCAAAGACGACACAACGGTTTCTGAACCAGCACCAAGCTCCGGTGCATTTGGTGAACCTCAACGGTTCGGTCGAGATCATGATCTCGCTCGGTGTGGCCGACGCGATCGTGGATTTGGTCGAGACCGGAAGCACGTTGGCGGCCAATCAGCTCCGGATCCTGGAGATCATCGGGCAGTATGAGACGGTTTTGGTTCAAAGCCCGAACTGCCGGGACGAAGCGACCGCCGACCGGATTGTCCGGCGTTTGGAAGGCGTGGTCATCGCTCGGGATTTTTCGTTGCTCGAGTACAACATTCCGCGTGCGAAGTTGGCGGCAGCGGAGACGATCACTCCTGGCTTTACGTCGCCGACGGTCAACAGTTTGGAAGATCCCGACTGGTGCGCGGTGCGGGCGATGGTGAAACGCAGCGAAGTGATTCCGATTATGGAACGGCTGGAGCAGTTGGGCGCGCTGGCGATCCTGGAGTTCTCGATCAACAATTGCCGGCTCAATCACGTGCGCTTGTGATCGAGTCTCTTAACGCGAGACCGGAGGCCTTACGGCCTACCGCTAAGACGGACGAACGGACGGACGGACGGGACCGCGGGCGTCGCGCCCGCTTTGCGAGCGCAATCTTAGCGGAACGGCGTAGGCCGTCCGGTGTTGCGAGGCAGCACGCACACACTGATGGTGGACGTGCTTAAGGGGGGCGACGCCTGACCGGTTGCCTCACGGCCTACCGCTAAAGCAAACTCGCTACTTGATCTAGCGCTTCCACCAACGCATGCCATTCGCGAAACGCTTCCAACGTATCGATTTGCATCGCATCGGCTTGGTCGAACCCAACTTCGCTCAGCGCAATGCTCGGTCCTAACGCCACCAGCGTTGCTGCACGC
>JBKCUI010000138.1:0-67430 GCA_046318495.1 Pirellula sp. | reverse complement strand
GCTCGCCTTGGAAGAACTTCCAGAATCTGCGCAAGCTCGACACGTTTGGCGAAAAACCCTTGGTTTACGACGAGGGGGCCGAGCCGGACCAAACACTTTACTGGGCCGTGAAAAACGTCAGTTTTGATGTGGAGCCAGGGGACGTGCTGGGGGTGATTGGCAAGAACGGGGCTGGAAAGAGCACGCTGCTTAAGGTGCTCAGTCGTATCACGGAGCCGACCTCGGGGCGAGTGGTCATACAAGGGCGGGTTTCGTCGCTGTTGGAAGTGGGAACCGGCTTTCACCCGGAGCTATCGGGGCGGGAAAACGTGTATCTCAACGGAACGATTTTGGGGATGTCCAAAGGGGAGATCGACAGCAAGTTTGAGCAGATCGTCGAGTTTTCCGGGATTGCTAAGTTTCTAGACACCCCGATCAAGCGTTATTCGTCGGGGATGAAGGTGCGATTGGCGTTTGCGGTCGCCGCCCACCTCGAGCCTGAAGTGTTGATCATCGACGAGGTGTTGGCCGTCGGAGACATCGAGTTTCAGAAACGCTGCATCGGCAAGATGCAGGAGATTGCAGGGGGGGGCCGGACGGTCATCTTCGTCAGTCATGACTTCCCTTCCGTGCAGTCGCTGTGCACGAAAGCGTTGATCATGAATCAGGGGAAAGCCAGCGAAAAGATGTCCCCGGACGACGCGATTCGCGAGTTTTCCAAGTCCTTTGCAGGGCAAGCCACGGGTGCGGTCGACTTGAGCTCGATGGTGGTTGATCGCAAAAATCCGCATTTCGTGAAGCTGCAAATGCTGCAAAACGATGCACCGGCCGAGGGGCCGTTTTTCTCCGGTGACAGCTTGAAGATCCGTGTTGAATTTGAAAGCCCCTATCCGTTTACGCCGATCATTGAGGTCGCCGTGAGGACGACGACAGGATCGAGGTTGTTCGCGGTCAGCAACCTGTGGTGCGGAACCGAGAATCCTTCGGGACAGGTGGCTGCGGGGGGAGTCGAGTGCGACTTTGGCAAACTCCCGTTGATGCCTGGCAGTTACGTGCTGCAGGTCGCTTTGCTGAATGAGTATCGGGCATTTCATGTGGTTCGCGAGGCGTTTCGGCTGGAAATCGAGCCGTCCGACTTCCTTGGGACCGGACGATTGCCTAGGCCGGAGCATGGGTCGCTCATCTATCGGAGCGTCTTTAGGCATTTCTAGGCTGCTGCTTACCGGAAACATCGGAATCGCGACGCTGGCCGGAACCAGGTCGAAAGCTCCTGGCAGCGGGGTGAAAAACCATGAAGATCCAGAGTCCAGCAACCGATAATCAGCCGGAATGCATCTGCGGTACGGGATTTCGAGCTGTCCGGTGCATGGCGCTGTGCGTCGGATCAAGGCGTTCCCGCGGGGGAACCGGCTTCATGGCCCAGGTTGCGCAACGTACTTTTTTGCGATTTTTCCGATTTTTCGTCCTTCATCGGCCGCCCATTGATTGACAGCAATGCGCAGGAGCAATACTTTCTATGCAAATCATGGCTTTTGCTGTACTCGCTCTCGTGGTGCGCCACGTGTAGCGAGTGGAGCACGGCTGTGTTTTTGACAATGTGTTTGACAGTTCTGTCTGACTTTGGTAGACTACAGAACGAAATCGTGTTTCGAGCCCGTTTTTGCGTCCGATTAATAGGGGAATCTCAATGATTCGATTGTTTTCAGCTCTGGCGATTGCGTTGCTCTGCAGCGTCAATGCTCAAGCCGCCTTGTTGGCGAGCTTCAATTTCAACACGAACCTGAATGCGACGTCGACCGCTCCTGGGGTCACTGTCACTGGGTTCACTCCTTTGGGTGTCACTCCACGGATGACGCAAGTTGCTGGCCAAGGTGTTGGCGGCACGGGTGCTGGTCAGTTCAGCAACACCAACTCGCAGTCCTTTACCGATTCGGCAACCTTGACGTTGTCCCGTGCTGCTGGGTTGACCGTCAGCAGCTTGAAGTTCGATATTCGCAAGTTGGTGGGCAACAACGGCGAACTGCGAATCACCAACAACGTTACCAGCGACGTCTTCACGGTGCCTGCAAACAGCACTTCCTGGACTTCCCCAGTAACGTACAATCTGTCGGCGAACCAAGGTACCTCGATCACCTTCACGTTCGCTCGTCGAATCACTTCGGCTGGTAACGGAATAATGCAAATCGACAACTTCGACGTTGACGGTGTCGTTCCTGAGCCTGCTTCGATGGCAGTCTTCGCTGGTCTCGGACTGGCTGGTTTCGCGATCCGTCGCCGCAACCGCAAGGCCTAGTTCCAACGCTCGTTGGATCGGGTTTGTTGAAAACAAGGAATGGGTGTCGCAATGCGGCACCCATTTTTTTTTGAGTTGCGATGTTTTGGGTGGATCGTTTGGATAACGTGGACGGACGATGGGCGGCCGGTGGCTGCATGTCTTGTGTGCGTGCGATGCAGTTCGATGATGCGCGGTGAGTCAGTGCGTATAACAAGGCCGCGATTGCTCCCGGAGCGGAGGCGGTTCCCGGAGATGTGGTTCTCGAAGTTGTGGATTGGGTGGTTCGCGGGTTGTGTGTTGCGTGTTGAGGCCTTTGGGGGTGAGGGTGGATGGTCCAGGCATTGAAGTGGTCGATTGTGTTGCCGACGTATCGACGGCAGGATGTATTGCGTCAATGTTTGGAACACTTGGTGGCTAGCGATTTGCCTTTGGCAGAATCGGAAGTGCTGGTTTACGACAACGGAAGTCCTCAGGACAGCCAATCGGTCGTGGATGCGTTTTCTGGGCGTTTGCCGATTCGCTATACGAACAACGGGATTGGGCATGGACTCGGATTTTCGCTGACGCGTGGAGCCTCCGAGGCGGCTGGGCGATGGGTGCTGGAGATCAACGATGATGCGTTGGTTCCGAGCGATTTCTTCTCGCGACTCGCGAGCGTGTTCGAATCCGATGCGCAGGTTGGAGTGGTTGGGGTGCGCGCGATCGAACAGGGCTATATGGGGCGCGGTGATGCGATCGGGCAGTTGGATCGCAGGACGCTTGAAGTGCTCGGCAACTTTGATCGCGCGACGCCGGGGCCGATCGATGTGGAGCACGTTTACGGATTCTGTTATGCGTATCGGCGCGCGTTGATTGACGCAGGCGCGGGGCACGACAAGACGTTGTTGGCGCAAGACTACAGCAGTGGCAATCGAATCGAAACCGACCAGTGCTTGATGGCCTCGCGGATGGGTTACCGCGTCGTGTATGACGGAAGCATCGCGGTCGTGCATCTGGCCAAACCGCGCGGAGATATGGATGAGTTTTCGCCGCGCTGGAGATTGAATCACGTTCGCAATACGCTCTACCTGTATCTCAAGCACTTTGGATGGTTTGGGCGATCCGGGATGGGAGTTCGGTTTTGTTTTCTTCATGATTTGGGTTTGGTGTCTTTCTTGAAGAGACCGACGAAATCAAATTGGCTATACTTTTGGATCAGTGTTCGAGCAAGAGCGAGCGGTGTCTGGCATTGGATGCGCTATGCCTTGGGCTCGGGCTTATCTTTTTCCCAACGACGAGTGGACAGCAAATGAAAGTGGTAATTCTGGCGGGAGGTTATGGGACTCGATTTGGCAAGGTGACAGACTTCTTGCCCAAGCCCATGATTCCGGTGGGGCCTATGCCGATTGTTTGGCACATCATGCGGTATTACGCCAGTTTCGGGCATCATGAGTTCATCTTGGCCACGGGCTACAAGTCCGAGGTGATCAAGGAGTTCTTTGCCAATCTTTCGATCTACTCGAACGACATCACTTGCAGCTATGACGACGCGGGTGGTTCGATCGCGTTTCACTCTTCGGGGAATTCGTTTCGTCCCAAGGTGACGATCGCCTACACGGGGCAGGAGACGATGACGGGAGGGCGTGTGAAGCGTATCGCCAAGTATCTTGGAAATGACGATACGTTTATGCTGACGTATGGGGATGGCGTCACCGATGTGAATCTCGATGCCTTGGTGGAGTTTCACCGTTCCCATGGGAAGTTGGCCACCTTGACCGCGGTCAATCCGCCCCCCAAGTTTGGCAACTTGCAGTTTGACGGGGATCAAGTCACCAGTTTCACCGAGAAGGAAGGTGTGGAGGGTGGTTTGGTCAACGGTGGGTACTATGTCATGAATCGCAAGGTGTTGGATTATCTTTCCGACGATGCATCTTGCGTCTTGGAAAAGAAGCCCATGGTCGAGTTGGCGGCCCAGCGTCAGTTGATGGCGTATCGACATACCGGGTATTGGCAGTGCATGGATACCACCCGCGATTTGGATTCGCTCAAGGAGGTTTGGGACAGTGGAAAGGCTCCGTGGAAGCGATGGAGCGACGGGTACGTAGACTGATTTCCGTGCGCACTTCCAGTCGTATTCGATCGATTCCCATCTAGCGAGGAAGGTATTGCATGAAGATCGCGAAGACTTTTTGCGATGGTCTGCATCTATTGCAGTTGAAGACGATCCAGGATGAGCGCGGTTGGTTCGCTAGGTTGTCCTGCGATCAAACCCTGTTGGCGTTGGGGCTGCAAGGGGGATTTCCTCAAGTCAATCAGTCTCAATGTGCACGGCGCGGGGTGTTTCGCGGGTTGCATTACCAGATGGCGCCGAAGGCGGAGTCCAAACTGGTGCGTTGCGTCGCTGGACGCGTGTTGGATGTATCGGTCGATGTGCGCAGAGGTTCCCCGACGTTCTTGAAGTGGTACGCGGTAGAGCTTTCTGCGGACGAACCAACGGAGTTGTATGTCGCGGGCGGTTTCGCGCATGGGTATTTGGCGCTCACCGATGGGGCGACGGTCGTGTATCAGAGTTCCCAGCCGTACACACCTGAACTTGAGGGGCGTGTGCATTATCGCGACCCCCGCGTCGGAATCGACTGGCCGAACCTGGAGTTGGTTGTTTCCGACAAGGACGCCAGCACTCCCTTTTTGGATGCTGAGTTTTCGGGAATCGAGCTTTAGTTCACCAAAGGTCGGATGGGCGAATCGTGTGCGATAGCGACCGAAGCAGTTTTTGGCGAAGGGGGCCTTGGCCGAGCGATTGCGTCGGTCTAAATGGGCGGTGGGATGCATCGCGATCGACCTTGGAAAACGCATGAAGTCGACCATGGCAGTTCTCGCGGCCCGGGATACAATCATGGGATTGAGTAAGCCCACACAGGGGAGGTCAGGTAGCCATGTCCGCCGGTGCAATTGCCGCTGTCAGTTTGTGCGTCTTGGTGTGCGCCGCTTCATTGCTGTTGCCATGGGTCGGATTCGTTGGGTATTCGTCGTTCGCCATCTTGGCACCCCAATGGGTATGGCGTGAATCGTTGGCCAATGCGGAATTGCAGAAGTTCATTTCTGCCATGACGGTCATCGGGTTTGTGCTGACTGGCTGCCGCTCGCAGAAACTGCCGCGGGGCGTCAAGTGGACGATGTTTTTCTACAGCCTGTACGTGTTGCTGGTCGTGGTTGGGGCTCAATTGCACGTCAATCCGATCAATCCCCAAAAGACCGCGATGTTCGTCGACATCACGTGGAAGATTTGGTTGATGTGCATGATTGGCATCATGCTGATCAATACGGAGAAGAAACTGGCGATCCTTTTGTCCTGTCTGGTCGTTGTTGGCTCTTGGAACGCGTGGGAGCTGAACTTGAAATACTTGACGCAAGGATTCATCCGGGTCAACGAGTTTTACTTTGCCGGTCTGGATAACAATCTGTATTCGATTTCGACGGTTCCGATGATGAGTATCACGCTGGCGTATTTCTTTTCGACTACGTTGCCGTGGCGGCAGCTTCTGTCTGCGTTCGTGCTTGCGTTGCAGATTCACCAGGTCATGATCCTCGAGTCGCGTGGAACGATGCTCGGGGTGTTGCTCAGCGGGATTTTCGCCGTCTATTTCATGCCCAAGAACCCGCGCACGATTGCAGCCGTGGTCGCGGTGGGGATTTTGGGAGCCGTGCTGGCTGGGCCGCCGGTGATCCGTGAGTTTGCGACGATTTTCTCCAAGGAAGATGAGTTGGATACGTCGGCCTCGAGCCGCTTTCAAGTGTGGAAAGCGGGTGCGGGAATCATGATGGACAACCCGATCACAGGGGTTGGGCCATGGGCGGGAGAGGCCTATACGCCGCAGTACATTCCCGGGTATGCAGAGCGTCGAAACTTCAAGGCCTTGCACAATTTGTTCTTTGAGGTAGGTACCGGGATGGGGGTTCCTGGTATCGCGAGCTATATGATGTTCTTCGCGATCCCCTGGTACATGCATTTTCGGTTATGGCGGCAGCGGCGGCATCGATTATCTAGGGTCATGTCCGTCGCAAACATAGGGGCGTTGGCCGGGATTCCTGGGTATTGGTTGGCGAGTATGTTTTCAAGTGGTGCCTTGGTCGAGTCCTCGTATGTGATGGTGGTTGCTGCGTGCGCTGCATTAGCCATTGCGCATGTGCAACGCGATGAGGAAGTGGCGCGGGAAGCATTGGAAGAGGAAGCGACTTGGCAGGACGAGGAGTTTGAAGCGTACGAAGGCGGCGCGCATCGCGGGGAGCCATTGGTGGTCACCCGATGAGGATTTTGTTCGTTAAGCGCAGCCAAAGTTATCCGCGCTCCAGCGGACATGATGTGCACGCATACCACATGATGCGAGGTCTGGTGGAGTGCGGTGCGAGCGTATCGCTTCTCACGGAGGTTGCCGTGGAGCCGCGGGCCATTGAGGGGTTGTCGTTGGATTGGGTGGGGACCTATGGGGATCTGCCAGAGGTCTCGCGCGTTGTTTCGATGACGGGGCTGAGGGAGCGGTTTCGACGATATTGGGGAGTGGAGCCGGCGCATGTTCAGGCGATTGCGTCCTTGGCGGAGTCTCATCGATACGATGCAATCGTTGTCGCGATCGCCGGTGGGTTGGCATTGTTTGGGGGGGCAAAGAATGCCGCGCGGATTTGGTATGTCGCCGACGACCAAATGCTCCACAGTTGGTCCTTGTTGGACTGGAAGAACCCGGCAACGTGGAAGCGAATGCGAGAGGGATGTTTGCACGGGTTGTACGAGCGCGTTTATCGCCGTGACGTCGATCGAGTTTGGTTGGTTTCGAAGCGCGATGCTTGGTTCTCGCGATTTGTCATGGGAGCGGCAGCAGCCGACGTGATTCCGAATGGGGTCGACTCGGCGTACTTTGCGCCGCGAGCCATCGACAAGCTCTCGCAGAGTTGTGTGTTCTGGGGGCGTCTCGATTTTGCTCCGAACTTGGATGCGATTCGGTGGTTTGGAAAGCATGTTTGGATGAAATTGCGCGACACGCATCCGCAATCGATTTGGTCCGTGTACGGCTTTGCTGCCGGGGCCGAGGTAAAGGCTCTTCAAGCGGAGTATGGCTTTCGATTGACATGCGATTTGCCCGATTTGCGAGATGAAGTTTCGCGTCATCAGGTGGTGGTCTTACCCTTTGTAAGCGGTGCGGGAGTGAAGAACAAACTCTTGGAGGCGGCGGCGTTGGGGATGCCGATTCTGGCATCTGGCATGGCGACCAATGGCTTGGAAGGGGATTCGATTCCAGTACGGCTGGCGACGACGCCCCATGCTTGGCGAACTCAATTGAGCGCATTGTGGTCGGATTCCGAGAGGTGTGCGGAGCTCGGCGAGCAGACTCGGGCATGGGTTGTCGAGCATCATGCGTGGCTGAAGTCGGCGCGGTTGGCACTGCGAGGAATCGAAGAGACGCTCGCGGGGCGAACGCGGGGGCGATGATGCGAGCGCCCCGAATGCGGGGATTGCGTGTGTGCCGCCGAGCATCGAGAGCCCTGCGGCCATGCATCGAAGTCGCATTCGCGTGTGGGATTGATAGCAGGTTTCGATAGGAATTGGCGGGAAGCGAGAGTGCAAATGTCTGTGCAGAATGCGAAGGTCAGCGTCGTCATCGCGGTCAAGAACGACGCCAGGCGGCTTCGCGTGTTGCTCGATTCCATCGCAGGGCTACCGGAGCGTCCCCAGGTGATCGTGGTCGATAACGGCTCGACCGACGACAGTGTTTCGGTGGCGAGGCAATGCGGAGCAGAAGTCTTTTCGCATCCCAAGCTGCGCGTGGGTGCGTTGCGCAATCGCGGCGTGGAGCATGCGGATGGGGACGTGTTGGCGTTTGCGGATTCCGATCACGAGGTACCAGTCGATTGGTTGCAGCGGGGACTTCTCGCCTTGGAAGCGCAGCCGGGAGTCGTAGCGGCCGGTTCTCATTATCTTGCACCGTCCGATGGGACGTGGGTGCAGCGAGTATGGGCCATTCATCGCTTGCGAGGGGCCGACCATCGGCAGGTCGAGTGGTTGGGGGCGGGCAATCTATTCGTTCGCCGGGATGCTTTTGAAAAGGTCGGCGGATTTAGTGAAACCTTGGTCGCGGCGGAGGATGTTGATTTGTGCCATCGGCTGAGAGAGCAAGGTGGCCGAATCGTGTGCGATCACAGCATCCGTAGCGTGCATCACGGCGAGCCGAAAACCGTCTGGCATTTCCTGAAAAAGGAGTATTGGCGAGGGAGCAGCGGCGTTCGAGCCTGGGTAGCACAAGGGTTCCCCATGCGCGACCTGCCGAGTTTGGTCTGGCCGGTATGGCATTTGGCCTTTGGATTGCTGGGGCTGTGCTGTTTTCTTGCTTCCGCTTTTTGGCTGGATCGAGCTTGGTTCGCGTACGGGGTGTTGGCATGGGGGGGGTGGTTGGCCCCATCGGGAATTTTGGCGATCAAGACCGCGTGGGAAACCGGGTATGCAAAAAGTGTTGCGCCTCTGTGGTGTCTTTACTTTTTCTATGGGATCGCTCGGGCGGCTGCTTTGTTTCGAAAGTGACGGCGCAGGGATGATGGGGGGGAGCGGAGCGTGGGCAGCGCTTGCAATCCAGGTACGACATTTTGCCGGATGTGGCATTCGACATGGTGTTTAAGTACACTCTCGACAGGTCGAAACGTGTTCTGTAGGGTGGCCGGTTCATCTTGGCCTGAACGCGACGGAAGAACGGGGATAGCGAGAGTTGCTGTTCGTCTGTGGCGCGTGAGATCGAAGATGGGTGAGTGCTTCGGGATCCCAAACCTAGCACAGGGAGCCGGTCGGATGTTTCCACAGCGATGCGAGGATTTTTCCTCGATTGAAGGTTTTTTCGGCGAGAAGTGCGATAGCTTCCTGCAAGTCCGGGGCGATTCCAAATCAAGCCATTCGACGCAAGGAAACACAATGGCCAGCGGGGGTTGCGGCGAAATGGCAGGCAAATGGTGAAGGGCAATTCAGTGCATGTCGGTGCGTTACGAGTGGGCGTATACTCACTTCGGGAGGGGTTTCGCAATTTTGGTGATTTCCTGGGGCCGAAGGTCATCGCCGAGTTGTTTTCAGAATCGGTGGTTGCAACCGATGTCGGAGTGCCGTCGCGCGCGCCGTGCTTGTTGAGCGTGGGCAGCATTATGCACTTGATGCGTCCGGGGGATGGTGTCTGGGGCTCCGGCATTCGATTTTCCGGGGAGAGAATCAATACTTCCGGGATCGACTTTTATTCCGTTCGGGGACCGCTGACAGCAGAGGTTATCCGAGACAATGGAGGCCCATCGGTTCAAGCGTTCGGGGATCCGGGGTTGTTGGCCGCGAGATTGCCTGAGTTTCAGCATCTGGTTGCCAAGAAGGCTTCGCAAAGCGCGACCGCCCCGGCAAAAAGGGTGCTCGTCATTCCCCACTATGCTCACACATCGCATTTGCCTAAGCGTGTGCGGATTGCGATGCGATTGCAATCGGCTTCGCATAGTCCGGCTCGAAGTTGGCTGGGGATGCGATTAGGGACGTCCACGTCGGATGTGGGGGCCTTGCGCTGGATATCCCCATTTCAGACGTTGGATTGCATCGTTCGCCATATCGTCGATTCGCGATTGACGGTATCGAGTTCGCTACACGGGTTGATTACTGCTTGCGCATTTGGCGTTCCGTTCCGATGGTGGTGGCCGAGTTTTGAAGAGGTCGCCCGGATAGAGGATGGTCGGTTCAAGTATCGCGATTTCTTTGCGAGCGTGGATTGCCGGGATGTCGAGCCAGGTGGAACGGTGGATGAGTGCGTGAAGTTGGGGCCACAAAGGATCGACCGTCCGTTGCCGCTGGATGCGATCATGGAATCGATGCCCGATGAATTGCTTCGACGCAAGTACCGTTTCACGGGCGGGCCGGCGTAGTTCCTTGACGGTGTTCATCGGGGCCGTTTGGATTGAGTGATCCACACGGTTGAGCGAAGTGCATGGGGGAGTTTGCTGGCGCTTTGGATCGGTTCGCTTCATGTCTCGTCGCAGAAGCATCACCGAGGTTTTTCGCATGGCGTCCGTTGCGAAGTCGGGTTCGTCGCAGTGGACGTATGACAAGCGGGTGATTCGCAGCGTCTCGCCGTATGCCTACGGTTCGGTTGCAGCGCGTATTCGGGAGGTTTCGAAACGCGCGTGGTGTGGGTGTGTTCGTATGGGTTCGTAGGGTTTTGGGCAAAGGGGTGAAATCTTGCGGAGGATGTTGCATTTGCGGGTCGTCGCTGGGACGGGGGGGGGACCAGAGAAGACGATCCTGAATTCGCCGCGATTCATTCGCAAGTATGGATACGACGCCGAGGTGGCGTATTTGGCGAACGCCGATGAATCGATCTCGGAATCGTTGCGATCGCGCGCGTTGGAGGCCGAGTGTCCTCTCACGATTATTCCCGACCGGGGTGCGACGGACGGGAGAGTGGTATTTCGGTTGCTGTCGCTATGCCGAGAGAAGAAGATCGAGTTGTTGCAGGCGCACGACTACAAGTCGAATGCATTGGCATTGCTGGTGTCCAAGCTGCATCGAATGAAGTTGGCGACCATGCTTCATGGTTGGACGGACATGACGGGGCGGATGCCGCTTTACAAGCGAATCGACCAATGGTGTTTGCCGTGGTTTAAGACATTGATTTGCGTTTCGGAGGACTTGGTCGAGGAATGCCGGAAGTTGAAGATTCCCGACAAGCGAATCCACTTGGTGCACAACGCCATCGACACGGAGCAGTACTCGCGTCGGCGTTCTCGGGAGCAGGCCAAGCAGGAACTGAATTTGCCCGTGGATTGCACATTGATCGGGACGGTGGGGCGTCTCTCGCCTGAGAAGGGAATTCTCGGTTTACTGGAATGCGTTGAACGTTTGCATCGAGAAGGAAAGCCCTGCTTGCTTTGGATCGCGGGGGACGGGCCGCAGCGTCCGGAGATCGAGAAGCGAATCGCGGAATTGGGGCTGCAGGCATCGGTGCGGTTAATGGGGCAGTTGCGAGATACGCGAACGTTCTTCGAGGCGATGGATCTTTTCGTGCTCAATAGTGTACGCGAGGGATTGCCCAATGTCGTTTTGGAAGCGATGGCTTTGGGAGCACCCGTAGTAGCGACCAGGATTGCAGGGGTTCCGAGTTTGATTCGCGATGGGGACACGGGGCGATTGATCGAGCCGGAGAATGCAGAGCAGCTTTATCGTGCGATCTCAGCGAGCATTGCCCGTCCTGGAGCGGACGAAGCGACAGCGCTGCGTGCGCGAGAGTTGATCGAGCGCGAGTATTCGTTTGAGCATCGCATGCGTCGCGTTGCGACGATCTACGACGGGATGTTCCAGCCATAAAGAGTTTGGCTGCAGTCGGGGATCGGTGCGTTGTGCAAAGGCGAGGGCAATTGCTTTTTGGGTGCTCGGGAGGCAAGATAGCGCCGAACGCGAGTTTAGAAGTCTCGCGATGGGAGCCACACGCACTGCCCGCAACGCGAGATGCACCCGAAGCATTGCTTGCCTGAGGAAAACGCGGCCTTCCAGGGAGTTCGACGCAGCCCGAATGACGGCTGCAGTCTTGCCGTCGCAAGGTTGCGTTAGGGATTCGGGTGGGCGAGGACGAATCGGAGGGTTTGCGAAGGTGGTTGGAAGTCCAAACCAGAGAGGGATAGTGTGAGGTTTTTCGTAACCGGTGGTACAGGTTTTGTGGGCGGACACTTCGTGAACGAGGCTCTTGCTCACGGGCATCAGGTGCTTGCGCTGCGACGAACAGGTGCGAGGGCTAGGATTCCGTTGCTCGCGGAGCCGGATTGGGTCGAGGTTGGGGAGGAGATCAGGTTGGAACGCGAATTCTCAAGCGTGGATTGCTTGGTGCATTTGGCAGCGCACGGCGTGGATCCAACGTGTGCGAAGTGGGAGGACACGTTCCGAGTGAACGTTACGGAAAGCCTTCGTCTTTGGTTGCAAGCGTCCAAGGCCGGCGTCAGCCGTTTTGTGATCATCGGCTCGAGTTTCGAGTTCGGAAGCTTCGGGGAAAAGTTCGAGAACATTCCGGAGGACGCGCCCCTTTGTCCAACTGGACCCTACGCGGCATCCAAGGCGGCGGCGACGATGGCGGCCGCTGCTTTTTCTGGAACGGAGAAAGTCAATGTGTGGGTCTTGCGACCGTTTCAGATCTATGGTCCAGGTGAGGGCGAAAAGCGGCTGTATCCTCAGATCTTGGACGCTGCGAGGCATGGAATGGATTTGCCATTGACCGAAGGGAATCAGGTACGGGATTTCATGGATGTTCGCGATGCGGCCAAGATGATTCTGGGGTATGCCATGTTGTTGATGGGTCGGACAACGCGTCCATTCTTCAAGACCACCAATTTGGGTACCGGTAATCCGACGACACTTCGGGCCTTTACCGAACGCGTTTGGCGCGAGAACAACGGGTTGGGAAAACTGCAGTTCGGAGCGTTGCCGTATCGGCCTGGCGAGGTCATGCGATTTGTGCCCCAAGTGGATAGGGACGAGCAGAAGCAAGTTTGGGAAGCCTTGAAGGCGTCCCCAAGACGACCATGAACCGGCAGCGTTGCTGGTTCGATGAGCGGTCGTTGGATTCGAAGTTTTATTCTCATCTCCATGGGATCGCATCGATCGATGGGGTGCTGTGGGTGGAGTACTGATGCGTCCTAAGTTTGAAGATGGGCAGTCGAATCGATGCGCTTGGATAGGGCGATGGCTATGGTTCCTGGCGATGGCGTCAACGGTCTTGTTGGTTTACGCGTCGTTGGTGCCCCTGACATATCAACCGTTGCCATGGGAAGCGACGTGGACCAGATGGCAGAGCATCCCTTGGTTGCAACTGGAACTCTACAATCGATCGGACTGGATCGCGAATGCGTTGGTCGTGATGCCGCCGGCATTCTTTTGGTGTGGTGCGATCGACTTCGGGCGCGATCGCCGTTGGATGGTGTGGTTGGCCGCACCCGTTATCGCGACTCTTTTGTGTGCGTTGGTAGTGGGAATCGAGTGCTTACAGGTTTGGTTTCCTCCTCGCACGGTCTCGCAGAACGATATCGTCGCGGGTTGCGTGGGAGCGGTGCTGGGATGTGTTGCATGGCTGATGATGGGGCGATGGTGCGTTCGTTCGATCGAGTACTTTGTTCAGATTGAGCGCGTTCGAGGGCGTGTGCGGTGGGTGGTGGCGGCGGCGATTGTCGGCGGATTGCTGTACACCGTTTATCCCTTCGATTTGGTTCTCAACGGCAGCGAGTGGAAAGAGAAGTTGGAGTTAGGTCGATTGGGATGGGGGATGGAATGGAGTTCTAAGCAAGAGCTCCTGAAGACCCTCAAGGGCTATGTTGTTGCATGCGTGAAGCTCGCCCCGTTCGGAATGTGGTTTGCGTTGAAGGAGCGGGGCAAATTTCCGTGGCTGGCGATTCCGCTGATCGCTATCGGTTTGGAAGCGATTCAGATTCCGATTTACACCAAGTACGCGACGGTGATGGAAGCGGTGTTCGGCGCGATGGGAGGATGGGCTGCTTGGGTGGTGACCCGCTTGTGGCTGTCCATATGGCCTCGGCTTCAGCGAGGCTGGATTTGGGCAATGTTGACTGTCCTTTATGGCGTCGCGTTGCTGGTCGCCTTCAATTGGCGGTTCGAAAGCATCGTGCGCGATGACGAGGTTATATGGCAGCGATTTTTGGGGGCGTTTGATTGGCCGCTAGTCAAGTACTACTACACCAGCGAGTACAGCGCGATTTCCAATGTGATGGGGAAGTTGGGAGCGTTTGCTGTTCTGGGTGGATTGGTTTGCGTTTGGAATTGGGTGGTCCGACCGGTTCGTGCCTCGCATTGGTTTTGGATCGGCGCGATCGCGACGTTTATCCTCGGGGCAGCGATCGAGGGAATGCAGGTTTTTCTGCCGCCGATCATTCCTGATGTCAACGACTTGGTGACGTACGTGTTGGGATATGCGACGGGCTTTGCGGTGGTTTCCCTGGTGTTGTCCGGGGCATCCGAACCGCGTGCGGCATCGATGCGGAGGGACGGCGAGACATTGACATCAAGCGATCCTTGAAGCGCTTCGCGAACGAATTGCGATGCATCCCGCGATGGGCTGATTTCTGTCCCGCGCAAAGCGATTGAAAGGGTCTGAGCGGCGGACCGTGCCATACGATCTTGGGTGGCTTGCTGCGCTGGGAGCTTCTGCGACAGGGAGGCAGCGAGGGAGGGGCTCAGCGGAAAACGCGATGGTTGGCGTGTGTTGGATCGATTGGGATGGTGAGGGCCCTGGGAATACCCATCCTGATTCCAAGCCTTGGGGAAAGGAGGTCGGACCAAAGGCAATTTCTAGGGGAAACGCTCGAGAGTTTCAGAAATGGTGGATTCCCTGATGCGGTTGGCGGGGCCTCTCCAAGCAGGGAGCGGCTCTCGAGGGGGGGCGTTTGTGGATGCGATTCCGGCATAAGGAATGCGCCAGTGGCAGGTATTTCCCTGGAGGTTCAAGTGAGAGGGGGGGCCGGGGCGTGGTTTGCTTTCAGCAAGCGGTTTGGAGCGTCGAAGACTGGGATGCGTCGCGTTGAATACTTCATGATAAACAGTTGACCGCAATGAAGGATCGCTTATCCTTTAACTGCTTGGTCCCAATGCATCGCGGAGGAGATTCGGATGAAACGCAGGCGTCGCCCATCTCATTTACAACACCCCGAATTGCTGAGGCCCGACAGCGATGGGAAGGATGAGGGAAGCCGGACCGGTAGCGTCTCGAAGGTTGGGAATACTGGGAAAGGCGAGTTAAGGGCGTCCGACGCCGACTTGAGGTCGCAAGTAGTTTCTTCTCGGCCAGATCGTGTTTTCGGTGGCTCGGATGAAGATTCTGGCCAAAAGGAACAAAAGCCATCCGTGGTGTATCCATCGGCACCTGACGCATGGGTGATCGGTGCATTGGTTGTATCTGCCGCGGTGATTCTTTGGGCGTTTTGGCCGGTCTGGGTCAACAACTTGGTACGGGCCTGGAATCGCGAAGCGGATTATTCGCACGGTTGGTTCGTGATCCCGATCACGGGTTACCTGCTCTGGAATTTTCGAAGTTCGATGCCGCAGCTTAAGGCCGGGATTCACTGGGGCGGGATTGCGTTGTTGGCGTTGGTTGCCGTCGTTCGCGTCGCTTCGCGGTGGGCCTATTTTGATTTCGTCGATGGCTGGATGATTCCTGTGACGGCGATTGGCGTGGCATGGGCATTTGGAGGGCGGCACTTTGCATGGTGGGCCTTGCCCTCATTGTGCTTTCTCTTTTTCATGGTTCCGCTGCCATTTCGGCTGGAGAACGAGTTGAGCCGACCGCTTCAGTGGATCGCGACCAACGCGAGTTGTTTTGTGTTGCAGACGTTGGGGCAACCGGCGATTGCGGAGGGGACAACGATTTTGTTGGGTGAGAACACCCTCGAAGTCGAGCGGGCGTGCTCTGGCTTGAGAATCTTCTTCGGAGTGTTTGCGCTTTCTTACATCTGTGCCGTCCTAATGAGGCGGTCGTGGTGGGAGGGTGTTTTGTTGGTCTTGGCATCGATTCCGATCGCGTTGATTTCGAATGCGGCTCGAATTGTTGCAACGGGTCTATGTTATCAGTGGTTCAGCGGGGAGACCGCGAGGCATTTCGCTCACGATTTCGCAGGCTATGTGATGATCTTTTTCGCGGCGGGCCTTTTCGGTTTGACGCTATGGTATTTGAGATGGTTGATTCAGGATGCAGTCACGATGGATCAAGCATCGCTGAAACGAGTTTAGGAATGGATTCGAAAAAGAAGGTTGGTTCCTGGAAACGGCGCTGGAGCAATCCATCGTAAATTGGCTGAAATATGAGCGAAAACAAGAATTATCTTTCGACCGACGTAGTTTCTGCGAGGACGGAGTCTGCGCGGGAGGGGGCGTCCATTGGATCGCAAGGGGGGCGTCGTCGGCCCTTCAAGTCGGTGGCTCGTCAATCGAGTTCGAGTTTGCCGACGATCGACTTGCCGTTTCTGTTCGGCGTGCTGCGAAAAGCGTGGCTTTGGATGATTCCGGTGGGGTTGATGTTGGCGGGTGTGGGATGCGCCGCGGTGTTGGCGTTTTTCAAGCCGACCTATGAAGCCCGATTTCGCTTGGAAGTAGACAACCAGAGCTTTGTTGTCTTCAAGCAGGAATCGAGATACTCGTCCGAGTTCATCGATTTCCAAAAGGCGATTCTGTTGGGCAATGGCGTGTTGGAAAAGGCGGTTGCGGATCAAGCGATCGCCACGATTCCGCGCATCATGTCGGCGAAAGATCCGGTGAGCGAGCTTCGCAAAGAAATTGCCATTTCGGCGGGGGCGGGAAACAAGATTATCGACGTGAAGTTCCGCGATCAGGATCCGAAGATTGCCGCGGCAGTAGTCAATACCGTCGTGGATGAGTACATGCGAGCTCGCAGAACGTTGGAGCAGATTCGAGCATCGACTCAAGAGCGAAACGTGATGGCAGCGTTGAACAAAGCGGAGACAGAAGTGGAAGCTGCACAGCAGCGTGTCCGTGACTTGAGTATGCAAACGGTGAAGAGCGATACGGTCGTAGGCGAGACGCCAAGCGGGCGGATCGACACATCGTATTTGGACGAGCTTCGCATGAAGCGAATGGAGCTGCAAAGCCAGTTGACGATTCAGCAATTGAATTTGGCCGAAGCGCGTTCAGCGTTCGAGCAGGCGGTTGAGGCGGAGCAAAAGGGAATGACTGCCAGCGCAGAACCGGTCTTGGTATCGGACGAGGTTTTGGAGTCCGACTTGGTGGTCGTTGCAGCTCGAAATCAGTTGAATGCGGCCCAGCAGCAGTTGTTGGACTTGGAGACCGGCACCAACATTGGTGAGAGGAACCCGGTTTATGTGCAAGCGAAACGCAAAATCGATGTCCTGACCAAGGACTTGAACGTGATCCGGGATTCCCGTCGCAAGGAGTTGTCGGAGCGGAACGAAGTCGCAACGCGCGATGTTCGCAAGGAGAAGCTTGAGTTGTTGGAAGCTGCGGTTGCGGAGTTGAAGACCAAGAAAGAGACCATCGAAGAACAAGTTGGCAAATACATGGCCAACTTGAAGCAGCCGTATGCCAGTTCCGTGGACTTGCAGTTCGCGGAAGCGGATTTGGAAGAATGGAACGAGATTCGTAAGACGGTTCACAATCGACGTATTCAACTGCAAACCGAACGCGAAGCCACCGACGTTGTACGTGAGTTGGAGCGAGCGATTCCGCCTAGGCTCCCGGTAGAAGACTTGCCATACAAGCAACTGGCCGGGGCGACCTGTGTCGGGGTAGCATTGCCTTTGTTGCTGGCAGTGTTTTTGGAAGTACGTTCCCGCCGGGTGGACGATGCGAGCCAGTTGGAATCCCGCAGTCAGCTCGCTGTATTGGGGGAAATCTCGACGATTCCTTTGGCGACGAACAAACGCATTGGAAATCGAAAGAGCGCTGGACGCACTCGCGAGCTCCGGCTCTTTGAAGAAAGTGTGGATGCATTGTCCACGGCATTGGTTTTGCGAGAAGACCTCGTGGAGTCGCGGGTCTTTGCGATCACCAGCGCGTTGTCTGGGGAAGGCAAGACGAGTGTGGCCTGTCAATTGTCCGTGAGTATCGCGCGTGCCACTGGCAAACGCGTGTTGTTGATCGATGGCGACATGCGAGCCCCGGACGTTCACAACGTCTTTGGGCGTGAGAATGGGGAAGGTTTGGTAGCCTATCTGTCCAAGGACAGGGATTGGCGAGAATTGGTGGATCGCGATTGGAGCGACAGCGTGCACATTCTGTCAGCGGGCCAATTGAAGGGCAGTCCGCACCGCATTCTCAATAGCGGGCGGCTTGAAAAACTCTTTAGGGAAGCGCGCGAGGAGTATGAGTTCGTCATCATTGACACGCCACCAGTTCTTCCGGCGAGCGAGTCGATGCTGTTTGGCAAGTCTGCTGATAGCTGCTTGATTTGTGCCCTTCGAGACAAGAGCCGGATCGAGCAGTTGGTTCAGGCGTACCATCGTTTGGAAGCATCGGGAGCGAGGGTTGCCGGCTCGGTGTTGTCAGGCGTTCCGGTTAGGGAGTATGCTGGCTACTACGGCGACTACTACGCGACGAAGTCAGCTTCGGGTGATTGAGTCGGCATCATGAATTGATATTCGGTTTTTGAGCATCCCAGGAACACGAAGTGGTTGGGGATGCTACGGGGCCGATGGAGTGTTGGCTCGCATGCTGGAGAGATGACGGCGTACGAGGCTAGTTTCTTGTTTTCGTTTTTGTTGGAGGTTAGCCCGCGATTGGATGGGTTCCTTCCAACTCGGCGCTGTGGAAAAGTAAGTCCTGTTGCATGAAGATTCACAAGCGGTCCACTCCCGAAACTCGTCGAAGACTCAGTCTGAATCTCGGGGTATTGTTTTCGACCTTGGCCGTTTTGGGGCTGTTGGCCTTGGCTGCGTGGGGGCTGCACGAGTTGCAAATGAGTCGGGTCGCGGCGAATTTGATCGCACAAGTCGAAAAGGCCCAAGAGGAAGACAATTGGAGTCAAGCGGCTAAGTTATTGAATTCGTATTTGTTGCTATGGCCGGCGGATTCGATTCGCAAAGTGGAATTAGCGGAAACGTACGACAAGCAAGCCGAGACGGGTGGACAAATCCAACGGTTGGTTGCATTGCAGTCCGTCGCGTTGGGGGTGTGCGAGTCGAGATCCGAGCTCAAGGAGCGAGGACTAAAAATCAGGCGACGCATGATCGATCGCTTGATTCAGCTTGGGCGGCAGGAGGAAGCGCTTGACGAGATCGCTAGGATCGCAGGATCGACGCCGGATAGCGACTTGAAAAAAGCGTTTGCGCTGAGCTCGTATCAGTTGGCCGTAGAGAAGCGTTCCCATCTGTTGTCATCCGGTTCGCAATCGCAATTGCCGGAATGGCTTGCACAGTTCCAATCCAAACTCGTGCCAGACCAGATTCAGAATGCTTTATTGGACAATCCTGGCGACATCGAACTGAGTATGTCGATGGCCGAATGCTTGCTCGGGGATCCGGAAATCCTACGAAATTCTTCTTTCGCAAAGGATACGTCTGCGGAACTCAAGGAGCGAGCGCTTCAGGTTGTGGACCGGATGCTGAGCGCCAATCGCGAGGATCCTGAGGCTTGGCTAGCGCACTACATGATCTTGTCTCAAGTGGATCGAGTTCGAGCGGAATCGGACATACGCCAAGCTTTGGCGTTGGCTCCAGAGGATGCATCGGTCCTGAAGCAGGCAGGGATTCATTATTTAGAGCGAGCGCGGTCGTACACGGGAGTGGGCGAAAAGGGGCAAAAGCAGGCATGGCTTGATCAGGCTGAGAGCTACTTTGAGAAGGTTCGCAATAGTGGGAACTCCAAGGACGTTCCAACGTACATGGGGTACGGAGAGGTTCTCAAAGAAAAAGACAAAATCGATGAGGCGATCTTGGTTTGGAAGGATGGGGCGCGGGTTTGCGAACCGCCGACCATTCCGTTGCGATTTCGAATTGTTGAGACCTTGATTGATGCAAAGCGATTCCCAGAAGCCTTGGAAGCATTGGGTGAATTGGAAGAAAGTGTTCTCGCGGAATCACCACAGATAGCACGTTTCTTTCAGAACGCGTTTGTTCGTGATACAAAAAGGCTTTGGTCTGCGTATTACGTCGCCATTGGGGATTATCGGTCCGCGACGGCGATTTTGAAGCAGGTCGTGGCCATGAATAAGGATCTGGAGCGTACCGATCAAGCAGAGATCTTTGCATTTCTGGCGGCGGCCTACTTCAAGATGGGTAAGTGGGACGAAGCAGGGATCAATTTCGAGCAAGCAGTGACTCTCTCACCGACCGTTGCTCGCTATCAGCGGGGCGCTGCGAACGCTTGGTTTGGAGCGCAACGGTTTAGCGAGTCGCTTCAAAAATTGCAGTCGATCGATGTCAAGACCGCATCGGACTGGGTCATGATTGCGGAAGTTGTTTTGGAGGTTCAAAGGCGTCAGCAACCCGACTCGGCCATGTGGGCGACGTTCGACAATGCGTTGCTGAATGCCCGGCGGATGTTTTTGACCGATTCAACGCTCGCTCAATCCCCTTGGTTGGTTGATTTTCTCGCCATCGAGTCGCAGGTATATCGCTCTGATGACGATTTGAGGGGAGGTACGATCGAAACGGTATCGAAGGATATTCAACAGCTGTGCGAACGATTCCCGGAGGCGGATGATCTTTGGCGACGGGCTGTGGCTCGATTGCGTGTGTGGGGCCAGAATGAGATTGCATTGGCATTGCTTTCCAAGCTTTCCGATCGTGCGAAGCAAAGCACCGATGCAGCGCTTGCTCAAGCGGAAGCGTTGGCGCAAAACGGGATGGCAAGCGAAGCCCGGCGTCTATTGGAAACGCGTTTGCTGGATGACCCAGACAACGAACTTCTCAAAAAGACTTTGGTGCAATGGCGAGCTGCCGAAGGCGAGTGGGAAGGCGCGATGACCGAAATGCGGCGCGTGGCTGGCAAGGATATCAATATCGTTCGTGCGCTCGCCGAAATGGCGGTCCGAACGCCGGTGTTGGATCGCGAATTAGATCTCGGAAATGCAACGTTGGTGGCCGAGAGGATGAAAAAGTGGAACGACAATCTCGAAATGCTTGAAAAAGAGATGCGTTCCTTGGAGGGGGAAGACGGTACCGAATGGCGATATCTGCGCGGCAAGCGACTGTTGGTCGGAACCGCATTGCAGAAAGAATCCAATTTGTCCGAAGTGGATGACCTTTGTAGCTATCTTGATCGCAATCGTCCGATGTGGACGGCGACCCACGTTTTGGCTGGAAACCTCGCCGAGCGACAAGGCAAGTCAGGAGTGGCGATCAAGTCCTACAACCGTGCCATCCAGTACGGAGAGCAAGACCTAGAGGTCTTCGAGAGGTTGGCGGACCTTCTTTATCGCCAAGGCGCATTGGCAGAGGCATCCGCACTTTTGGATCGCTTAGGGAATCGGGCGAGTCGCTCGCGAGACTTGTCCTTGTTGACATTAACGATCAATCGGGATAAGCGGTCGGATGTGTTGGGGTTCGCGAAGCAGGGAACGGAAGCTCGGCCAAACGATCCGATGGCTTGGATGTGGTATGGGCAAGCCCTGGAAGTCAACTCACGCGAGTTCCCAGAGAATAAGCGTAAAGAGGCACTGGACGAAGCCAAAAAGTCCTTTGAGAAAGCAAAAGAGATTTCGGACGGCGGTGACATACGAGTGCTTGCTGCGGAATTGAACTTTTTCAAGTTGATCGGCGACCAACAGAAGGTTAGCGATTTATTGTCGGGGATTCGTAGTTCATCGAAGATCGATCCTGCGATTAAGTGGCTTGCGATTGCCAACATTAGTCAGTCTTTGGGTTTGATGGAAGAAGCTGAAGAAGCATACAAGGAATCGCTCAGGTCTGGCGGTGACAAGTTGGAGATCGGGCGGAGAGTTGCGCAGCTTTACTTGGTGCAAGGAAGGCGAGATGACGCAATCGATCAATTGCAGAAAGTCTACGATGAAGAACCGAACAACGCAGAAACGAAACGTTCTTTAGCATCCTTGTTAGCTGATCGAGGAGCTACCGAAGATTGGAATCGGGTTGAGAAGCTCTTGTCGAATGATAAGGGAGTAAGCAACGCGGACGATCGACGGTTGCGAGCAGAATTGCTATTGCAAAAAGGCGGTCCAGCGGAATTGGCCCAGGCGCAGTACCTGCTCGAGGGTTTGGTAGAGGACCCCAACAACCGAACGGATGAAGATCGATTTCGTTTGGCTTCCGTATACTTGACCAATGCGAAGAGAATCGAGTCTCAAACCAAAGATCAGTCTCAAGTGAGACAATTGACGACCGCTGCAGGGCAGCAACTGAAACTAGCCGCAAACGGATCGCAAAGTCCGCCTGAGTACATCTACGCCTACGGTGATTTTTTGCTGGAGCAAGGGCGATACCAAGAAGCGATTCAGCAGTCGGAACGGTTGACGCTCGCTGCTCCAGAAGAGTTCAGTTCAGCTCTGCTAAAGGCTCGCGTGGAAGCTGCTGGTGATAAGACAGAAGACGCGAAGAACACGATACTGACCTGGTTGACTGCCAAGACGCTCAACAAAGCACCGTTGAAGGAACCAAAAGTTCGCGCTATGGTTTTGGTGCAAGCAGGGCAGGCAATGGATCTTCTGGGGCATAGTGACGATGCAGAGCGATTGTTGCGCGAGGCATTTGAATTGGACGTGCAAGCAGGCGAGAACTACGTGCAGAGTTTGGCGAGATCGAAAGATACGGTGGCAAGAAATCGAGCGATCAAGTACTTGGTCGAAAAGGTGCGGCGCGATCGGTCTGCCGGCACTGCCAAGTTGTTGGCGAATCTCTTGTCTGCCGGTAGATTCGACCAAGAGTTAGAAGTAGAGGGTGAAGCCGCGTTGCTGGGCATTGAGTCCTCCAACCTGGATGACACAGATTTGCTCTTGGCGGTTGCCGACATGTGGTTGGCTCAAAACAAAGTGGACCGAGCGATTGAGACTTATCGCCGAATCGTTCGACTTCAGCCAGGAGTGGTTGCGTTGAACAATCTAGCCAACCTTCTTGCCGAGCAGCCAGGTGGTTCGGAGGAGGCGCTAGCCTACATTGACCAAGCTATTTCCATCGCTGGCAAACAACCCCTTCTGCTCGACACCAAAGGGGTGATTCTGATGGCCAGTGGTCGATTAGACGATGCGATTCCCTTTTTCGAGAATGCGACGCGAGCGAGCGAGGACCCTCGTTTGGCATTGCACCTGTATTTATCGCTCTCGCAAGCGGGCCGCGTGGAAGAAGCGATGAGGGCTCGCAGTAAAATCAATGTCGAAGAGTTGTCCCGTTCATTACTCACCCCGTCCGAACGACTGGAGCTAACAAAACTCCAGCAAATCGTCGACTGAGGTTCGAAAGGCCGCATTTTCGTTTGAAGATGGCGGAGATCGAAAACCCTGTTTGGATTTTGCTTTAAGAAAGGTTTGAATTCATGGGAAGTGAAAACACAAGCAAGGAATCGGCCGTCGATCTCAAAAGCGAGTCATCCTCGGATACTGTTGGAGTGGGTTCAACGCATGAAGAATCCAAGGGGCAATTCCGTTGGTTGGTCGGCATTGCAGTCAGTCTTGCATTGATCGGGGTTGGCGGGCTGCTTCAAGGGAGCATGTCCAATCGCTGGGGCGTTCCCAAGAAGTACACGGAGATCGGAGCTGCTCTCAAGGAGGTTCCGATGAAGTTAGGGCAATGGCAAGCTGTAGAGGAACAGACGATGGACCCCACGCAGCTGGCTATCCTGGAGTGCGAAGGCTACATCCTTAGAAGCTACGTGCATCAATCGACCGGTGAATCGATCAATGTTGCGGTGCTCTTTGGTCCCAAGGGGCCCATCGCTGTGCACACTCCAGAGATCTGCTTTAGCAGCGTCAACATGCAACCTACCAGCTTGCGAGCGCCGCAAAAGTTCGACTTCGATAAGGAGCAGAACACCTTTTGGCGATTGGGATTTGTTTCCAGTTCCATCGAAAAAACAAAGCTGAGTGTCGCCTACGCTTGGAGCGATGGCGGTCCTTGGGTGGCAGCAGAACAACCACGGTTTTGGAGATCGGATTACCTGTACAAGATTCAAACTGCTGCTCGGACGTTGAATTCAAAACAAGACTCTACCGAAGAGTTCTTTCGGCTCTTTCTCCCGGAACTGCGAAAATACATGACTCTCAAATCTAGCGAGTAGCAGAGTCGCAACGTCTTGCTTGACGCATGGCTCCGTTCCAAAACGCATGATCGCACCGTTGGGTACCTCGTTCGCTTTATCCATTTCGGTCGTTAGGGGATTTCTTTTCGTACGCTGAAGCGGCGTCTAGATCTCCGATTGCGATGGATGCAGTTTCGGGCGGCCCCTATGGGCATCGCACGCCCAAATGTCTTGATGGTTCGTCAGGTTCCAGCGTGGATTCTCGATCGGCATGCATGTGGGTGGGCCAATTCTTCCGTCTGGTCCTTTCGTAGGGGTTGTGCGTTGTTGCTCACGTCAATTCCCTTCGTTTTGCTGGTCCATTCTTTGACTCGGAAGGGCATCCCACGTATTGTTCAGTTGGTACGTAAATCCGAATGGTGACCATCAACTGAAACATCGCAGGTCGTTCATGGGGCGTTTTCTGCTGTCGCTACTGCTCGCTTTGCCGTTGTGCCAAAGTGCGCAATGCGCATTGATAAGTGTGACGCTGGAACCTTCCCCGGTTGGTGTTTCCGGTAGCAATTACGGGGTGTTTACAAGTCCAGCCCCTCAGAATCAGCGGATCTCTTATGCACCGCTGGTTAACCCATTAGAGAACCAGTATTCGTTCTCGGCAACCAAGACGTTTGTGAATAGTGCACTTGCCAATGGGCCCGACCAACCCAGGGTGGGGGCTTCCAGGATCGACGGAACAATCAGCGCCTCGGGAAGCACAGCGACGATCACGTCGATGCTGTACTCGTACGTCGAGTCGAGCCTAACGACTTCCGCCAATCAAACGACGGGGCGATTACGAATCGATTTGGGTAGTTCGAATTTCACATGGGAGACTCGGCTTCCCTCGTCCGAAAAGGGCAGAAGCTTTTTGGGATCACTGAAAAGCGACCCGATGGGCGTTGAAGATGCGCCCTTGTTGCTCCTGGCGAACCAAACCTACTACTTCTTCTTCGTCTACCGTGCGACTGGGGCTGCCGCAAACGTGGGTGGGGTGGAGATGGATCCTTTTTTGAGCAGTGGCAGACGGTTTGATTTGATTTTGAACTCTACCTCAGGTCCGATCGTCCCTGAGCCTGCTACTGGCTTGGTCCTAGCTGGTCTATCGTTCCTTGCCGCAGGGGCAAGGGCTTCTTGGAGTAAGTTGCGCAAGCGATAACAAGGTCATCCGATCGATCACTCGATCCGCTTGCCGTCCTCGCAATGGGCTTTTTCACGCTGAGTGGTTCGAGATTCAGTTGGAGAATCCCTGAGGTGTTTCGAACTCGTAATCTGGCTTGCTCCCCAAATCCAGGTCCGCAGAGCTCGCACTGGAAAACTTCTCAGCCAGATGCGATCACGAGCCCGGTTTCATTGAATAGCGCGGTGAAGAAAGCCCGTAATGGGCAACATACGCGATGCGTAAACCGGGGAAGCTGGTTTTGTCACTGGTGACGTCTTTCCCAACGGTTCGCTGCATGGCGCGTCGGCATAGGGGGCTCATGAGAATCGCGACATCCAGAAACACTGGGTTGCGGAAATCTCAACTCCTGGACACTGGATTCGCGTTCCGTTTTTGTTCCTCGTTCCGTTCTTCGCGCTGCATCCGGGACCGATGCAACTCAATCTTTTGCATTGAGCATGCCATGGCGGGAGGCCAGAACCGAAGCAATTTGTGCGGAACTCCGGACGGAAACTCGGAACGAATCGGTGAAGGACGGAAGGCGATCGGTCAGGAAAACCTTCGGATCCTGAGGGGCAAAGCTCACGGAATATGCGAAAGATTGGAATGGACCGAGCGCAATTCGAATGTGGGAAGCTTTACGCCGCGGCTTCGATGCCTAAACTTTACGCTCCCGACTCGAACTGCATCCGGAATCCGTATGAAGGCGAGCGGATTTGGAGGTTTGGATCTCGGTTTCCGCGACGGACCGGCATGCTTCTCGTGCAATCAGATATCGGCATTTCGTGCGATTCATTCGGATTGATGGGGGCGTTCCGGCTCACTGCTCGGCCCTGAGCTGCTGGGAGGCTTGGGGGGGGGCTGGGAGCCTTTGGGGTACTTTTTTGGCAATCATTGTGCTTTCATCGGGCTTGTCGTCATTTGCAGATGTGTCGAAGGAACCAACGCAGGTGGCGAAGGCAACGTGACTGTGCAACAGAGGGGCGTAATGGAACTGGACATGGCACAGATAGCGAGCATGTTTGGCGGGGTGTATCGCGGCTCGAGGGTGTTGGTAACGGGGCATACGGGCTTCAAGGGAAGTTGGTTGTGCCAATGGCTTTTGAGGATGGGTGCGGAAGTTCACGGATACGCCCGTGACCCTCAGCCTCATGAGAGGCTCTTTAGTCAGTTGGGATTGGATTCGAGGCTAGCGTCTGACACGCGTGGCGATGTATGCGACCTCCCCGCATTGCGGCAAACCGTGGAGCGCGTTCAGCCGAATTTTGTCTTTCACTTGGCGGCGCAGCCTCTTGTTCGGTTGTCGTTTGAGATCCCGGTGGAAACGTTCGCGACCAATGTGATGGGGACCGCGCATTTGCTCGATTGCTTGAAGGATTACAAAGCGCCCTTTGTGTGCGTCGTCGTAACCACCGACAAATGCTACGAGAACCGCGAATGGTTGCACGCATATCGCGAGGAGGACGCGATGGGAGGCTATGACCCGTACAGCGCTTCGAAAGGCTGCGCGGAGTTGGTGACATCGGCTTTTCGGAGATCGTACTTCCAAGGTGATATCAGCCGCAGGATAGCCTCTGCACGTGCGGGAAATGTCATCGGCGGGGGAGATTGGGCAAAAGATCGAATCGTGCCCGACATCTTTCGAGCCTTGAGGGCAGGGGAGCCGATTCCCGTGCGCAACAAGTTAGCAACTCGCCCATGGCAGCATGTTCTGGAGCCTCTTTCCGGTTACCTATGGTTAGCCGCGAGTTTGCATGATCGCAGGCTCGCTCGCTTTCCAATTGCGGAGCTTGCGAGCGGCTTCAATTTTGGGCCATCGTTGGCGAGCAATCGTACGGTTGCTGAGGTCGTCGAGAGCGTATTGCAATTGACGCCAGGCAAATGGGTCGACCGGTCGGATCCGAACGCAGTGCACGAGGCCGAGAAACTGAACTTGGCGACAGACAAGGCGTTTCACATGCTAGGCTGGTCGCCAACCTGGGGGTTTGACGAGACGATTCAAAAGACCGTCGAGTGGTACACCGATCCAAGGAGCGATCTGGATGCCCGGGAGCTCACGATGGGGCAGATTGAGGATTACGAATCCCACGCGTTGGGCGGCGGCAAAACCTGGGCGGTCGCGGCAGCGTCTTGAAGCGGAACGGGGGGCTGAGCGAAGCATGGCAGCGCCTCTGGGATTTCCGTAAGTTGCTCAGTCTGGCGATGCCGAACGACATTTTCCCGATCTGCGCGACCGGCTCCTGAGGGTCAACGGGGCGGTAGCGGGATCGAGATCGGCGATCGCCCAGCGAAACGCAACGGCATGAGGCGAGTCAGGGGGAGCCGTTTGCTGCCAACGTTTGACGAAAGCCCGCTGGCTCCAAGGGGTGATTCTGCCCCGCCGCGATCTTTCTTTGATGGTCTTTCTCCCCGTGGTGGACGCGCCGGCTACGACGCCGTGATGGGCCAATCATTTGCTTGGAAATAGCTTGACGCTGTCTATCTGCGTTTGCTAAAAGTGGTCCCAAGCAGCCTTGGTGGGGTGCCTATCCTTGGTGTGTGTTGGTTCGCCAAGGTTGGAGTTGCCAAGGAGCTGCAGCCTATCGGCCGGTTCGAAGTAGCCTGCAAGGAGATTCACAGGGTTCTCGAACGGCGGACGCTCGCGGAGATTACTGTGAAGAACTGCAGTCTCCGTTTCAATTCGATGTTGATGAGCTTTACATAACGGCTCTATTGCCTAGGCTTTACGGTGACGACGAAGTCGGCGTCAAGGCTGGCGAAAGCAGCGTTAGGTTGGTGGTTGGAACTGGGGTTCTGGTCACCGACGGGGACGGAGTTTGCGCACACGGAATATGGCCTGTCGCGCGCTGTGTGCGTGCAAGGCGGCGGGGGCTTGCGACATGAACCTAGACGAACTGCGTCCGGTAGAACGGCCTTGTCGGTGCTATGAAAAACGGGCGTGTCGGCATCGGTGTGCATCGACGAACGGTGAACGCAGTCGCATGTGCCGTGCGCATTGCGGCGGATTGGTGCCCGCACGAACATCCAGCCCAGTATTCTCAGCTCAGAATTCTAAACCATGTTCCAATTCCTGAAGTCGGTCTCCGATAGCTGAATCACGAAACGAATGTCTGGGGCTCTAGCTAACGACTCGAAGCGGTTGCATCTGCCGGTGCATTGGGCCGGATCTCTACCCACGTTAGTCCCGGATGGACCTGAAAACACCGTCGAATTCGAAGGGCCTGCGCTTCGGACATTTCTCGATTCGCGAGGAATCTCCCATGGTGAGATCATGAAGGTCGACATCGAAGGCGCAGAGCAATTTCTTTTGGACGCTTGTGCTCAGTGGGCAGAACGGGCGCCCCAACTCATGCTTGAGATCCACGGCAACATCGATCCCTTGCGCGCCAAGAAAGCCCGCGAGGAGTCCGGGTTTGTCGTTGCCATTGGCGTTGAATCGAAACGAATGGAGTGGTGGTGCGTCAGGAAGTAACCACTAGCCTGCTCATGGATTCGGCGACAACGAGCGAGCCTTCACTCGGTTCGCCGGACGTCAAGACAGCCCAATCGTTTCGCTTGAAGCGAGCTTTCGCAGCAACCGTTGTTACTCAAGCGTTCAACATTGTGGCGATGTTGCTGGCGTTGATATCCGTTCCGTTGTATCTCCATTGGCTGGGGGATGAACGCTATGGCCTCTTGCTAACGGGATTGGCGTATGGCGGATTCTTGATGTTTGCCGACGCAGGATTGAGTTGGTCGTCAATGCTGTTGATTTCCCAAGCCAAAGGGCGGCAGAACGAGGAAGAGGTTGCTCTCATCGTCCGCGCGAGCATAGTGCTCGCGGCTTCTTCTAGTCTGATTGTTCTATTGGTTGTTTCGTCGATTTACGGATTGCTCAAGGCTGGGTACACGTTTGGGTTGTTTCCGACACATCCAGAGTTCGCCGGGCTTTTTTGGGCGGTTGGGCTATCCACGGTTACGTCGCTGGGCTTTTCCGCGTTCTATAACGTTTTCATCGGCTTTCAAGAGGCACATATTGCAGCGGCGTATCAGGGTACCGGACGTCTTGCAGCGACTTTTGCGAGTCTGGCTGCGGCGGCGTCAGGCGCTTCGGTCGGCGTGGTCCTCTTGTCGGGCGTTGCTTGTTCCATCGCATTGGGTGCTTTCGCCGCCATTCATTGCGTGCGCCGCAATCGGAGCGCGTTTTCAAAGGGGGCGTGGTGGCAGCCCGTTCAGTTCCGCATCCAGTTCCTCACGGGCATGAAGAGTTTGATAATGCAAATGGGGGGCGTGATCATCGGTTCCGCACCGATCATCACGCTCTCGCGGTCCGGGGCTGCATTGGTTCCCACGTACACGATTCCGCTGACGCTATTAAACACCCCTTTGAGCATCGTCCAGTCGCTCAATGCAAACATGCAAGCTGCCTATGGGGAGGCAATTGGGGCGAATGACCACATATGGATTGCCAATACTGTCAGGGTCATCTTGCGACAGACCTTGATACTACTGTGCTTCCTGGTTGCGGGGTTCACAACGGTATCTCGTCCTGTTGTTGAGTTGTGGACTGGAGGGAAGGTTTTGATCAGTGAGGCTATGCAATGGAGCGTCGTTGGAGTTGCCTCGTGTTTAGCCGTGAACAGCATTTTTCGATTTGCGCTATCGGGGATGAATCGCCACCGTTTGACAGGCATCAGCGAGATTGCATTCGGTGTCTTGGCATTGGGGCTTTGCTCGTTTGTGGTACGTAGTTTCGGAGTCGGCTACATCGGTATTGGCGTCGTGGTTGCGTATTTGCTTACGTGCGGGTGGATCATCCCGCGGGAGCTATCTCGCGAGTTGGGAGGTGTGAGGCTATTTCCAGATGCCACGTTTGCGTGTCGATTGCTTCTGTGTACAGTCGTTGCAATCACCGCCGGAAAACTGCTTGAGTCGGCTCTATCTAGCCAGCCGAAAGCGATGTTCGTTGTATTGGTAGGCACCCTTGTTGCCGTGTCGTTTGTTCTCGTATTGCGATGGGTATTGGTCGAGGACTTCAGTCGGATTTACGGAGAAGTTCAACGGCATTGCTTAAGGTTTTCGACGCGATTGAAGGTGAGAAACTAAATGGATTTATTGATTCGGCTCCACCGTGCGCTGCAAGGACCCGTCGATTGGATCGGATTGCGGCCTGCCGCGCAGAGGGTTTTCCGCCATCTGATGAATGCTCGCTACGGGAATGACGGGTTGGTTCGGGTCAACCAGAACGGGCGGAGTTGGCGTCTAGTGCCCGAAGTGGCGTTGCGTGGGGAGTACGCGGAGTTTCAAACGATTGAATGGCTGCGGCGCGTGGTGAAGCCTGGGGGGTGCGTTATCGATATTGGAGCCAATGTCGGGCAGATGACGTTGGAGGCAGCGTTATTGGTGGGGCCGACTGGGCGAGTTGTTGCCGTGGAACCGGCCCCTGGAAATGCGAAGGTGCTCCGCAGGCATGTTGTGGGAAATGGTTTTGAGGATCGCGTGACGATCATTGAAGCGGCTTGCGGAGCTCACGATGGTACTGAGATTGTGCTCCACATAGTCGGCGATGCGGCTGATAGCATCGGCAGCGGGCATAGCGAGAGGAAGCTTGAGCATGAGGGACCGTCGATTGAGTTCAAAGTGCCTGTGGTCACGCTGGATCGGATAGCTATTGATCACCGTCCATCGGTGGTCAAGATCGATGTGGAAGGCGCCGAGCTCAATGTGTTGGAAGGTGCGGCGAAAGCTTTGAGTACCTACCGACCGGCGGTGCAGATCGGTTTTCATCCCTTTGCGTTTGACGATGCGATCGGGGCATCTCGCCAGCTATTGGATCGCATGGAAAGTTTCGGCTACTCGACGAGCCACATTGGTCCGGGGCCTTTGGAACTCGAGGAGTATGCCTTTGAAGGACGTGCCAGTTAAACTTGGAATGTTTGACCCTGTTGGGTGGAAAGGGCATACTACGGGTGCGAATGCCCAGTGGAATGCCATGAGTCGTAAATCATCACATTGTGTTGGAGCGATCCTAGCTTGAACCTATTCTCTTCCGTCAAGAATTTCTTTCGAATCAATCAGTTGGATAAAGACTTTACGAGGCTTGGGGCACAGCGAGGATGGTATCTCCGGACCTACTATCAGGGGCGCTTTGACACCCGCTTTCGGCCGCACGATGCTCCTAGGAAGGCGACCGTTTCCTTGACGGTTGCTGGAAGGGTGAATCGCGTAGCATTGACCGCTGTGCATCTGGGAGCGTTCACTGGAGTCTTTGTCGACCAAGAATACGATCTGCTGCCCCATCTACCTGAAGATCTGCCCAATCCGCGCATCGCCGATTTAGGGGCCAATGTTGGGTTTGCCGCATGCTACTTCTCGTCCCTGTTTCCAGGGGCGCAAATCATGTGTTGCGAGCCCGATCCGAGAAACATCGCAATGCTCCGCGAGACCATCGACGCCAATGCACTCAATGCGAAGATCGTCGAGGCGGCTGTTGCATCCAAAGCTGGGAGACTGCGCCTTAGGATCGGGGCCAATCCAACTTGTAGTTCGTTGGAATCGACAGAGATGCATGATCTGAAGGACTCGATCGAGGTGGACTTGGTCACCGTACCGCAAATCATGGAGCGAGCCGGTTGGGATCAGATCGATATTCTCAAGATCGATATTGAAGGGAGTGAAAAAGAGCTTTTGGAATCGAACAATGCGTGGCTGGAGCATGTGCGGTACATCGTGCTCGAGATTCATCCGAATACCTCCGAGGAAGAGATCGCAGGCTTTTTGAAGCCGTTTGGATTTGACCTGCGACGGATCGGTTTCGCGACGGAACCCGTTTACTTTGCCTCCCGGCGAACACGAGACGCGTCATGAGGATTCTAGTCATCGCAGATCCTCACATCCCTATACCGCCGATTGGTTATGGTGGGATTGAGCGGAACCTTGCATATCTATGCCAAGGCTTGATGGAACGCGGTCATACGGTGGACCTGATCGCCGGTTCTGGATCGCAAAGGTACGGTGGATCGCTGACGGTTCATCGAGCGCCATCCAAGCAGCCAGTCAGCAGAATCTACCGAAAACTCTTGTTTCAAGGGATGTCTTGGCGGGCAGCGAGAAAGGCCGATGTGGTCATTTCCAATGGGCGAATCGACTACCTATGGGCGATCGCAAAGGGTGGAACGCCAATCATCCACGTGTTTCATCACCCCACACAGCAGTCGGAAGTGGATTGCCTCTTGCGGATGAGAAGTACTGGTGTGCGTTTCATTGGGGTAAGTCACGATCAAGTCGCCGGGTTGGAACCTTCGGATCGGATCGACGCCGTTTACAACTGTGTCGACGTGCGAAGGATGACGGCAACAGAATGCCCGGAATCACCACCCTACGTAGCATTCCTCGGTCGATTGACCGCAAACAAAGGAGTGCATTTGGCGATCCAGGCGGCCCAAATCGCTGGGGTGAAGTTGGTGATCGCTGGAAACGTATCGGATTCGGAACCGGGTGCGCGAGAGTACTTCCAAGAGCAGATTGTGCCTCATCTCGGTCCTGAAATTGAGTACATCGGCGTTGTAAATGATGTGGAAAAGACCAAACTTCTGTCTGGCGCGAGTGCCATGTTGTTTCCAATTCAATGGAGAGAGCCCTTTGGGAATGTTATGGCGGAATCGCTCGCATGTGGTTGTCCGGTCATCGGATGGCGGAATGGTTCCGTGCCAGAAGTGATTCGCCATGGTGCAACCGGCTTTATTGTCGACTCCTTGGAGGAAATGGTGACGGCGATCCGGGCGGTTTCTGCCATTGATCGCAAGGCTTGTAGGCGAGAAGCGGAATCGCGATTCGATAAAGATGTGCTGGTGGAGGGGTATCTTCACGTCATCCACAAGCTCCTTGGAAAGCAGCAAGTAACCTGACTGCCTGCACCAAGCCTAGCATGCAATCCGAGCGCACCACTATCGTTCACATCGTCTTCGGAGCTTTGCGGGGTGGAGTTGAGCGAAACGTTCTGACGATCGTTGCCGATTCCCCCGACATCGCTCACGTCGTGACGGTCTTGGGTGAAACAGGGCCGATGGTTGACGATTGGCGTGATGCCGGCGCGACGGTCGATGTTTTGGGGGCAGAATCCGGCAGACCTTTTTCTATCCTGAAGAATCTGCAGGAAGCGATTCGCAAGTACCGTCCCGACGGCGTGATCGCTTGGTTTGGTTTGGTCCAATTGCCCCAGATCATTTACGTTTGCAATCGGAACAAAGTGAAGTTAGTAGCGCACGCGGGGAATCCCGCCCACACAATGTCGCTTTGGACCAATCTGCGATTTCTCGGGATGGCCAAGTGGTGGCCTGCATCGGGACCACTGCCCATCTATGCTTGTTGCTCGGACTACGTTTCGCAGAGCTTTGACTCCAGTCTCTACTTAAGCCAATTCCCAAGAACAACGATTTACAACGGGATTGAATTGCCTTCTGGTGCGATACATCAGCCGAGAGCTTACGTTGCAAGCGAGCCGTTCGTCATCGGGATGACTGCCCGCTTGAGCAAAATCAAAGACCACGAGACGTTGATTCGGGCTTTTGCGATCATCGCCACGAGTTATCCGAACGCGAGGCTGGAGTTAGCTGGGGACGGTGAAACGCGAGAGAGTCTCCAGCAGTTGACGCGAGAATTGGGGATCGCATCCAAGGTAACATTCCTTGGTGATGTTGCCGACATCTACGCCGTCATGAGCCGCTGGGACTTGTTTGCTTATGCCACGACCGAGAGGGAGGGGCTGGGAAATGCGCTTAGCGAAGCGATGGCCCTAGGATTGCCTTGTGTGGTAACCGATGTCGGGCCCATGCGCGAGTTCGGAGAACAGGATGGCGCGGTTTGTTTGGTTCCGAAACACCAGTCGACGGAACTTGCTGACGCGATATGTCGCCTGATCGAAGATGCGCACAGTCGAGCCAATCTATGTCGAGCAGGGCGGAAATTCTCTCGAATCCGGTTTGCACCTAGCACCTTTGCAAGCAGCTACTTGAGGTTGTTCGGTATTCGGCGCCCGCCTTACCGGCGTCGAATCATGCACCACGTTTTTGGTGCGGCACGCGGTGGTGTGGAAGGCAACGCTCGCGCTATGATTCGGGCCTTGCCAGATTTCGAACACGTTGTGACCGTCTTTGGTGAATCGGGCCCCATGGTAGAGGACTGGGAACGGGCGGGGGCGACGGTTGAGATTCTTGGCCCGGATTCCGCAAAGACATTTGCGATCTCAAAAAGCCTTAGGGATGCGATCCAGAAGCATCGACCTGATGGTGTGATTGCATGGTTCGGATTGGTTCAGCTTCCACAGATCATCCGGGTTTGCAATCAGCAAAAGGTAAAGTTGACGGTGCACGCAGGGAATCCTGCTCACACCATGTCCCTCTGGACGAACTTGCGCTACTGGGGAATGTCCAAGTGGTGGCCTGCGTCAGGGCCGCTTCCCGTATACGCTTGTTGTTCCGATTACGTCGCGAAGAGTTTCGAGTTCAGTCCCTATCTGAAGCGTTTTCCGCGAACCACGATCTACAACGGAATTGAGTTGCCTTCGGTTCCGGGGCACTCGCCGAAGGCGTACGATCCGAATCGCATGTTTGTCCTTGGGATGACGGCGCGCTTAAGCGAGATCAAGGATCATGCGACCTTGTTGCGAGCGTTTGCGAGCGTCGCGAATCAGTACCCGAATGTTCGTTTGGAGTTGGCAGGCGACGGGGAGTTGCGAGAGCGACTGAAGTCGCTGGCGAGGGAGTTAGGGATCGAAAGCGCAGTTCGATTTTTGGGAGATGTTGCCGACGTATATGCGGTGATGAGCAACTGGGATTTGTTTGCCTACGCAACGACGGAGCGGGAGGGGTTGGGCAACGCGGTGAGCGAGGCCATGGCTCTAGGGTTGCCTTGCGTGTTGACTGACGTAGGGCCGATGCGTGAATTCCGAGGCGATGGGGCAGCGATTCGATTGGTTCGTGCGAATGACGCGAACGATCTGGCTGAAGCGATTGTTGACTTGATGCTGGATGCGGATGCGAGAAGGCAGCTATCGTCGGAAGGAAGAGCATTGGCGACGAGTCGATTTGCATGCGAACGTTTCGCAAGGGGTTATCTTGAGGTCATCACCGAGACGGCCGCGACCTGAGGACTGTGGGAAGTTGAAAAGGATGTGGCTGTTGGAAAGAACGCTTTCAATAAGGTTAGAAGCCTGAAGGTATGAGTTCCGTTTCGAAGAATTTCCTTACCGAGAGAGCAGCGTTTTCGGTCGTGACGCGTTCGTGCGGAAAAGGGGCCGCGGGAAACACCACCGACAGCGATTCGATAAACATCCTCGGTTGTCTGTTGGTCCCAATCGATCGTAATGGAAGCGTATTGTTGCGGATCGAAGCAATCCAACAACTCCAGCAAAGCACAATGCCCACGTCGGTTAGCGCGTGAGATAAATCTAGCAAGTGAAGATTCCAGATCGTTTCGTTACAGGGTTTCTCGGAAGACGCGACGGATATCAAGTACCGATTGCGCTGGCGGAAGCCGGAATGCTCAGTCGTTTTGTGACGGGAGCGTATGATAAGGGGTGGGCGAAGCACTTGTCTGCAATGCTTCCGAAGCGGTATGGGCAAGTCCTAAGCAAGCGACATTGTAACGAGATTCCGGACGAATTCATCGACAGCAGACCATCGATAGAGTTGATCCAAAACCTATCAAGATTCATGGGAGATCGTGAGAATCGATCATGGACGTGGGCGAATCAAGCGATGTCGCGAGCGGTTCGCGATTTAGCGAGGCAAACTTCGAGTGATCTATTGCTGTATGAACCCTACGCATCGGAGGCTTTTGAAGCCAAGTACGCGCATACGCCGCGCAAAGTGTTGTTTCACTTTCATTTGCACCCTGTCTTTGAGCGTCAGTTGCTTGAGCAGGATCTAGAAGCACATCCCGTTGGTTCCCTATCGACTTCTTGGGTTCGAACCGATGCCAAACCCGAGAATGATGGTCGCATTGTCCATTTGTGGAAGCAAGCTGACCTCGTGCTTGCAGCAAGCACGTTTACAAAGTCCAGTCTCGTCGCACAGGGAATGCCTCCGGAAAAGTGCGAAGTCATTCCCTATGGGATTGATTGTGTTGAGAATCGGGAGGTTGGCGGGGTAAATCCCCATTTCTCCGTCCTATTTGTCGGATCGGGAATCCAACGGAAGGGTATTCACCACTTACTCATGGCCTGGAAGGAAGCGCGATTGCCGGAAAATGCAACGCTGACCCTTGTCTGCAGGCACTTGGATGCGGCCGTCGTACCCATGCTGAAGTCGATGCCAGCAAGTGTGCGCGTATTGAACGGTGTCTCTTCCGAATCGCTTAAGCAACTGTTTCGCGAAAGTTCCCTATTTGCGATGCCCTCCATCCTCGAGGGGTTTGGGCAAGTGTTTCTTGAGTCCTTGTCGTTCGGCTGTCCTGTCTTGGGAACGACCAATACTTGCTTGCCGGATTTGGGGGATGAATCGAATGGTATTTTTCTGACACCGGTAGGAGACCATGGGGCGTTGGCTCGCAGGCTGGAGCAGCTTTCGGGTGCCTTAACGCAGTCCTCGGCCAGTGGGCTTCGCAAAGCAGCTGCGCAAGTGGCCTCAAGGTTTTCCTTGAAGCGATTTCGAACTCGGCTGATCGAGGTGCTGTCTGGACGAGATGAGGGTTGCCTTTCGTGAGTATCGGAATTGCCGCGGTAGGGGACGTGCGCCAGGTCAGTTGCTGGAGTGGAATTCCGTATCACTTTTGGGTTGCCGCTCAGAGCATGGGTGTCGATTGCGTTCCGCTTAGTATCCAGTTGGAAAACCTAAGATGGTCTCGCCTCCTTTGGAATGGATTTTCGGCATTAACGGGGCAATTTGGAGGATTTCAATACTCCGAGCGATGCTTGAATCTCCTCGAGTCGCAGATTCCAGAGAGCTTTTGGAAAAACCACATCCTTACGTTCAATCAGCATTTTCCAAGAGCCGCTAGTGTCCTGGAGCGCGGTGGATCCTTGGAGCACTACATTGATGCTCCGTTCTCGGCTCTCGCTACTGGAAGAGGATTGAAGCTCGATTTGCCTAAGCGAATAGTAGACCGTGCAATGCGACTTGAGCGCGAAAACTACGCAGCAAGCAAGCGCGTGATCACGATGGGCAGGTGGGCTGCTGAGGCTGTGGTTCAGGAATTTGCAATTGAGGAATCCAAGGTTCGAGTGATTCTCCCTGGAGCGAACTTAATGATTCCAGAGGGATGGGTGGCGCCGGAGTTCAAGGGGAGAGCTGGGATTGACCGTCCGTTTACTCTGGGGTTTGTCGGAAAGGATTGGCAGCGCAAGGGGTTGTTACTGCTATCCGAAATCCAGGGAGAGTTGACGAGGAGAGGGTGGAGTTGCCGGGTGTTGGCCGCAGGCAACGCCCCTCGCGATGTGCAATTGAAAGATGGACTCGAATTTGTAGGTTACATCGACAAAGCTAGGAATACCGAGGGGTTCTTGGGATTCTTGGCAAAGTGTGACGTGGGGTGTTTGTTCTCTTCTCGCGAGGCGCTTGGAATTTCGACGTTGGAATTTCTGCGGGCGGGGATTCCCGTGGCAGGATTTGCGCATGAGGGACCAGCCGATACGTTGCCTCCCGATGCCGGCTTCCGTTTCGCTTTGGGGACGAGTTTTGTAGAGATTGCGGATCGTTTGGAAGCGTATCTTCGGAATGAAGGGGAGCAGATGGCTTTTCTTCAAAACGCTCGCGAATGGTCAAAGCGAGTGACATGGGAACGATGCATCCGCGAGTTCCAGGAGTTATGGAATACTGGAACGATCGCGAATCCTGTCCAGCCATGGAAGGGGCTCGAAGCGTCCGATTTCAGTTCGACACAACGATCATGAGAGCGATGTTAAAGAATCTAATGTGGTTGATGAACCACCCGGCTTCGCAAGGTCGAGCCTTTACTGTCTTTGCGAAGTGGCTTTACTGGCAAATTCGTCAGCGGTTGACATCGAAGCCGATGATGATTGACTTCCTTCATGGTACGCGGTTGATGGTGCATCCGCACGAAGGCTTAACTGGATACTGGTATCTCAGGCGGCCAGACTATGAGGAATTGGTTTTTCTGGAGAGGTTTCTACGTCCGGGCGATGTGTTCTACGATGTCGGAGCAAACGCTGGTGCCTACTCAGTTCTCGCGGCGGGATTGGGATGTAGAGTTGTTTCTTTTGAACCCGTTCCGTTAACTTTTTCTAGGTTGGTGGAAAACGCAGAGCTCAATGATGTTTCCAGGTTTTCGTTGCGGCAGTACGCGATCGGATCGAAGAGCGGAACGCTGAGGATGTCGCTCCACGATGGCCCTGGAAATCATGTGCTTCGCGACGGAGAGAATGTGGAGTTCGTGGAGGTTGACGTTACAACACTGGATAATGTGGTCAATGAGATGCCTTCAGCAACATTCATCAAAGCCGACATCGAGGGCTTTGAGCTAGAAATGCTTAAAGGCGCTGTGGAGTTGATGAAGTCAGATCGTTTAGCTGGTTTTTTGATTGAAACGTTTCGTCCCCACAACTGGCAGCAAGAAAATCTTAGGGCAATCGAAGCGATCTTGAGGGAAAACGGCTTTATGCCCTACCACTTTAATGTGGAATCGAACGAGATTGTGCCGCTGGAGAATCCTCAAGACGGCGGCAATAACACTTTTTATTTCCGATCGCGAGACCTGGTCAAGAGCAGGCTAGCGGAGATCGCGAAGTAGCGACTGCATCACTGTTTCCAGAAGTGAGAAAGGTATTTCCAGCGAACAGGATGCATTGAAGAGCCGACGATGGTGCCATTCGATTGGCAACCTAGAATCGGACATTTGCTCCTGGCATTAGCCGCTTGATGATCATGAAGATTCTCCATGTGTTGAGCACTCCTCGTGCGGAGGGGACCCCAAACTTGGTGCTGGATTGGCTCGGTACCGGTAGGGAAATACAAGAAGTGTTTGTTCTCAATTCGCATCCGGCTGATCTAACCGCTCGCTTGCGTTCAGCAGCGAGTTGGTACGGGGAGGAGGATTTTTTCTCCCGGGGCATGAAAAAGTTCACCGATATCGCGCTTGGAGTACGACGCATTTGTTTGGATCGCAAGCCGGAATTGGTGGTGTCTTGGCCTACCGGTTTTTCCAATTGGGTTTGTCTCGGAGCGAGAAGTGCTGGTGTTCGGTCTTTGTTGGTTCATTGCGGGAATCCGCCCGATAGGGGATTCAAGGGAGATTGGATGAGCCGGTACGGAATGTGGCCGCTATGGTTCCTTGGAGCGAAGGTGGTTTGTTGCTCGGAGTATGTGAAGTCGCAGTACCTCGAGGTGCCGTGGGTGCCGCAATCGGTTTTCCATACGGTTTGGAATTGCGCGAAGGTAGCACAGGTACGCCAACGCGCAGAGGTGTCGCGGCTGGGGCGTGCAGCGATTCGAGGTGGGCCGATTGCGGTGATGGTTGCAACGCTGGAACGGCATAAAGACCACGATACAATCCTGAACGCGGTACCCACGATATTGAAGTCCTTGCCGGGGTTTCAGCTTCTATTGGTGGGTGATGGGTCCCGCCGCACGGAATTGGAGAATCTTGTGAAAAGCTTAGGGGTTGAGCGTTCGGTTCAATTCCTGGGCACGCGTCAAGATGTGCCGGAGATCCTAGGATCGTCGGATCTTTTCGTCCTGTCTACAACTCCGCAAGAGGGGTTGGGCACAGTAATGATCGAAGCTTTGGCGGCGGGGCTACCGGTGGTGGCAACCGACGTGCCTGCGTGTCGGGAGCTGCTTCAGGGTGGGGCGTACGGTACATTGGTGCCGGTGGGCTCACCTAGTCAAATGGCTGCCGCTATTGTTGACAAGTTGGGGAGTTTGTCGTCAGCCACCGAAGATGGGTTGGCGTACGCGATGTCCTTTACCCCGGAGCGCATGATGGAAAGCTATATGCAGATTGCTGGCGAGAGGGGGAGTCGTGCTTGAGCAACTTTCTTCTGCGCCCTTATCTTTTTGGCTTACCGTGTCGGTGCTTGCGGTACTGATTTGGGAGGGGTTGGCCAAATGGAATAGTCCGTGGGCCAAGCCTGCCTTGGTCGTCTATGGCACAATCGGGATGTGGTATCCCCTTGATTACTTGATGGCTACCGAAAAGGAGTTCCGCCCATTCTCAAGCGGCATCATTGATATCGCCTTTTTGCAGGTTTCCGCGGTTCTCGTACTGCTGCGTATGTTGATCCCACCTGTTTGCAGGCGGTTCGCGGCTGGTTTGCCCCGCAATACCGAGAAAGTCACGATCGACCAAGGCTGGATTGCCACGATCCTTCATGCTGCGATCCTTTGCTGGGCGGTGATGTTTGTTGTCGCCTGTGTTCGGATATCAGACTACCCGGACGCATTTCAGCGCATCCTATCGATTTTCTGGCCGCCCGCTTACCCGAGCAAAGTCTCAATGTTTGGTCACGGAGGACTAGGTAGTTCAACGTCGTTCATCTGGGCTGCATTGGGCTATCTGCAGAGATTGGTCTATGCGATGTTCGGTGTGATCGCGATTATTGGGCGAGGGAGGCTTAGAACTGTTGCAATCTTGATGATTGCTCTTTCTTGGCCGTACATTTTTTTTGATCGCATGCGAAATGTGATGCTTTCGGTGCTTATGCCAGGAGTTGCCGCATTTTGGATCTGCACGAGGTATTCAGTGCCGGTGAAGATCTTGGCTAGCCTGCTCATGCTGTTCGCCTTGGACTATTGGTTCAAGGTGGTAATCGTATATCGGGGTGATTATGGAATGGCTTCCTTTGCCACCGATACGGACTTGAGAGACGTTAAGCACCATGGATTGGACATGCTTAAAGAATTGTGCTTCATCAACAAGTTTATCGCGGATGGGACCTATGCGCCCAATTGGGGGCGACGCTATTTCGCGGAAGCAGTTAACTTTGTACCTCGCGCGATTTGGCCAGGTAAGCCGACGATCGGTCTGGATTACGCCATTGCACGTGGCTTTGGGAATCGCTCTGAGCTGGGTGTTGGGGTTACCGTTGCAACAGGGCTTGTAGGCCAAGGAGTCGTGAATTTCGGAAGGGTGCTCGGGGTGTTTGCGGTTGCGATTCTGCTGTCCCTTTGGATTGGATTTCTATCGCGTTTGTGGATTCAGCGCAGGTCCGCCATTCGATTGTTTCTCTTTCTGATAGGACTAGGAGTGACCTTCAACAGCGGTCGGGACATCACCCTCTTGGTTCTATTCCCCTTCGTGTTTGGCTATGTTGGCGTCAGGATTTGGGAGTGGTGGCAAGGCGAAAGAGGGAAGGTTCCAGTGCGTGGTCCAAACTACTACGGCCCACGTTGAGCTGGTGTTCACTATGAAGATCTCTGCATGGCTGACTTTTCTGAATTTCGGTCCCTATCACTTATCTCGCCTTAACGCTTGTGAAGAGCTTTTAGAAATTCAATTTCTTCCAGTCGCTGTGGCAAGGAATCAGTCGGAGTACAGCTGGAGAACTGATTCCGATTCGAGGATTCAGTTCCTGGAGCGGGAAAGGTTTTTGGAATCGGTGCATGGCTCGGAATGGAGCGCTAAGTTGCAGCGTTTGTTGACCAGCAATCCGCCCGACGTTGTGTTTATTGCAGGCTACAGTCACCCGGCCATGCTCACTTTGATTTTGCTTTGTGCGAATGCATCGATTCCGTGGATATTGATGAGCGACAGCAGGGAGGTGGACGCACCGCGACGTGTTTGGCAGGAGGCGTTGAAAAAGCGTATTGTGAGGCTCGCATCAGCGGGCTTTGTAGCCGGTCATCCCCACAGCGAATATCTCCAATCACTCGGAATGCCTGCGCGGCGGATCGTTTTGGGTTATGACGTGGTCGATAATCGGTACTTCAAAAACAGCGCGGAGCAAGTTCGAAAGAATTCCGGATCGATAGGTGGGGATGGATTCTTTCTCGCATCCAATCGATTCATTGAGAAAAAGAACTTGCTTCGCTTGGTGAAGGCATACGCAATTTACGCGTCAAGGGTCTCGGGGCAGAGGGCCGCGCCAACCGGTAGTGAAGAAGCGGGGGTGTTGCGTTCGTTGGTCCTACTTGGCGATGGTCCGTTGAAGGCCGAGATCGAGGCGTTGTGTGAGACGCTGGGTGTACGGACGATTCATTCGGCACCGTGGGACGATGAAGTGGGAGGTTCTACAGGTGGTCCTGCGTTGTTTTTGCCAGGATTTCGACAGATTGAGGAATTGCCGCGGTTTTATGCCCGGGCAGCAGCATTTATTCATGCGAGCACGGTCGATCAATGGGGATTGGTAGTCAATGAAGCGATGGCAAGCGGATTGCCAGTGCTCGTTTCGCGTGGATGTGGGTGTGCTCCGGATCTCGTTCAAGAGGGAGTCAATGGATGGACGTTTGATCCAACCGACGAAGAGCAGATCGCGCGTCTGATGCTTCAGGTGGGCGCGATGTCGTCATCCTCGCGAGCCGAATTGGGAATCGCAGGTCAGCGCATCATTGAGGCTTGGGGGCCAGAACGCTTTGCCGAAGGGTGTAAGGACTCTGCAGCGAACGCGCTTGCGGTGGGGGCGAAAAAGGTCGGTGCGATCGATCGACTTTTGTTGGCGGCATTGATACGTCGATGAAAATAGCCTTCGTTTCCGCTTCGTTATCGCGCAAGTCGGGAGGTCTTTTCGAGGCCAATCGGCGAGTCGCCCAAGAGCTATGTGCGCTTGGGGATGACGTCGAAGCATTCGGTTTGCACGATGACCAGAGTGATGCGGATCGAGCCGATTGGTTGCCCGTGGAGGCCCGCATTGCGACGCGGTTCGGTCCGCGGCAATTGGGCTACGCGCCTGCCCTTGCAGGAATGCTGCGCACGTTTTCGCCAGACGTATTGCATAGTCATGGGTTGTGGCTCGGGACGTCCGCAGTTGCCAGATCTTGGGGCAGGAAGACCGGCCGGCCGGTGATCGTTCATCCGCACGGCATGTTGGATGTGTGGGCGGTGAAGAACTCCGCTTGGAAGAAGCGGATCGCTGGATGGTTGTTTGAGAACAGCAACTTACGTCGGGCGGCTTGCATTCGGGCTTTGTGCGAATCGGAAGCCGAGTCCATCCGGCAGTTCGGGCTTACCAACCCGATCGCCATTATTCCAAATGGAATCGATTTACCGGTTGCTCTGGAAGGGAGCGAGGGACGCGAGGGAGCGGGGGCCGATATCCGCAGCATGGGGCGGGTGGGGGAGCAAGGGCCGCGAAGCCTGCTCTATTTGGGACGGATCCATCCTAAAAAGGGCTTGGTGAATCTCCTTCGTGCGTGGGGCGAGATGGAAGCCAAACGCCGCCAATCGCCCGAAAGGCAAGCTGGATCCAATGCGTGGACCCTTTCGATCGCTGGATGGGACGAGGGCGGTCACGAGAAGCAGTTGAAGCAGTTAGCAACCGAACTTGGAATCTCCTGGAGTGATGTTCGCGGTGGGGCATCGCCAGCGTCGGAGGCTACTCTGTTGTTCCTGGGACCGCAATTCAAAAGCGATAAGTCGCAATGCTATAGGAGCAGTGAGGCGTTCATTTTGCCAAGCTATAGCGAAGGACTACCGATGGTGGTGCTGGAGGCTTGGGCGTATGGGAAGCCCGTTCTCATGACCCCGCAGTGCAATCTTCCGGAGGGATTCAGTGCGGAGTCGGCCATTCGGATTGAGACGAACGTCGAAAGCATCGTCCAAGGCCTCGATCGCTTGATGGCGGCTTCGAGCGAAGATCGAGCTAGGATGGGAGAGCGTGGAAAGGAACTTGTTCGACAGAAGTTCACTTGGTCGGAGGTCGCGAAACAAGTTCACGATGTATCGTTCTGGGTTGTTCACGGTGGCGTTCCACCCCGTTGTCTCAGGTTGGATGGATGATGGATATCGACGTTGCCGCAAATCGACGGGTGAAAAAGTATGGCAACCAAGAACTCCTTTGGAGGATCGCTTGGGGCGTGGGTGCCGTCGTGTTTCGACTCAGTCCGAGATGGCTTTATGGGTTTCGTCGATGGCTGCTGCGCCGGTTTGGGGCCACGGTAGGGATGCATGTTCACATCTATCCCACGGTAAAGATCCAATATCCTTGGTTGCTCGAAATTGGCGACTATGCGGCGATTGGCGATGGGGTTCGAATCTACAACCTTGGGCCCTTGAGAATTGGGAAACGTGCCACGATTTCACAAATGGCGCACTTGTGTGGAGGGTCACACGACTATGAGTCCCCCGAAATGAAGTTACTTCGATTGCCGATCACGATCCAAGAGGATTCGTGGGTTTGCGCAGATGCCTTCGTTGGGCCTGGGGTAACGATTGGACGTGGTGCGGTCGTCGGCGCGAGGGCGGTGGTTGCGAAGGACGTAGGCCCATGGTCGATTGTCGTCGGTAATCCGGCACGACAAATCGGTGAGCGAAAACTGAGTGGCGACATCGAGTCCGAAGCCCAAACGGGCGGGAAAGATTTATGAAAGATGCAAGTGGAATATCAGGATACGGCTACACCGATGCGTTTGCAGGGCATGCGCACTCATACTTGCTGCCGGCGATTGAATCGGAGTTGAAGCGATGTTTCCGAAACAAGCCTTCCACGGAGCGCCGCATTTTCGATCTGGGGTGCGGCAATGGCTCTGTGGCGGCCCATTTGTCTCAATTCGGCTATAAGGTTGTCGGTGTTGATCCCTCTTCGACGGGTATTTCCCAAGCGAACACAAGCTTCCCGGAGTTGGACTTGACCGTCGGCTCTGCCTATGACCCGCTCTCCGAGCGATTCGGTTCCTTCCCGGTGGTGTTGAGCCTAGAAGTGGTCGAGCATGTGTATGCACCGAGGGATTACGCGAGGACCGTCGCTCAACTGACCGAGCCAGGGGGTACTGCGCTGATTTCAACTCCCTATCACAGTTATCTCAAGAATCTATCGTTGGCGATTTCTGGGAAGATGGATGACCACTTTACGGCTCTTTGGGATCATGGGCACATCAAGTTTTGGTCGATCAAGACGCTTTCGAGGTTGTTTGAAGAACAGGGAATGATTCGCGAGAAGGTCCTGCGAGTTGGACGGATCCCCGTTCTGGCAAAGTCGATGATCCTTGCCTTTCGAAAGCCATGATGTTGCCGATAACCGTCGTCATTCCGGTCAGGAATGAGGAAAAGAATCTTCCCGAATGTCTTCGGTCGCTGAACCATGCTTTTGCACATGTTTTGGTTGTCGATTCCGGAAGCACGGATGCTACCAGAACCATTGCGCGGGAAGCGGGTGCGCGCCTGCTGGACTTTCGCTGGGATGGCAAGTTCCCAAAGAAACGAAACTGGGTATTGCGGAACTATACCTTTGAAACGGAGTGGGTCTTTTTCCTAGATGCGGATGAACGCGTCACTCCGGGTTTTGTCGAGGAGCTTCATCGCGTCCTTCCCGTTACGCCCCACTCCGGTTTTTGGGTGACGTTTCGCAATTGGTTTATGCGGAAGCCTGTTGCACACGGCGATACGATGCGCAAGCTCGCGCTCTTCCGAGTCGGGGCTGGAGAGTATGAAAAGTTCGATGAGGACTTTTGGAGCAACCTCGATATGGAAGTCCACGAGCACCCGGTGCTTACCGGTACGTTAGGCCATCTCGCGACCAAGCTAGAGCACTACGACTATCGCGATTTGCACCATTACATTGCAAAGCACAATGAGTACTCCACGTGGGAGGCGAATCGGTACGCATGGCTCAAGAAGAACGCTGCAGAGAATTGGGAGCAGCTCACGCCCCGTCAAAGGTTCAAGTACAAGCATCTGGATAAATGGTGGCTTGGGTACCTGTATTTCGCGGTTGCCTACGTTGCAAAATTCGGGTTTCTGGACGGACGCATTGGCTGGACATTCAATCGGCTGAAAATGCGGTACTTTCAGGATGTTCGCTTGAAGATCCTGGAGCGTCAAGAAACGCGTTGAAGATGGGATTGTTTGCGACGCGCACACGGATCATGAAGACGCATTCAACATTTGATTTGGGATTGACCCCTTGGACATGGGCGACGCTGGTCTTGCCCGTGTTGGCCTTGGCCCCGCTTTTGGCGATACAGGCTTCTTTGTTGATGCAGAAGCCCCACCTTCAGTTCTTCCCGCTAGCGTTGCTCGGGGCTGCGTATTTCTTGAAGCCGAACGCAGAGCCCCAGAGAGACGTTCCGCTGCGCCGTTGGGCGATCTATCTTTGGATCGGGGGTATCGTTCTTTCCGTCGCCGCATTGGTTCTGGTTAGTCCCTGGCTAGCTCATGTGTGTTTCATCGTAATGGTTGGGGTGTGGGCGCTCGGAGCTCGCCCCAACATGAGTGTGCTTCGGGTGATTGGTGTATGCGGGCTCATTGCGGTTACGCTGCCTCCTCCTTTCGGCTGGGACCAAGTGTTGGTTCAGGCTCTTCAAGCGATCTCGTCCGTAGTCTGCAGTCGTTTGATGGACCTCACCGGGATCTATCATGTCCGCCGCGGCAATATCATCGAAATTGCATCGAAGCCACTGTTCATCGAGGAGGCATGCAGCGGAGTCGACAGCCAGTATGCACTGATGGCCGTGGCCGGTGTGCTTTTGCTGTTGGGGCGAGCTGGCTTGACGGTCAGTTTGCTCACCATCGTGACGGTCCCGATATGGGCGATCCTCGGCAATCTGCTGCGCATTTACTTGATCGCGGCTGGGCTTGATTGGTTCGGAGTCGATCTGTCCTCCGGAACCGTGCACACGATGCTTGGGCTTTGCGTGTTCATCTTCACCGCGTGGGTTCACTGGAGTTCCGTTCAATTGTTGAACTTCCTTCAGTTGCGATGCTTCCATTCGGAGCGGAGCGGGGCGATAGCCGAACCAGGTGGTGTCGAGGACGTTGCGGTTTGTACGCGCGGCGAGGTTCAGACTCTGCCGTTTTCTAAGATTTGGTTGGCCCTGCCGACGTTGCTTTTCATTTTCATGCCGTCTAACTTTCAAGCCATTGCTGACTTTGTCGCAGCGCCCGACTTGCCGGCGTTTTCGGGCGACCTTGCGGAGCGATTTCCGGGACGCAATGCCTTGACGACGAACGAGGCGCAGATTGTTGGTTTTCAGTCGGTGACGCGTGATCGTTCTGACCTGTTGGGCCAGCATTCGCGAATTTGGCAATTGAGAAACGAAACTTCGCGCATGACCGTAAGCTTGGATTTTCCTTTCCGCGGCTGGCATCCCTTGTGGGTCTGTTACATGAACGCCGGGTGGAAGCAACGCAGCCTTGAGATCGTCCATGTGAGCGACGATGAGGGGATTGGTCGGGAATTTGCGTTTTACGAATCCTTGTTGGAGAACGATTTGGGAGATATCGCGGTTCTTCATTTTTCATTGTTTGACGAACACGGACAGCCCTATACGCTGGAACGTAAAAGCCAGGTGCCGCAGGCGGAGAATCGATTGCAAAGAAACCTGTGGACGCGAATTCGACGCGAAGACCAAGTGCGCGACCCAATCACCTTTCAGTTTCAGCAATTGTCGCAAACAAACACATCGCCGACGCCTCAGCAATTGGAGAGGCTCAGAGGGATGTATCGAAAGCTTCGTGGTCAGGTTTACGGTGAGTCCATGCCCGTGATTGAGTCCTTGACGCAACGCTAGGGAGCAACCGGAATGGGCCGTGTATTCGAATCTGAGCGGAATTCCAAGTATCGAACCAGTTTCATGAATCGATCCAACACCAATGGGGTGGTGCGAGGAGTGTCGCCGTGAGCGCTTTAGGTTCCGATGCAGTGCGGCCTGATGGGACGCGCAAGTTCCAACGTTCGAACGGCGATTTGCCGGAGTCTCCGGAGACGTACTGGCGTTGGGGGATCCCGTCGCTCGCCTTGGGGACGCTTACGATCGCATTTGCTCTGGCCAGTCAGTTCTACGTACAGCCTCGGATTGTTTCTCGATACGAAGGGATCGTAAGGAATATCCTGGATTTGGAGAGTGGGGAGACGCTCGCAACAGGTGTTTCCGGGATGGTTGTGGATCTGCAGATCAAGCAGAACGGTCCGGCAGAAGCTGGGGCGAAAGAAGATGATTCCGCTCTTCTCGACCGAATCCAACGGCTCAATCAGGCGGAGTTGGCCGCTCAGCGTTTGGTGGTCGAGCAACCTGCGAAGTCGGAGTATCGGTATGTGGCTGCGCAGATCGCGCTGTCGATGTCCACATGTTACTGGAGGTTAGCCGGATCGATCGAACGGGGTGATGGTGATGCGCTGCGACTAAGGTACGAACAATCGGCGCTGGCGGCTCGAGATCGGGCAGAGGATGCGATGCGAAGCGCGCGACGAAACCCCGGAGTTGGCAGTCTGCTTGCAGAGAAGTGGGCGATTCGGGAGCAATTGAATCGAACTCAGCTGTTCTCCCAGGAAGCGGTCGCGAACCTCAAGGCTGTTGTGGATCGAACGGAGGAGTTGCAGCGTGAGCATTCCGGCGATCGAGATTGGGGGCGTTTTCTTGGGCGGAGCAAATTGTTGCTGGGGCTTTGTCCGGTTTGGGATGGTTCCGAAGAGCAGCGGTTGGCGTTGGTGGAGCAGGCGGAAGCCTTGTTTCAACAATGCCTCGAGAAAGACACTCAAGCATTGGTGGATGAGGAGGGTGCCGGCTTTGTCGATCGCGTTTGGTTAGCCGAAGCGATCGCAGCTCGCAACGCAGAGCAATCCGTCGAATGGGCCAAGGACTCGTTGATTCATAGGCATGCCAAGAGAGCCGCGAATGGAGTTGGAGGATTGGGCGAGGGGAACGTTGAGGGCATCGACGCGATGTTTCGGGCGTTACTCTTTATGGGAAGCAACGATGAGGCATTGGCTGCCTTTGAGAGTCGACGAGAAGAAATTGATTTGCCGGAGCGATCCGTCGCGCAGTCACTTCTAGCCTCGAGTTGTGTGCGGGTAGCCGTGTTGCGGAAGCTGGCCTCGCATGGGGGGCAGGGAGGGCTTAACGATGGTAAGTTCGTCCGCTTGGTGATGCGGTTGGCGCCTCAGGCGAGTGATGCGCGGGCGCTGATCGATGCGTGGGTGAGGGAGATACCGGAGGTTGGCCAGCCCTTTGCAGCCGAGAAAGAAGCGGAGGAAGGGGAAGATCGCGCGCTCGCAAGCGTGCTTCATTGGTTACGGCGCGAGAAGAAGGCGGCGTCGGGAGACGATGAGGCGGTGATCTCCAAGATATTCCCAGAGGATTGGCAGCCTCAGCAAACGGATGCAGACGTTTTGGTTGGTTTCGTGCCTACCATGTTGGAATGGGTTGGAAAAAAGGAAATCACGTCGCGCCGGGCAGTGGGGTTGCTGGATGCGATGCGACGAAGTGCGCCTCAAAATCTGGATCTCGTCTATGCGAGTGCAATCCTCGCTCTCCAAACGCGCCAGTTTGAGCGAGCCATCTCCGATCTGCGTCGGTTGCTGGATGAATTGCCCGGGAACCCGCAGTTGGAGAGTCTATTGCTGTCTGCATACGAAAATGCGAATCGATCCAAATCGCTGCTTCGCAAAGAACCTGGCGAGTCCGATCCTGGACGCGTTCCAGCTGGAACCCAATGAATTTCGGGTGTCCTGTGGATAGTAGGCGGATGCACGGATATGGATCGTGTGTTGAGTGGGATGGCATGATTGGGAATTCGACGCGTGTCGGAGTCTCTTTGTCCGATTGGACGATCTCAGGTTTCACGCTCAGCCATGAAGAAGACGTCAGGCTGAGCGGGAGATCCGAGGCATCAGGAACTGCGCAGTCATCTGAGGAGTGTTTGTGAAGATTTCGATCATCACGGCCGTATACAATCGCGAAAAGACCATTGGGCATGCGATGGAGTCGGTTTTTGCGCAAGACTATCAAGACATCGAGTACATCGTTGTCGATGGGATGTCGAACGACGGGACGGACGATGTGGTGCAACGATTTCGCGATCGCATTGCAGTTTCTATTCGAGAAAAGGACACCGGAATCTACAATGCGTTGAACAAGGGAATCCGGGTCGCGACAGGAGAGGTTGTGGGGTTCTTGCACGCAGATGATTTTTTGGCTTCTTCGCAGTGCATCTCTAGGATTGCACAGACGCTTCAGCAGAGCGGCGCGGACGGAACCTTTGGGGACTTGCAATATGTCGACGCGACAGAGCCATCGCGAATCAAGCGATTGTGGCTCGCTGGGGAATACAGCGTGAATCGCTTTCGATGGGGTTGGATGCCTCCGCATCCCACGGTGTATCTGCGACGATGCCTTTACGAGCGATTCGGTGGTTTCCGTGAAGATTTTCAAATCGCAGCCGACTATGAACTTCTAGTCCGCATGATGGTTAAGCACCAGATTCGCGCGCGGTACATCAACGAAGTGATCGTCAAAATGCGCGAGGGAGGGAAGAGCAACGCCAACCTGAAGAATCGCTTGACCGCAAATCGCGAAGACCTGCGCGCATGGAAGGTGAATCAATTGCATCCACCGACTGGACTGCGGTGGATGAAGCCGCTGCGAAAGGTATCTCAGTTCACTCATTCCATGTTCCGCTGGGGAGAGTGACGGAGAGGTCGAGTCGCTGCATGGCGTTTGCGATGCGGCCATGGCATGATGTCGCCGTGGGGGCGCAGGCAATTGGGGGGATTTGGGGCGATTGGCCTGGGGCTTGGTTGGCCTTGCGGCCACCCGTTGGAAGGTTACGCGTCTGTCATTTGCTCGATTCCTCCAGCGCGAGAGGCGGGCAATTCCGGGGCGCAACGTACGCATGGAATGGAATCGTTGGAGGTTTCAAGCTCGTATCCGAGGCAGGCTCGCGAATGCGGGAATCTCTCTTTCGCCACGGGTGCCAAAGCGATACAGGTAAGGGTGCCAACGTTCCGGTGTGCACCGGCTTGAGGACGATGCCTTGGCGAGGATTGCTGTGGAACCGGTCCGATGGCGAGTACCCAGTGATTTGGTTGACAAGGATACGAACTCCCGTACCATGAATGGCGTTCCGAGTCCTCGATCCCCGAAAGGCTAGTAGCGTTTTGTCGAGGATTGAAAACCAAGGTTTTCAATGGAGGACGGCGATAAATCGCTTGGGAGTGTCCTTGGTACGTGCGAGAACTAAGGCTAGGTGATGCGAATGGGGCGCTGATCACGACGGAATGGTCGGAGAACGGTTTGCCGGCCGTCGACCAGTCGATCTCGTTTGATTGCAGATATCGTTCGCGTCCGCAAAAGATTGGAATTTCCGCAGCGGTTTAAACCATGGACAAGCCCAACTTACAATACGGTTTCGAGGATTCGAACAGCGGCGCGAGAGCGCCTTCGGCTGGCAGCGCCGAGGAGCATCCCGTACCAACAGTGGACGTCTACGGGGCGATTTGGCGACGCAAGTCCGTCATCATTTTGATGTCCTTATTGGGGGCCGGCGTCGCCAGTGTGATGTACACGCAAGCGACTCCTGTGTTCGCCTCCGTGTTGCGGTTGATGCTCTTCGTCCAGGCACCGCCCAGCGTCATCAACGGAGATGTGATCCCCCAGCAAGTTGCACTCGAAAAGCAACGCGTGTTGCTGTTAGGGCAAACGGTTTTGGCCGATGCCATGAAGAAGGGGCAGCTCGATAAATTGGAGTCCTTTCGAGGGTCGGATTCTCCGTTGAGCAGCCTTCGATCGATGTTGAAGGTATCTCCCGTTGGCAAGGATCTTTCGTCGGATTCCTTGGAGATCCAGTGCGAAGGCGTTCACAAAGAGGATTTGCAAGGGATCCTGAACCAAGTGGTCCAGTCCTACATCTTCGCCATTGGGGATGATTCCTCGAAGACGGGCAGGGAGTCGGTCCAACTGATCGAACGATTGCAGCAGTCGTTGGTTGAAGAGCAAAAGCGAGATCAGACGCAATACTACGCCCTGTTGAAGGAACTGAATCTAACGGCGGAGAACGATAAAGGGCGATGGACCAATCCCTACATCGCGGAGCTTGAAAAGCTGCGCATCCATCGCGATGACTTGCTGCGAGAGTTTCGGGATGCCGACCAATTGCTGGAGCAAGTTCGAACGGCAGTGGATCCCGAGAACTCGCGCGATGAATTGTTGCGGTTGGCGGTCATCGAAGCGAAAAGGCACTTCAATGTGGACCGCAAGGACAACGGAGAATTGTTTGACCCGTTGTCGGACGAAGACAAACAGCGTTTGAATCGGTATGAGCAACGCATGGAGCTTGCCAATGCGGAAGTGCTGACTCTGGATGCTGAGCGCGTAGAAGCGGCGAATCGGTACGGGGAGCGGCACCCGCAAGTCGAGTTTGTCGAGGCCAAACATCAGGCAGCATTGGCGACACGAAATCGCTTGGCAGAGGAACTCGAAACACTGCGTGCGTTCCTCAAGGATGAAGAGGAAATCAATCGCAAGAGCGCTGCGATGTCCCAAGAGGTTCGCACGCGAGACCAAGAAATCCTCCAGCTGTATGCTGCGTCGCTGTTGAACCGCCGCGAGCGATCCAAATACAATCTCGACAAGGTGGCAGAAGACATCGCCGAGTTGTCGGAGAAATCGAACAAGATTGCTGGCGACATCTCGGAACTCAACATGCTTCGCGAACAGATCGATGAGCGCGCCGCGTCGGTCTCGCAGATTTTGGACAAGCTATCGGCGATGCGAGCGATGTCGGGGAGTTATTCGACGACGCGGGTCAAGATCATCGACGAAGCTTCCCATCCCGATCAGATTTATCCGAAACTCTGGAAGTTTCTACTTGGCGGACTGTTTCTAGGGAGCTTGGTTGGCGCGGGTTTAGCCGTTTTGATCGATCATTCGGATCTGGCGTATCGAACACCGATCGATATTCAAGAGTCGTTGAATGTGCCTGTGATTTGCAAGGTCCCCAAGATCAAGAAGGGGAAGGTCAGCGAGGAATTCAGCGGATCTCCCATGTTGGTGACGGCCTACAATCCGAGTTGCTCGGTGGCAGAAACATTTCGGGCTGCGAGAACGTCGCTGATGTTCACGATGGCCCAGAGTGGAGCCAAAGTGTTCATGTTCACCAGTCCCTCTCCTGGAGATGGGAAATCGACGACCGTCTCGAATCTGGCGATCTCTTTGGCACAAACGAACAAAACGGTTTGCTTGATCGATGCCGATTATCGCCGGCCGCGTGTGCAGCAGAATTTTGGCGTGCAGTTTGAACCGGGCGGAATGCAGTATTTGCTTGGGGAGTGTTCGCTGGACGAAGCGCTTCGACCTTGTGAGTTTCAACCGAATCTGACGTTGCTGACGACTGGCGGGCGGCCGAAGAATCCCGGCGAGTTGGTCGCGTCGCATGGATTTGCCGACATGCTTGAACAACTCAAAAGCCGGTTCGACATCGTATTGATCGATTCGCCTCCGGTGATTCCTGTTGCCGATACCACGGCCTTGGCTTCGCTCGTGGATGGGATCGTCATGGTCCTGCGAATTCGGCGTGGTGTTGTGTTGTCGGCCCATAAAGCCAAGAGCAGACTCGATATGGTGCAAGCGAACTTGTTGGGAGTCGTCGTGAATGGCATGGACGAAAATCTGTATTACAACGAGTACGGAACGTACTATCGCGGCGCCTACTACTATGGCTACAACTATGGTCGCTATTACGAAAAGCAGTACTCGGATTACTCCGACCACAAGCCTGGGTAATAGGATCGGCGGCAACCGGGAACGCGTGCGGCGATGTGTTTGGGCCCCCGGTTAGGCGTTGCGGGGCGGGTAGATAGCGCCACGGTAGAGCGTCGTTCGCTGTGTGTTGTTTAGGCAACCCCGTGTGTCGGTAACCTGCAAGGGCAAACCTGTTTGTGCTAGGAGAAACCAGCCTAACTTCGGGAATCCCCAGTCTCGGATGCAATGAGGAACGCGTTCTAAAGCGGGGCGAGATTGTTCTATGTGTGCGGGATGTGATAGCATTGGATTCTTTGCGTCCAGCTCATGCGATCCATCGGTGCTGGATCGGCGGTATGGCAGACTGTTAGCGATGCGAGAGGGCCGATCGCTGCCGTCGTTTTGCGGGATTGGCGAGGCAAGCGACCTAGAAGAAAAGTTCCCTTTTGAGACGTTTCGTCGATTCAGCCGAGTCGAGGGGAGTCGATAACAACCACACAGAGGAACGCGCAGCCGGAAATGGGCGATGGGGTGGGCTGCAGAAGCGCGGAGATTCAGGTTGCGTGCTGCGGTGCATTTGGTTGGACATGGCGGTACGTAGGAGGCGGTAGGTCTCCGAGTGAAGTTGATTGCTCTAGGAAATCGGGTCGAAATCAAAAATGTTGCTGATCGTTGCGTTATTGATTGCAGCCGGTTTGGCGCAGCTACCCCTGCTGGTCGAGTATTTCCAGCAGCTTTGGGAATCCCCGTTGCTTTGTTTCTTTCCGATCGCCGGCTTGGCCGTGGCCGCATTGGGGTGGCGGGAGCGAGGGAGGTGGTTTGAGCGAATCGTCGATGAAAAGCAAGAGATTGAAACTTGGGCGCGCAGACGGGGGAATGCGGGAGCGTTCAGCGCTCAACTCGCCGTTGCTTGTGTCTTGCTAGGTGTGGGGCATGTGTTCCATGTTCCGTCGTTGGGCTGGCTTTCGTTGCTGTTGATGGGATTGGCCATTGCCTATTGGGAGTATGGAGTTCCTGGATGGAAAGCTGCATTGCCCTTGGCGGTGTTGTTGTGGTTCTTCAAGCCGATTCCGGATGCGCTTGAGCCGTGGATTCAATTGTGGATGCAGGGGCTTGCCAGTCGATTTGCTGGAGTGATGTTGGATTTCTCGCGAGTATTCTATTACTCCCATGGCGTAGTTTTGGGATTGGTCAGCCAGGAGGGATTGGCGGTTGATGTGTGCAATGGCGTTCGCTCGATGGGGATCGCGGTGTTTTCTGCGATCGCTTGGGGAGTGTTTCAACGCTACCACTGGTTTAGGACGTTTCTGAATGTATCCCAGGTGTTGCTATGGGTGATCTTGTGGAACGGCGTGCGGATAGCGTTGTTGTTGGGAAATCAAGACGCGGGTGGCAACTGGCTCAACACACCTTGGTTGGTAGGAGTCATTGAGTACGTTTGTTTGGCGGCCATTCTTTTCTTTGCATGGAGCGGCGATCAGTTTCTTTCCAGTGTTGTGGAGCCGAGGAAAGTGGATGAACCGTCGAATCGAGTCTGGGAAGAGGAGAGTTTTCTCCTGCGTCCAGCTATCGATGGAATGCGATGGATACTGCCGTGGAGTTTGGTGTTGTTGGTGCTCGCTTGGATGGGTTGGCGGTTTTCGCATCTGCATTCAACCGAGTACGAGAAGGTGGCCCAGTTCGCTTCGGTGAATTGGCCGCCTGAGGTCCAAGGATGGAAAGTGGTGGCTAGCGGAACCTCGGAACCCGTACCGTTTGACCCCATTTTCATGCGTGGTTATCGCGAACACGCACGAGTCTGGACGTTGGAGAAGGACGCTCGCAAATTGCAGTTCGAGATTCTCGGGATGAGCAGGCTGTACCCTGGGCCCAGTTGGCATTGGTCGTGGTTGGGATGGTCAACGGGCGCTAAGACGAGAGAGAATACGAGCCTGCAAGAGAACCCCCAAGATGGGAAGCTGATGGATTTAGCAAGGCTGCCAGGTGAAGCTGGCGGCGCGGTAGCGATGGGGGTGGACGCTGCGGGTGGGGTGGTTCGCGTGGATCAGCCCAACGCAACGGTCGAGTCGATGTTGGGCTTGATGAGTTCCGGACTCGGCTATGCTTTGGGATGGAAGTCGAAAGACGAGGCCCGTGAGGGATGGATAGGTCGCCCTGTATTGAGCGTGGCTTTGTATCGCAAATCTGCTCGGCCTCTCGGAGTGGAGGACAAGAAAGAGTTGCTTCAATTGCAGCGGGAGCTGATGGCACGTTGGCGAGAGATTGCCAACGGGGAAGGTGATCCAGCCCGTAGCGGATTGAATCCTTAGCGATTGAATGTTGCGGGGTGGCACGCGGGGGCTCTTGTTTCGATCCTCGAGAATGCGTTGTCGAAGCGGCCGAGTAATTCTTTTGCGAACCTAAGACGATCATGTGGCAATTTCTTCGAGAGCTTCCATTGACCGTTCTGCGAGCGATAGCCGATTTGCTTGAGTGGTTGTTGGTAGCAAGTTGGCAGCCGCTCATCGAGCAAGAGGACGAGCCAAAGTCGTTTCTTCGTTCGATGATTCGCTTGCCGATTCGGATGATGACATCGGGGTTTGGGCTCGCGGTGCGTGCGGTTGCATTCCCCGTGTCAGCGTTGTTTCTGCCGCCCGCGAGGAGGAATCGATACCTGCGTGGGTTGCCTGCGATGATGGGGGCGATTGCATTTCTGGGTGCATTGCTCGTGCATGCCTACTTTCACGAACGCATTTTGAATCGCTATGTGTGGAAAGTTCAAAGCGCGTTTGGTTCTGGACGCGTCGCCGGCGTCCATTCGTTGAGTGAGCGGCTGGTTTCGGATGCGACGCGCGACAAGCCAGAGAGGGTCTTTATGTACTCGATCGTCCGGCGCGAGAATGGGGATAGTGAGGGGTACGAAGCGATACTCGAGGGCTTGGCACCGCCCGATGAAGACGGGTTTCCTGAAGCCCATTTCGCGAGAGCTTTGGATCTCGCTCGGAAAATCAATTTGAATGTTGCGGGAAAAGAGCAAGTGGATGCGTTGCATTGGCATTTGACTCATTGCGACGACTCCGACAATGAACAAATGCACAGCTTGTGGGCCTTGTACTATCGCGCGAATCAAGAGTGGGAGCCGGCGGAATCGCGGTTGCGTGCGGCGAGTCGGGGCAATCCGATTTACTTGTTGCCATTGGCGGACTTCCTCAAGGAACGGGGAAACACTGACGAGTCCGAGCGGGTTCTGAATGAGGCCGTCAAGACGATTGCCACCAAGTTGAATGAAAATCCGCTGTCCAAATCGCTGAGGTTGGAACTGGTGGTGGTGTTGAATCGGCTGAAACGCGTCGACGATGCGGAGAAGGTGTTGGTCATTGGGGTTCAGTTGCATCGCGACGAAGAGATGAAGCAAGCATTGTCCGACTTTTACGTGATGCTCTACGAGGAAGATCGCCAAGCCGAGCAACCGATTCGCATGCAGTTGGAGCGATTGATGCTTGCGTTGCGCGCCCAACCGAATTCGCCTCGGGTCTATCAGGCGTGTACCGAGTGCTTCTTGAGGATCCCATTGAGCCAAGAACGCGATTTGCTCGAGCAGGCATTGGAAGAGTTGATGGTCGATGGGGGGAGCATTGCCGTATCCCACTTTTTCATGGGCGCCCAGCGCATCGTGCGTACTTGGCCTCCAACTGGGCCTCCATCTGCAACCATCGACCTCGACAACGATCGCAAGCGTGAGCAGGACGCTGCGTTATCCGAGGCGAGTTGGCATTTGAAACAGGCGATTGCTTTGGAAAAAGGGTTTGCCGGCGTGAGCAACAATTATGCGAGGGTGCTGCTGTTGGGGAAGGAGGTATCGCCGATTGCTGCTTCGATGTTGGCTGCGTTTGCGGTCGAAGGGGATTCCGGAATTGCCTTGTATTGGGACACCCTGGGGGATTCGCTGAAGGCATCGGGGGACATCCCAAAGTCCATGGAAGCGTTTGCCGAGGCATGGAAACTCGAACCGACGCCCGAGCGCAAAGAAAAGCTCGACGGGGCGAGGCGAAATGGAGCAGCGCTCCCACGAGCGTCGAACGGCGGCTAGGATGAGGGATCGCCCAGGGGGGGGATTTTGACCCGCGGTCCTCGGAAGCTTGGACAGCCATCGCTTCCATCGCGGAATGAACGTGGACGATTTTGTTGCGGGGGAATGCAATGCAAGCCAGTTTGAATTGCAAGGCATGGATGGAGTGTTTGGGAACGCATCGAAGCGTTTGGAGTCTCTGGTTCGGCAGTTTCCTGTTTGTGATGTTGTATGCGTGTGGGGAGGCTGGCGAGTTCAATCCCGAGAGAAGCATCGGGGACGCTGCACCTGGGTGGAAGGATTTGCCGGGAGTTGACGGTGAGAAGCACTCCTTGGAGTCGTTGCGGGACAAGGATGTCGTCGTCGTGATCTTTACTTGCAACAGTTGTCCTTACGCCGTGGACTATGAAGATCGGTTCTGCGAGTTAGGTCGGCGCTATGCGTCCCCAGATTCGCGGGTCGCGGTGGTGGCGATTAGTGTCAACCGCATCGCAGCGGATCAGTTGCCGGCCATGAAAGAGCGCGCCGAGTCGAAGGGGTTTGTTTTTCCCTATATGCACGACGAATCCCAGAGGATCGCTCGGGAGTATGGCGCCGTGCGAACGCCGGAGTGTTTCGTGTTGGATCGGGAACGCAAGATCGCCTATATGGGAGCATATGACGACAACCCGAGAGGGACGGAAGTGAAAGTCCGTTATGTGCAGGATGCGATCGATGCCTTGTTGGAAGGGAAGGAGATCAGCATCCGAGAGACGCCTCAAATCGGATGTCGAATTCGCTTCGTGGGAGAGCGGGGCAAGTAAACGCGCCGCGACCGATCAAGAGCCGACGTTCTGAAGATCGTGCTCCACCATGAGGCTCGCCAGGTCCGCGAGCGTGGTCTTGGGAGTCCAGCCGAGATCGCGTTGTGCGCGGGTGGCATCGCCCAGAAGATTCTCTGGGTCGGCTGGACGTGCAAAGCGAGGGTCGAGGCGGTAGTACTGTTTCCAATCGAGTCCGACGTGGGAGAAGGCTAGTTGCACGAAGTCCCTGACCGTGTGGGAGCGACCTGTGGCCAGGATATAGTCGTTGGGCGAAGGTTGCTGGAGCATCCGCCACATCGCCTCGACGTACTCAGCGGCAAAGCCCCAGTCCCGGGCCGAGTCGAGCGATCCCATGGTCAAGTCGGACTGGAGACCGCGTTTGATTCGCGCGGCTGCCAAACTGATTTTTCGCGTGACAAAGTTCTCGGTGCGACGCGGGCTTTCGTGGTTGTAGCAGATCGCGTTGCAAAAGAACAAGCCATGGGATTCGCGATAGATCTTCACCATTTGAGTGGCAAATGCTTTGGCAACTCCGTAGGGGGAGTTGGGATTCATGGGGGTGTCTTCGTTTTGAGGGGAAATGCGAGGGGTGCCAAAGATCTCGCGGCTGCTGGCATGGACGAAGCGGGGTGGTTGCGCCTGATCTCGCAAGATCTCTAGAATGCGAAGGGTCCCCATCGCCGTGAGTTCGCAAGTGCTCTCTGGGATTTCGAAGCTAATCCCGACGTGTGATTGGCCGGCTAAGTGATAAAACTCGGTCGGCTGAACCCTTTGAATGATTCGCCGCATGGAGGTGACATCGGTTAGGTCCGAGTAATGCAAGAATAGGCGTTTGCGATAGATTGCCGCATCATGGTATTGGGCGTCCAGTCGCGGGCGCTGCAGCGAGCTGCTGCGGCGGACGATGCCGTGCACTTCGTAGCCTTTTTGCAGCAGCAGTTCGGTGAGATACGAACCGTCTTGACCGGTGATCCCGGTGATCAGGGCTCGCATGGTTGCCTCCGAGATTGCAAGAACGCACCGAATACACAAGTGCCGTGGAGCACTTCCGGGGCGAGCGTTGGACGGGAAGTCGCAATGTTAAGTCAACGGTTGCAATCAACCTTTGAACGAATTGCTGTGCAGTTCGCGACGCGCCAACTCCAGGTCGTGCTCGACCATGATCTTGGCGAGTTGGCGTGTGTCGGTTGCCGGGACCCAATTGAGTTTGGCTTTGGCTTTTGAGGGATCCCCCAACAAAAGATCGACTTCCGCGGGACGGAAGTAGCGAGGGTCGATCTCCACGAATTCCTTCCAGTCCAATTCGAGTTCGCCGAAGACCATATCGAGGAACTCGCGGATGGAGTAGGTCTTGCCTGTGGCGACAACGAAATCGTCCGGTTCGTCATGCTGCAGCATGAGCCACATGGCTTCGACGTAGTCTTTGGCATAGCCCCAGTCTCGTTTGGAATCGAGGTTTCCCAAATAGAGCTTCTTTTGCAGTCCGAGTTTGATTCGGGTTGCGGCCCGGGTGATTTTTCGCGTGACGAAGGTTTCGCCCCGGCGCGGGGATTCATGATTGAAGAGGATGCCATTGCTGGCGAACAAGTTGTAGCTGCGACGGTAGTTGACAGTCTGAAAGAAGGCGTAGACCTTGGCGCACGCGTAGGGGCTTTGAGGGTTGAACGGGGTGCGTTCGGTTTGAGGAGTCTCGAGCACCGCGCCGTACATTTCGGAAGAGCTCGCTTGGTAAACCCGCACGGGCTTGCGGCGATTGAGAATGCGGGCTGCTTCCAGAACGTTCAGCGCGCCGACGCCATCGGACATGAGCGTGTAGACGGGTTGGTCGAACGAGACCCGCACGTGGCTTTGCGCCCCCAAGTTGTAGATTTCGTCGGGCTCCAGATCGAGGACCAAGTTGGTGAGGGCTTGGCCGTCGGTAAGGTCGCCATAGTGCAGGAGCAACCGCGGGTTCTCGTGGATGTCCCGGTACAGGTGGTCGATTCGCCCGGTCGTAAAGCTGCTGCTGCGGCGCACCAAACCATGGACGGTGTACCCCTTTTCTAGAAGCAGTTCCGCCAAGTAGGAGCCATCTTGGCCGGTGATTCCCGTGATCAGAGCAGCTTTGGTCATGTTGGATCAATAAAAAGAATCGTTCTTGAGCGTCAGGATGGGCGGCAAGGAACTCGCGGCAAATCAGTCGAAATGCCGTTGTTGCTGGCCGGAGGGCATCCGTCGCCTGCTTCCCTTCGGGAGCTTCCGGTTGGCGACTGCAATAAGGTACCCTGAAAGGCATTCATTGACTACGCAGGGTCCCGCTTTCGAGCCTCTCCAAAAAGTCGGCATAGGCGAGCTTGAGCCCGTCCTCGAGCTCGATTTGAGGCTGCCAACCGGTGGCTTGTAGCATCGAAGTATCGGTGAGCTTGCGCGGGGTGCCGTCCGGTTTGCTGGTATCTGGCACAATCGTGCCTTGGTATCCGACGGTGGATGCTACGAGGTTGGAAAGCTCCATAATCGAAACATCGCTGCTGGTCCCCACATTCACCCAGTCCGGCGGATTGTCGATGGAAAGAAGGTGGAGCAGCGCATTAGCCAAATCGTCGACGTAGAGGAACTCACGACGGGGTTTGCCGGTGCCCCAGATCGAGATGGACGGGACGCCTCGGATCTTTGCATCGTGAAAGCGGCGAATCATTCCCGGGATCACGTGGCTGTGATCGGGATGGTAATTGTCACCGGGCCCATACAAGTTCGTCGGCATCGCGGAGTGGAACAGTGCGCCATACTGCTGGCGGTAGTACTGGCAGAGCTTCAAGCCGACGATCTTTGCGAGGGCATATGCTTCATTGGTTTTCTCGAGGGGAGAAGTCAGCAGATATTCTTCGCGGATCGGCTGCGGCGCCATTCTCGGGTAGATGCAGGTCGACCCCAGGTATAGGAATCGCTTGACTCCGACTTCGTAGGCTGCGGGAATCATCGCCATCGCCATGCGGACATTTTCCGACAAGAACTCTACCGGATAGGTGGCGTTGGCGATGATGCCTCCGACGCGAGATGCTGCGAAGACAATCGCGTCGGGCTGGGTCCGTTCCAAAAACTCACGTACATCGCGTTCCTGGGTCAAATCCAATTCTGCCCGCGGAGCCGTGATCAATTGAGTCTGCGGAAATCTCGCGCTAATGGTACGGCACAAGGAGGAGCCGACCATGCCTCGATGTCCCGTCACAAAGATCTTTTGGTAGGCGATCGTCATGCAGTTGTCCTAGCCAAGGGCGCAGGAGTTGGGGCGATTGAGAAATGGCGAAGGTACGGAAAAAATGGGTTCATCCCCCAGATCGTCCGATTCAAGCGATTGCCAGCAAGCGTCCGTTGCTTATAGGATTGGGGGCCCCCTACTGGCAACGTTTCGAAGTTCCCGGTCGCACCATCCTATTCGGGTAACCGATGGTCGTGCAATCGCCGAGCGTATCTGCTTGCATCGGAGTGTGGCCAAGTTTACCCCGTCAGCGTTGATGGACAACCTGGGCATTCCTTTAAGGGGCTCGCTTTTCGAAAATGCGAAGCACGCGGTTCTCGCACCAGCGGATGTTCCGGTGTCTGTCCTGCCGCCACTCTTTCACTCCATTGCATTCCCGCTCGCCATGAATTCTTTGCCCTACCCTGAAAGCATTACGAAACTCGATGGGCATGCGATCCGTATCGCCTGGAGCGACGGAACGAGCCGGCGTTACACTGCAGGGCAACTTCGAAAGGCCTGCCCGTGCGCAACTTGTCGTGAAAAGCGGATGGCTGAGGCGGACCGACCCAAAGCATCTCTGGCCATCCTGTCCGAGAAAGAAGCGGTCGTGCTCGATGTCGTGCAGATGAAACCTGTGGGGAATTACGCCTACAACTTGGTTTTTTCCGACGGACACAGTTCGGGGCTATTTACAATAGAGTTCTTGCGACAGATCGGGACACCAGAGCCTACAAGCGGTTCGGATGGTTTGGAAGCTCCGGGCGGTCCAAGCTGATCGCGAGGTACATGCCGATTGGGCACGATGCGTCCGTTGTTTCTAGGCTGGATCCATGAGTCATCATTTCCATTGGAAGTCGCCACGCCATCTGCTTTCATCGGCAAGCGATCCTTCTCACGGTATGCATGTTCTCGGCTGGCAAGAGTTTGCCGGCCTGCCGGAATTGGGATTGGAACGGGTCCTGACCAAGCTCGATTCGGGCGCTGCGCATTCGGTGCTGCATGTTTTGGAAGCCGAGGTGCGCAAGCGAGCTGGCAAGGAGTGGGTGCGATTCTCGGTGGACACCGGGATCGGAGATGGCCGCGATGCCTGCATCCTGGAAGCTCCTTTGCATAGCATCAAGCGGATTCAATCGTCGAGCGGGCACATCACCGTGCGGCCTGCCATCGAGACGACCTTGTACCTGGCGGGGTATCGCTGGACGATCGCGTTGTCGCTGACCGATCGGTCGACGATGCAGTTTCCGTTGCTTTTGGGGCGTTCTGCTCTTTCTGGACGTTGTTTGGTCGACAGTAGTCGTACGCATTTGGCCAGTGGTTCGAACGCCTATCGCGCTTCGCGTTGAGAATTGGCTTCTCGCTAAAAGTTCGCTTCGCGCTAAAAGTTTGGTTCGCGTTGAGAATCGACTTGAGGTGGCGTTGCGCGGGAGCCTTCGTCGCGGCAGGCGACCAACCGTTGCAATGCCCAGTTGGCGAGCTCTCGCATCGCCGGGTCCTCGTGCTCTAAGAACGATTGAAGGATGGGAATGGCTTCCATGCAGCCCGTGTTGGCAGCCACAATCATCGCATTCCTTTGCATTCCGTCCAACCGTGGTCGCCAGAAGGGCGTGCCTCGAAACCGTTGACGAAACGCATCCGGGGACAATTGCAGCCAGAACAAACAGTCGGTTTTCTCTCTCCAGGAATCGATTGCGAACGATGGAGGAACCTCCGTCTCGCGTTTGCGATTCCACGGGCAGACGGCTTGGCAAACATCGCATCCGAATATCCAGTCCCCCAATTGCGGTCGGATATCTTCGGGAATGGAACCGCGATGCTCGATCGTCCAATAGCTGATGCACTTGGATGCATCCAAGTTGCGAGGTTCGGTAAATGCAGAAGTTGGGCATGCATCGATGCATGCCGTGCAGGAGCCGCAATGATCCGTGATCGCGGGCAATGCAATCCAAGGCTTGGACGTGGTGTCGTGGAGCGGTGCGTCTTGGCCGACTAAGTCGACTTCGGTCAAGATGGCGGCGAGAAAGAAATAGCTGCCGCGCGTGGGGTGAATCAACATCGTGTTCTTGCCGATCCATCCCAAGCCCGCGCGATGCGCGAAATGGCGTTCCAGAAGCGGAGCCGTGTCGACCACGATGCGACTCCTGCTGTGCGGATCCATCTCGCGAAGGCGTTCGATAATGCAGCCCAACCCTTCGCGTATCCAGTCGTGATAGTCGACCGATCCGGATGCATAAGCGGCGATGGTTCCACGCCCGGACTCGTGGATGGACTCAGAGGATGGTGCAGTCGCGTCGACTGCCCCTCTCGATTTGGGTTGCTTGGGTGGCAGCGTCCGCGGATGCGAGGGGTAGGGAAGGGTGAGCAAAATCAACGAACGGCATCCCGGCAAAACACCAGAAGGGTGCCGATACGCATCGAATCGGGCGGCGATGTACTCCATCGAGCCTGAATAGCCCCGATCGATCCACACCCGCAGTCGATCGATATCCGTCGCCTCGCATGCGGGCATGATTGCGACGCTCGAGAATCCTTTGGATTGAGCGAGGTCGACGATGCTTTGGCGGACGACTGCCAAGGGCTGCATTTGCGAAGCGATATTTGTCGAGTGAAGGAGGGAGGTCGACGCCCAGCCATCATCGGCGTGGAGCGTCTAGCTGTCGAGGTGGGATCCGCCCTTTGCGATCTCGGCAGCCATGACGCTCGAAGCCTGTCGCCAGTAGGTTCCTTCCTATCCGAATATCGCTGGGCCCTCCGACGACGCGATTGCAAACTAGCGTGGAGAACTCGCGAGAGTGGCTTGAGATTTCGATAGCGAAGGATCGGTCGCCGTCAGTTCCGCGTTGGAATTGGATTCCGATTCGCTGGCGAGCAATTCTCGCTGCCTCAGTTGTCGATCCGCGTCGGCTCGTTTGGGGCACTGCATCAAGGACAACCGAGTGCGTTCATCCCACTTGGTTTTGTCCTGGCGTTCGGGATCGATCTGCGTCCAGCTTTCACGAAACTGAGGGCTCTTCAAACGTCGTAGGATTTGTTGCTGGTCATCCCACCACTCCACGCGTGCAATACCCGTTGCAGGATCGATGGTGGGGCGTCTCGACAGCGATTCGCGGTCTTCCACTAAACACCATGCGCGGACGCGAAATTGGCCCGTTTCCGGGGCGATCTGGTAGAAGATGACTTGGTCGTACACACGGCGTCCACAAGGATCGTGGAAATGATTGAGCTCGATCAAATCGACCGATTCCTCGGCGACCCGACTCTTAGTACCAGCGTTCATACCACCGGCAAGGAGTACGACCAACAAAACGCAAACGACCATGATGACCACCCCTCAAAACGAAAGCTCCCAGAATTGTGGTTCGACCACGGAGCGAGGGGCCTGGAGCCAAGTAGTTCGAGCTGGCAGATGCGAAACGCAAGGAGTCAGCGATAGAAAGTCATCGCCACAGAGAGGTCTGAGAGGGACATTTCGCAGGGGTCGGTTCGGACTTTATTGCATGTGCACCATTCTTTTCCGCGACGCGAGATTGCTTGGTTGGCACCAAGCAATCTTTCTGTTTTGGAGACCAATCGTTCCAGAGTCGATGGATTTCAGCCAAAGGATGCAGTGCGAGTTGCATGCGTTCGGTGTGGGCCGATGCGGTGATACCGCGGACGCTGCACGCCTGCTTCTTTGGGATCGGGCGAAGCATAGCAACCGCTTCACCCTCATTGCAAGATTAATCCAGGAAATTCAGAAGGCAATGCGTATTAGCTGCGATTATGCAGCGGGCTTGGGATTGGAATGGGATCTGAGTTGAAGTCACCGTGGACATTTGGAGGGGCTGACCTCGGATCGGAATGACCGTTGTAGAAAGCAAGGCATGCTTGTGGGCGCGAGCCTTGTCTTGGGTGACCTTGAGCAAGAGGCGCCGGATGCCGGAGATGCATGGAACGAATGTGCGGGTGGGGGATTGTCCCTGGGTGGACAAAGGTTGAGCGATGGATTCAGACAGCCACAACGGGAATTGCCGTTACAATGACTTTGAGGATCCAAAGCACGCTGCGCGTGTCGCCATGTCCCGTCCAGGTTCGGTGTTCCTCGCAAGTCCGCGACGGTGCCCCCGTGGAGCGTGCCGAGGACGCCGGATTTGGTTGGCAAACGGAACGGCAATTGTCTCGGCGCGTGTATTCGAAGCAGCGGCAATCGATCCCGGTCGCAACCGGTCGGTGGCGACCGCAGTAAACGGCACCACAACGATAGATTTCTTGAATCGCAAGGATAGATGGAATGAGTGTTTCAATTCGGCGTCGATGGTTGCAGCGGATGGTCGTCGGGGGAGTCGCGATCGCTTCTCACACGACTTGGTTCGATCTCCGAGTTGGAGTCGCGCAAGACACGGTCGGCAAGCAGCAGGTCGTTGCTTCTGCGACCAAGGTGTCGGAGGCGGACCGACAAGCGATGATCGACCGCGCCGCGGCGTTCTTGAAGCAGTCGCAAGGTGCCGATGGTTCGTTCAGCAGCCAAGCGGGGCCGGGCGTGACGGGGATCGTCGCCGCTTCTCTCCTAGCCGTCGGAGGTTCGGCGAAGGATCCTGTGATTGACAAAGCCATCCAATATCTGCTGGCGACCAAACGCGAGGACGGAGGGCTATACGCAGCAGGCTCGCGTCACGCCAATTACGAAACTTGCTTGGCGATGATGGCGCTGCAGCGAGCCAATGCGGATGGGAAGTACAACAGCATCATCGAAGCTGCCCAAAAGTTCGTTATGTCTGCTCAGTGGGATGAAGCGGAGGGCCAGAAGCCGGGTGACCCTGCATACGGCGGAGCGGGGTACGGTAGCAAGTCTCGTCCCGATCTTTCGAACACATCGTTCTTCATCGAGGCCTTGCGAACGACCGGAGTGCCTGAAGACGATCCAGCAATCGCGAGGGCATTAGCCTTTGTAAGCCGCTGCCAGAATCTTGAGTCTCCCGCCAACAACACCCCATTTGCGGGGTTGGTCAACGATGGAGGTTTCTATTACACGTCTGCCAATGGTGGCGACTCCATGGCTGGAAAAGACGAAGCGACAGGCGGGTTGCGGTCGTATGCTTCGATGACGTATGCGGGGCTCAAGAGCATGATCTATGCCGGGCTCGACAAGAAAGATTACCGAGTCCAAGCTGCCCAAAAGTACTTGGCTCGCAATTACACGGTCACCAGCAATCCGGGCATGGGAGCTGCGGGCCTGTACTACTACCTGCACACCATGGCCAAGGCGTTGAGCTTGCAGGGTGATGCCATCTTTGTCTCCGAAAGTGGCAATCACGATTGGAAGCAAGACATCTTAGGGCAGCTCAAGGCCACGCAAAAAGAGAATGGTTCCTGGACCAATCCTGAAGCGCGATGGATGGAAGGGGACCCGAATTTGGTCACCGCTTATGCGTTGTTGACGCTATCGCTTGCCAAGTGATCGCGCTTTAGCAATACGACTTCACATCCTGGGTCCCATTGCGATGGGACCCATCCCTGATCATCCACATGCGTCACTTCTCGATGGACACACCAGCATGCAATGCATGACGAACAGGGGCTTTCGGCGTTCCCGAATTGCCATTTCGCAGGCGCTGTTTCATGGGCGCCATTGCGTCGGTGCATTGATTCCAATTGCAGTCCGGAAGATTGGTTTAGGGCAATAGGGAGTTAGAAGCCTACAC
>JBKCUI010000137.1:0-2669 GCA_046318495.1 Pirellula sp. | reverse complement strand
CCCTGGACGCTTAAACGCATTATCCAGATGCCAGGGTGCATTCGTCGCGCCCAAACACAACAAGCCTTCGTTGTCGGCTGCGGCCCCGTCGAGCTCCGCCAGAAACTGATTGATCAAGTGCCGACCGCCGGTGCGGCGCATGTCGCTGCGGCTGGCACCCAACGCATCGACTTCATCAAAGAACAACACACACGGGCGGTTCCGTCGGGCTTGTTCAAAGATCGCATGCAAGTTCTTTTCGCTGTTGCCGATGTACATGTCGAGCACATCGTTGATGCCGATGGCGATGAATTTTGAACGGACCTCGCCGGCGGTGGCCCGTGCGAGGAGCGTCTTGCCGCATCCAGGCGGGCCGTACATCAGAATCCCACCACCCGCCTTCTTGCCGTACGCGGCGTACATTTCGGGATGCTGCAGTGGATAGATGATCTTGATGCGAATGTCTTCCTTCACGGCCGACATCCCACCGACATCATCAAAACCGATCGTCGGTCGTTCGACCTCGGCGATCTCCTCGTCTTCTTCATCCTCAAGCATTCGAGGAATCTCACCTTCCCACGTCATAGGCTGAGGCGACTCTTCGTCGGAAGATTCCAAGCTGCCATCAAGACCTAGAAGGCTGGCCAATTCGCCATCGGCCAACTGCGGATCCCCATCGATGGCTTCGCGGTAGCTGGCTTTGGCAGCACCGAAATCTCCTTCGGCGGCCATCAATCGAGCATGCAATAGCCAAGCACGCGGGTCGGGTTGCCGGCCGCGAATGAGCGTCTCGACGATAGCGAGTGCATGCGAGGTGCGATGGCTGCGCCAGTAGCTTTCGGACAGCCCGAGCTGCAATCGCACATTGCCCGGGTGACGCTCGAGCGCCGTGCGATAGACTTCTGCGGCATCGGACGGACGCAACAACCCGAGCAGCATCTTGCCCAGATGGTCGACCAAATCGATGTTGTCAGGGGCGATGGCGATGGCTTGGCGAAGCGCATCCAAGGCGATTTGATTGGGATCGTTCACGAGAATCTCGTTTGGAGTGATGACGAAGTCTGCAGGATCAGCCGCTATCGATCGGCCGAAGTTGCTGGCGCCGAGGAGGATTGCGAAGACGCTTGGTCAGCCGCCTCGATTTCCCTCGCAGGGCCCTTCCGAAGGAAAAACTTGGCAGGAAACGGCTGTTGAAGTTCACCGGTAAGCGTTGGAGCGGACAGCGGGTCGAGCACTTGAAGCATCTTGGCCAACGCTTCCTGCGAAGGTTCCTGGCCGTCCATGAGATTCCCGACGGATGCCCCGAGTCGCGCAATCATTTGTTTGCGAATCTTCTCTTGCTCGTCGGTATCTTCTGCTGGCAACACGCGATTGATCAAGTGAAGTCGATTGGTCATGGCATGGATCACGACGACGTCTTCGGCGGCGACTGCGGGTTTGCCCTGCGCTTGAAGCTCGCGGTTCCATGCTTCGACGGCAACGCGATCGGCATCGTCGGCTACTCCATCGCAAAAGCCAACTAGAAATGCGGCTTTGTCCTTGGGCTTCGCCGATTTGCCGAATACCGGTGCCTCGCTGAGCGTTTCAAGCTTCGCAACGGTTAACGGAGCTTGGCTCATCAGCCAAGCACCCGTGCGGTCCGATTGCTCACGCGCGATGGAGACGGTGTTATCCGATGTCAATTCGCGCAACGTTTCGTTCGCAATTCGCTCCAGATGCCGAGTCCGGAGGGCTTCGATCAGCCCGGATGCATCGCCCGGCCCCTCTACCGGTTCCGTGGAAACCCATGGCCCCTGGAGCGGCTCGATGTCTCCATGTACGGTCCGAATGACCCGGCCATCCTCTGTGTAGGAAGTGAAGATAAAACCTGCGGGAACCTTCTTCTTCGCATCGGTGCCCTCTTCCGATGCCTCCTCGGACCATTGATAGGCAGTCACCTGAGTTCGATTCTGCAGATCGACGTAAACATGACAGACTCTGCCACGGGAGCGATGGAAAGCCCCGATGTACGCGTACTGCTCCTCCAGCAGCTTCCTATCAAAAACGAGTTTGGTGAATTTAGCTTCGCGCTCGTCCGCCTCAGTGATGGGTTGCAACTGATTGCCATAGCCTGACGACTTGGCAACCAAAGCGCCCAAAACAGCCACGGCATAAGGAGGGATGAGACGCAGTTGCTGGGCGAAGTGAAACACTCCCGCCGTGGCGGCGATGGCGATTGCAGACAGCAGGACGATAGGCAAAAAGCCCGCTCCCGACTTTTCAAACCGATCAAAGGCTTTGCGTGCATCCATGGGAGCGGCGTAGAGGTACTGGCATTGAGGGCGAGGAAAAAACGACCTTCGGTATCATAACGCCAGATTTCGCGAATTCGCTAGGAGCTCACGTCCCTTCGCTCGGAAAGAGGGACTTCAAGAGTTTGGACGACGGTTCGAACTCTTTGGTGAACGCCAATTCGACGCTGGCGGTCAGGCTCTGTCGAACCGCAATTTCCTGCACCAATCCCAGGGGCAATCCATCGACGAAGCCTCGTATCGGGCGTTTTCCAATCGTGTCGAGGCTGGTCAACGTGATGCGGCTGGTCGCGGGCAAAACCATCGGCTTCCAGAAACGGGGCTGGAAGATGTTCGAACCTGCCAAGGTCAATGACGGGGAGTCGATCGGGACCGGGACCGCCCCCATCGCGCGTGCAT
>JBKCUI010000136.1:0-2172 GCA_046318495.1 Pirellula sp. | reverse complement strand
GAGTAATGCTGCAACGAACCGGTGACGACGACTGTCTTGCCAGCCAAGGCTCCGGCCGGATTGACCGTGTCCTCCGCAGAAGTCGCCAGCGACACACCGGCGGCTCGCAGTTGCTCGAACACCAGTTTGCCCTCTTCGCTTTGGCAGAACTCGTACACGCTCCGGGCGATGATCGGTCCTATTTCGTCGGTGGCAGATAGCTCGGCCTCCGTAGCCGCCATCAATCGATCCGCATCTCCGAAACGGCGTGCGAGGACTTGCGCGACGCGTTGGCCAACATGCCGGATCGAGATGGCGTTGAGCACCCGCGACAACCCGCGCTGCTTGCTCGCCTCGATCCCGGCCAGCAGATTCTCTGCCGACTTCTTGCCCATGCGTTCCAGCGTCATCAACCGCTCCAAGCTCAACGCATAGAGCTCGGCATACGAGTTCACCATCTGCGCATCGACGAGCTGATTAACGAGCTTGTCCCCCAAGCCTTCGATGTCCATGCAATCGCGTGTTGCAAAGTACCGCAATCGCTGCCGCCACTGGGCCGGGCACTGCTTTGAGGTGCATCGGATGTAGACCCCTGATGGATCGCGAGACAGGGGCTCGCCGCATTCCGGACACTGCGTCGGGAACTGAAACACGGGCGGCTCTCCCTCGCGTCGATGCTTCTCCACACGCACGATGTGGGGGATGATCTTGCCCGCCTTCTCCACCACCACCCAGTCGCCGATGCGGATGTCTTTGCGCTCGATCTCATCGATGTTGTGCAGCGAAGCACGCGACACGGTCGTCCCAGCCAACTGCACCGGCTCTAGCTCGCCGACCGGAGTCACCGTACCGGTCTTGCCAACTTGCGTCTTGATATCGAGCAATCGCGTGACGGCTTCGTACTTTTCAATCTTGTACGCGATCACCCAGCGCGGCGATTTCGAAGTGGAGCCCAACGTCTCGCGCTGGTCCAAGGCATTCACCTTGATCACCAAACCGTCGACTTCGAAGTCGAGTTCGTGCAAGTTTTCGACGAGCTGGTTGCAATGCTCGATGACTGCGTCCTCCGAGTCCAAGCAGGTCACCATCGGAGTGGTCGGGATGCCCAAGCTGCGCACATTCTCCAAGAACTCCATGTGATTTGTCGCAGCCAACCCGTCGCAGTATCCCATGCCGTGGCAAAAGAACCGCAATCGCCGTTCGGCGCAAAGCTTGGAGTCAAGCAATCGAATCGAGCCTGCGGTCACGTTGCGCGGGTTCTTGAATTCGGCTTCACCGACTGCAGCGCGTTGTTCATTGAGGCGTACCAAGTCCGAGTTGGTCATGTAGACTTCGCCGCGCACCTCCAGCGATCGCGGGATCGACGAGCCGATCAACCGCGATGGCAGTCCTCGCAAGGTTCGGGCGTTGTGCGTGATGTCGTCGCCGACTTCGCCATTGCCGCGCGTCACGGCTTGGGTCAAGACGCCATCGTCGTAGCGGATCGATGCTGCCACGCCATCGACCTTGAGCTCGACCACCCATTGGATCGATTCGCCAGGAAGCAGTTTGCGGACGCGAGCGAAGAAGTCGCGAAGCTCTTGTTCGGTGTACGTGTTCTCGATCGAGAGCATCGGAATACGATGCGCGATTTGAGACAGTCCTTCGACCGGTGCATCGCCGAGGCGTTGGGTCGGACTGTCGCGGGTGATCAAGTGCGGGAATTGCGATTCCCAATCACCGAGTTCTTTAAGCTTGCGATCGTACTCCAGGTCGCTGATGGTCGGCTGGGCGAGAACGTAATAGCGATGATCGTGCTGCCGCAGTTCTTCGCGCAACGCTTCGATCGCAAGGCGGGCTTGGGATTCGTCCGGCATGAGGTGACGGGGTGGAGGAGATGAGAACGGGGGGGATTTTTAGTACGAGTACGAGTACGAGCACGAGCACGAGCACGAGCACGAAACAACGCGGAACGACGCATTGGACCGGACTGCTTGCTCGGGCGCTTTTTAATTTGCGTCGAGTCAACGCCTCGCGGTCGGCCCTCGGTCAATGCGCAGGTTCCATCGATAGAGACTCTGCTGCTAAATGAACGATGACTTATGGTTGTTTACGGCTTCGATTCCATTGAACCATTGCTCGAACAGGATGGCTACCTGTTCAAGATGCTTGCGAACGATTCCGGCGTGGTACTTTTCCCCCACACTACGGAAC
>JBKCUI010000135.1:0-5678 GCA_046318495.1 Pirellula sp. | reverse complement strand
TGAAATCGCCGATACCGGATGCCCTCGTGCTCGTACTTGGTGACGACCTTGACGACAGATTCGTTCCGGCAGTTTCAATCCGCGTGGATAAGACTGGGAAAGGAAAGGGTGCTTTCATCGGCCAAAGTGGCGGCTATATGGGGCTGAAGGTAAGTGCAGACGGATACGCGACGCTTCGCAAACGGGTTCCATGTGGCAAGAACGGAATCGACGAAATCATCATCCTCGAAAAAGAAAAACCAGATGAGCCATGAACAATCGAACGGAACTCAAGACATCGATAGGTTCGACCCTGGACTTCAAGAACACCTACCAATACGACCCACTGCAACGATTGACCGATCTTGTCGAGCAGGGTCAGTCGGGTGGGAATACGGTCCTCGCGAAACATCTGACTTTCGCGTACAACGCCCTCAGTCAGCGCACCCAAATCGCCCGGTACCAGAGCACGGGTACAAGCAATGCCGTTGCCACAACGGACTTCACCTACGACTCGGCCAATCGACTCAGTGGCATCGCCCACAAGCAAGGTTCCACAAACCTCGATACCTACGCCTATACCTACGATCCCCTTTCCAGGATCGCTTCCATTGTTTCGACGCTTGAAGGTACCGATACCTATTCCTACGACCAGACATCGCAATTGGTCGGTGCAACCCACACATCGCAGGCCAAAGAGACCTATGGTTTCGATGCCAACGGCAATCGGAATACCACTGGATTTACGACTGGGACGAACAACCAAACCACGGCAGGATTAGGCTTCACCTACACCTTTGACGATGAAGGGAACCGAACCTCGAAGACCGAGACGGCCAGCAGCGACAGCGGCCCAGAGTTTGTGGCCGACGCGATCCGAGAAGGGCTCAAGCCGTTGCACATTGAAACACTGTACATCGAGCCAGGTAGTCCCCGGCAAACGGCTATGCGGAGAGCTTCCATAGCCGTTTCCGAGACGAGTTTTTGGCCGTTGAGGAGTTCGCGACCTTAGGGGAAGCGAGAAGGCTGACGCGGGCCTGGAAAGAAGACTACAACAATGTCCGGCCACACAGCAGCTTGGACTATAGGACCCCAGCCGCATTCGCGGCGACTTGTGTTGCTTACGCTCCGGCTGCGCCTACGCTCCAGTAACACAAACGTACACTCCACCCTCAACCCATTCTCCAACCGTTACCTTCATTGCGAGTGGAACAGAAATTCCGAGCCGGTCAACATCGTGAGGCAATTCGTCTGCAATTTGTTCGTGCACTGGATTGAAGGTGTCTGCATTGGCTTAACAAAACAATCCAACGGAGTCGGATTTGGAGGTAAACATGCTTTCAATTGAACGAATTGCGGTCCTGAAAAGCGGGTGCATGGTCGTCGGTCTTTTCTCGATCTGCGCAGCGATCAACTACTATCCGAGTCCCGCATCGCGATTAGGTGTGGCACTCGGAATAATTGCTTTTGTGTCGATCTTCCTACGCGTTGGATGGTTCGTCCCATTCACCATCGCGGGAATCTGGTCAGGGATAATATCTGGTCCCTGGATTTATCCCATCGTTTCGGATTCCCGAGACTACTTCACTCCGATTGTGGTTGGAACGGTCTTTGGTTTCGGAATCGGGGCAATGATCGACTTCATGAAGCCGTCGTATCCTAAAGTTCAAGATTCCGATGGACCATGACATTAGTTGTCCATACGTAAGCGACACTGAGCTGCCCCCAATTTCTGTCCAGGTGTTATGAGAGTCTAGAGCCTCGTTGAGCCTGCCCCCTCATAGGCCCCGGGCAGAAATTGGGGGCAGCTCAACAGCAAGCCGGATTTGCAATTCGCAATCGTGAAGTGCTTGGTTGCTACTCGTGCAATATGACCTTCACTTCAATCGATTCGATCCGAGTGAAGCGAGAGAGCGATCCCAATTTATTGGAGGTCGAGATCACTGGAAGTCATGATCCATAACTTCCGCTCCGGCACGGGTTGATAGGGCCTGGTATACGCTTGGGTCAATGCTCTCAACGATGAGTCGAATGGATCCATCTGCGAAAAGAAAGTTTGCATAGCCGACATGTGGGGCGGATACATCACGATCATCCGAGTACGGGCTATTGGGAGTGTGACCCGATTGAAACAGAGTCATGTGTCCATGATCGTCTGTTGGATCGGTGATTTCACGGATCGACCCTGCCCAGGCAGTTTCGTACGAAAAGTGTGGGCCGTGCACACCCGCGCGTCGAAAGGGGCCGTTTTGCCTTTCTCCACAAGCCAGTGTATTGGAAAGACCATCCGTAACATGAGAGAATCGTGTCTCGCTGTTCCTGCTGAATAGTCCATCCCGTTTTTCTTGCGTTTCATCCAAGTCGGGCGGTCCAAACGATGCGACGTAACTTGCCATCGCATAGCGTTCGTCTCCCATGGTCACGAAGTTGCCCGCCGATACCGTGTCCTCCGGGCAGAGAAACACCGACAATTGGCGTTCGCGTGCGACGGCATTGATCGGATCGAAAAGAGGTACGTCGAAATGAAGTTCGAAGTAGACCGAATTCTGTTCGAGATATGGGAGAATCTTTGCTCCCCATCCGAAACCTGAATGATTCCCCTGCGGTCCAAGGGTGAAGACATAGCCCGGCGGCAATTTGCGATGAGCCGACTCATGATTGAAGATCGCCAGCCCCAGTTGCTTGAGATTGTTGTCGCAACTGATTCTGCGAGCCGCAGCTCTCGCCTGCTGCACAGCTGGCAAGAGCAGCCCCACGAGGATGCCAATCACGGCTAGCGTGACCAACAGCTCCACCAAGGTAAATCCATGCCTAGAACTCGGGCTGCGTGTGGCATTCTGAAATCGGGAGTTCATAAGCGGTGAACCAAGCTGCACTAGAAGGGCAAATCCAATGTCTCCGACTTCCCAATCTTAATCGATCGCACGTCGAATGCTGTTACGCAAGATCCTTAGGTTTGAACTCCTTCATTCCAAATTCATGCTTGGCGTGGGTCCGCCGAACGCGTGTCTAGCAAACCGGACAGGAATTCTCAAATCGAACGCGTTGGTAGTTTCTTGCGCGGCCTCGATGCCACGGAGCTACTGTTCGACTGAACCGAGTGCGGGGCTCACGGCTCGGTGGAGGATCGGACCACGATGGCTCGACGGACGGCTGGAGGGATCGGCGCGTTCTCGCCCATGATCGATTTCCACAAGATCTCGTTGAGCTCAAAATCATCGATGCGATCGTACTCGCTGAAGTCCATTTGCATCGAGCGATCGGCACCGTAAGCGAGGGGCGAGTTCTTCGCTTCCAGATCGATCTCGGCAGGAGTTGCATCGTAGGGGCTGAAGTCCGGCTGCATCGTGAAGGCATCGAACATTGGACGGGCTGCAGCGTCGTACTGAGACAACGGTTGCAGGCCCAAAATCAATTCCATCGTGCGGATCAAGCTCACCGTACTGTACTGCGTGCTGTCGACCACCCCACGCTTGGCATAAGGGCTGGCGACCAGACAGACCGTGCGATGCGCATCGACGTGATCGGGACCATTTTGCGCGTCGTCTTCGATGACAAAGATGGCCGTTTCCGGCCACAGCGGGCTGTGGCTGACGGCATCGACGAGTTTGCCTAACGCGAGGTCGTTGCTTGCTACACAGGCTTGCGGCGTGAACGAGCCTGGTTTCGTGCCATCGGTATGGTCCTCACCGAGACTCATGATGATGAAGCGGGGCATGTTGCCATCGCGTACAAACTGGTGGTACTCTTCGAGCATGATGTCGACGAGGTCGGTATCCCGTTCGCGTCGACCGGGTACGCCGATACCATAATTGGGACACATGTGACCTACCAGACCGGGGACCTTTCCCTCCATCATCGGTTTGCCTTCGGAATCGGAAACCCGGCCTCCGTATTCTTTGTAGCTGCGATAAGAGATTCCCGCGCGGCGGCATGCATCCCAGATGTAGCCCGACGGAGCGTTGGACAATTCACCTTCATCGTCATCGTCGATTCCGGGGCGTTGGGAGTAGGTCAAATGCCAGTCGCGAGCGATGTAATCCGTGTTGTAAGCCATGGTGCTCCAAGGATGGCCATCGCGCGAGACTTGACCATTGCAATAGGCATTGTCAAAGAGCACGAACTGTTCAGCGATTTTGTGATGATTGGGCGTCACGGAACGAGGGAACATGCAGAGGCTCGGATCTCCATTTCCCTTGGGGTGATCTCCTGTCGCCAGGTCGCCGAAGACTTGATCGTAAGTGCGATTTTCTTTGATCACGTAGATGACGTATTTGATGGGGCTCGGGTCGCCGACGCGCGACGGGATCGGTGAAGGTTCGGCATGAGGAAACTTCTTGAGCAATCCATCGGAGTACGGGCAATTGCGATAAACCTGTGCCGTGTATTGGGCCAATGTCTCATCGTCTGGCATCTCGACGATCGAAAGCGAGCCGCTCATCGTCGTTCCGATGTAGGGATAGGGCAGGAGCTTTTTGGCGAATACTTCGACTTCACCGAGCTTCGTATCGTCGGTGTCGACGGGATAAATGGGATTGGCTTTGGATTGATTCCCTTTGCCGACTCCGACCAAGAGTTTGGAACCGTCCGGGGTGACGGACACAGCGGTGGGGTACCAGCCTGTGGGAACAAAGCCTTTGACTTGGCTACGGCTGGGGGAGGAGATGTCGACCACGGCGATGCAGTTATTGTCAGCGTTTGCAACCAATAGCGTTTCGCCATCCGGCGCGACGGCCAACGCATCGGGAGTAGATCCTTCCGGAGCCATAGGAAACAAGCTCGTGATAATGGTCTCGACAACGACCCCGCGCTGCGTATCGATCACCCACACGCCATTGGAAGAGGCGCATGCGACAAACAAGCGGTCATCCGATGGGTGAAACGCGATTTGATTGGGATGTTCGCCGACGGGTATGGTCGCGATCACTTGCCAAGCCTCTGGGTCGATGACTCGCAGTCGGCGTTCCGACCAGTCGCTGACATACAAAAAACCATTACGCGGCGAGCGCTGAATATCGTAGGGGCGTCCACCGAGGTCGAGCGTGCGTTGAATCTCCAACGCATCCTCCGAGACTCCGTATTGAACGAGCTGCCCCAAGTTGATGCTCATCGAATAGAGTTTCGAGCCGTCGCGACTCAGGCATGCACCGCTCTTGAATGCATTGTCGCGGATCAACTGCTTACGCATTTCCGCCACCTCTGCTGGTTTCATTTTCAGCACATCAGGCTCGCGCTCGGAACGCAGGTTCCAATTGCTATCTTGCAATCGAAAGCGATGGAATCGCCCCAGTCCACCGCCTGACCACCAAAAGTCGGACTGGTCTGCAGAAACCGCCAATCCAAACCAGCTTTGGTGCGCCTTGTCCTTCGCTACGATTTCCCCTCGCTCGATATCGACCAACGCGATCGTGTGTGTATTAAAGCCATTGGTAGTGACGACGACCTTCTGGCTGTCAGCAAGAGGAACGATGTTCAACGGAAGATCGGTCAGCTGCACGTGTTTGCCGGCTGGCGTGAGATGCCATCCGTTGGGGAGTAAGAATCCCGAATCGGTGGGCCCGGCAAAGCGAGGGCTGGCTACCGGGGCGCGCTCTTGCGCATGGCAGTGCGACGCGTAGAGCGATGCACCCATGCATACGAAACCGATTGCAAAGCGCCATACGTATCGTCGAGAGATGGGTGCGGTCATGTTGCGGTCT
>JBKCUI010000134.1:0-5794 GCA_046318495.1 Pirellula sp. | reverse complement strand
CCATTCGCGTCCGGTGTACGTATAGCGATTGGAGATCGTCGACGCGCTTAGGATCGATCCTGAAGCGCCCAGGATGGTCGGTTGACCGTAGGCCGAGTAGGCGTAGCGCTCACTGATTGCGCCCGTAGAATTGGTTATAGCCGTTATAGAAAACTGTTGGTTGCTGAGGTTGGTCCCAGCGCAATTCGTAAGTGTGTACTCGGATCGAGTAGGCGTTTGCTTGGTCAACGGCGCAGCCGAGGTGGTCGGATCGCAGTATGCGCAGAATTCGAACCCGGAATATGTGTTCCGGCCTCCCGCGCGCGCCTGCGCGCGAGGCATGTGCTGTTCGAGGATTGGAGTGATGCTTGTGACCATGAGTTTCAGTTTACGAGATCGCTGTGGCCGTGTCTCGAATCGAAGCCCAAAAATCTCGCAAGTTGCAGCCGGGAATGGTTCGGGAGTACGCACCTACGTCTATGGCGCATAGTGCGCAAAAAGGCATAGCCGCATGTGCGTGCCCCCACGAACCACGAAGTTGCACTTAAAGCACGCAGCAGCCAGACGTTGAGTTGGTGATCCGGGGGGCACGAAGGTACCACGAAGACCCCACGAACTAACCCTGCGGGGGGGAACGAAGTCGACTCGAGAAGAGTCGTAGGTGGGGGCGAGAGAGCGACCATCTCCACAGCATCGTCCAGCGATTCCGAGTTTACAGGATCTGAGCGGCATTGGCTATGGTGGCACGATGATGGACCAGTCCCGCCCAAGCATCTAACCGTGAACCTAAGTCCGACGGGCGTTCTCCTATCGACCGCTCTCAGCGGCTATCAATTGCTAGCTTCCTGTTGCGCGGGTGGCATTTTGCTTCGCGCGCTGTAAGGGGACTTGCATCCGAATGACGACGGTCTCAATGTCTGCGCACATGCCGCAAAATGGGCATGCAGGCGGTCTGGTCCGACAAGAATCGAGCATGAAGTAACGAGTAAATCAGCCATCGAAGCATCAAACCCTGCTCCTTACCGACTCAAATCGCGAGTGCAGGATTAATCTCCCTCATTGCGACGAGTTCTCGAACGCAAAAGTGCACAATGTTGTGGCTCGGAGCAGGGCGGCGACCGTTGTAGTCCATTCCTTGGAAGCCTCAAGCTCGTCGCCCGTTCAATACGGTGGTACGCCCAAATTCGCAACATCACGCACATCAACGAGGCCTGACCCCTTTGATGCCTCCCGGTCCACTTTCGGCAATCTTCGCAAACTCTGTTAAAAAAACATCTCTCTTAGTACCTCTGGATCCGAACTCATCACTATCACGCTCGTTGCCAAATTGTGCTGCTTTAATCCAGTACTCATCTTTCTCGTGAAGGTAAACAAAAACAAATTCATGGGAGTTGTCGAAGATGCAAGTCACCTTGCCGTCGATACTGTCAAATCGATTAAGTCTGTCAAATATAGAAAAACTACTAGCGCTAAAGAGACTGGCTTCGATCGTACCTATAAAAAAATCTGGGTACGTCAAGATCTTAACACATGCCGTCCCGTCGCGACTTGCCCCATTGTTGATTAGTGTTAGCGTAACGCTACTTGAAATTTTTTCCCTCAATATGTATTGCTGTCCTCTACCAAAGACGATCACTGCAACTAGTATGCCAACCCCAATTGTCGCGACGCGAAAAAAGTGTTTCCTGAACATATCCAGCTTCCTCAGATAACACGTGGCGATATGATTGGTGGATTCGGCTTACTGGCGCACCAGTTGTTATCTACGACTTTCCATTCATCGCAAACACAGTTACTGACTGTAGTTGGAGACGCCTGACAAGGAAAACGCTTTTTAACGCATTCTGCCATACGATGATCCCACCCAGGCGCCCATGGTCTGTCGGATGTTATCCCACACTTTTTCATCATACAATGCGTCGTGTAATTGCTGTTGCAGGTTGGATAAGATTCACAGCTGTTACTGGGTTTCGCAAAATACGGTAACTTGGGGAAAGCTCCCGCTTCTCGGTCGATGCAACCACAAAGTGTTCCAGTCGGATCTATCCATTCAGCTTCAATTCTCCAATTCCACATAGGCCCCATCCAATCAGGCGTTTCAATCCTCTTATTTATAACGTCGCACCTATCGCCCCCGAACCCTCCCCATGGAGATCTAACGTGCCATCTATTCCAATTAACTCCATTTACACTAGTTTCAATTCCGCAGTGTTCGAACATAAGTCCAAGCGTAGTACAAACGAGCCGAACCGTACAGTTGCCGGAAGGGTCGGAATTGGTTATGGGACTCGCATTTATAAACTCATGCAGATTAAAACGACCGGTCCGATACTCTACCGTGTCTCTAGTGAGAAACCTTCCGGCACTCGGGCTCATCCAGCGCGCCCTGAAGTGATGCAGGCCCAGCGTCGCGTCCCATTCGCGTCCGGTGTACGTGTAGCGGTTCGAGATCGCTGACGCGTTTAGGATCGATCCTGAGGCGTCTAGGACGGTCGGTTGACCGTAGGCCGAGTAGGCGTAGCGCTCACTGATTGCGCCCGTCGATGTGGTTATAGCCGTTATAGAAAACTGTTGGTTGCGATGGTAGTAGAGAATCGTCCCTCCGGTGCCAGCCCCTTTTCGCACAACAGGCTCGTCGATATAGCTCGCGTACACGTAGCGATACGTGGGCGTGCTCGCCGTTCCCCCGACCGGATAGTCCGCGATCGTCTGCTGGTCCATCTGCAAGTAGACTGTGGAACCACCCGTGCCGGTTCTGGCAACGCGGCGTCCCAAGGCATCGAATTGGAAGTTCACATCTGCCGAGCCATTGGCATCGATGTCTGCGGACTTCATCTTGTTGTCGAAGTCCCAAGCGAGATTCATCGCCGTTGAGGCTCCAGGGGCAAGAAGCGTTGTTGGGAGCGTTGTGATGTTGCCTTTCACATCGGTCGTCACGTTCGAACCGCCCGCGGTGAGAAGTTCGTGTGTGGGGCCATGCGTACGGCTCTGCGCTGTGCCGTTGGTCGTTACGCTTGTCCAGTCCCCAACGCTGGTCAGGTTCCAACCTTGCGTGAAGGTACCACTTGCGCGCGAAAAGCCCGTCAGTCGATCTTCGAAGTCGTAGGATGTGCCAGCGGCGGTGAATCCATAACCACTCATCACCCCGGTGATGGTCTCAGAAGTCTTGTTCTTGTTTGCGTCCCAGGTGTAACTCAGGTTCCCGATACTCGTATCGCTGTAGCTGATCCCAGAGAGCAGATTGTCGTTGCGATAACTGCGAGTCTCGGTGATCCCGTTACCGAGGACTTCGCTTGTCAGGCGTCGCCCGGCGTCGTAGGAGCGTGTGCTGATCGTCGAGCCATCGAGGGCCAATTGGTTGAGAGCACCGGTGGCGTGGTAGCTTCGAGTCGAGGTGGAGCTATCGGGGTAAGTAACCGTAGTCAGTTCATTGCGAGCATTGTAGGCTTGGCCGATGGTGTAGGTCACACTGCTGATTGTCAGCGCTTCGCTGGCTTTGCGGCCTGCTGGGTCGAACGTGTAGGTTACCGTGTTGGAGTAGCGTCCACTGGCGGCCGTGAGCATCCGGCCAGCGCGATCGAAGGTGAACGGAGCATTGAGGTTCTTGGCGTCGGCTCGGGAAGCACTTCGTGCACGTCGGTGACATCGAATCCGATGTCTCCTCGAGATCGAATGCAAAGTACGGCTCACCACGATCGCAATATCCGGTTCGTTGGCAGTGTCGCTTCCATAATCAAGACGGAGGGTGGGCGAACTCCACGCCGTCGTGTTTTCTCGACGCATGGTGTTTGGTTCTAATGGACACTGAGGCAGGAGTCCAATTTTTGGCGGCGTGATGTGTTTGGGAGGTGCTTGGAGATGGGCAGGGGGAGTAGTGCCACGCGGAGACGCGGAGACGCGGAGACGCGGAGAGGGGGGAGAAAGCAGCTTGGGGTGCGCGGTCGGCGGGCCTGGAGACCCGCCCTACGGTGGAGCTGGACGAGTTGGGGGGATGGGCGGGGACAGCCCGCGCTCACGCTGCGGGGTGGGATGGGGATGCGGGGCATCGGGAATCGCAAGTGCGATGGGTGAGAGATGGGACGGGGATGCGGCAGTCGCTGGCAAGGACGCAAACCGGCAAACAAAAAACCCCGCGGCTCAAGCGTGAACCGCGGGGTTTTTGAGGAAATCATGCGAGTGAGAGCGGAGGGACTCGAACCCTCGACCCAAGGATTAAAAGTCCTTTGCTCTACCGACTGAGCTACGCTCTCGCTATGGGTCGTCGCCGTTCACCCCAAAACCCAACCCCGCTCGCGTCGCTTCGCACGACCATTACGGCTTCGGATCGGAATGAACCAGCATGCTTTTTCAATTTTTTATGGCCTGCGTGTGCCGCGATGCTCGTCGCTCATCCACACGCAAGGGTATTCGCGGGAACCGAATCCGGCACGCTCGGTTCGGTTCGCCCGAACTCTGAACGTCCAGTTTCCAGCCCCTCAAACACCGGCCCCAGACTTCGTGTCCGCAACTTTGGCCTTGAGTTAACTCGAAATCCCGCAATGAAGAGATCGACCTACTCTCCGGCCAGGCGCCAGCACTCCGGGAGCGGACGGCACAAGCCGACCAACCGGTCGCCTTTCCCGTCCCGCAGGTGATGATTCACCGCTCGCTAGGTGCCTCGCCAGCCGCCAATGCGGTAGGATGCACGATGCGTTAGACAGCTTTTCTCTCGCCTACGTTGGCCCCGATCCTATCAAAGTCACTGATTTTTTGAAGGGGTTCGCGTTCGAGATCGCATTTTCTCCACGCAGTTCTTGGCCCGACCTATGTTTTCCTTGCCAAAATCCGTCTGCTGGCTCCTAGCCGGGGTGCTCTCGCTCGCTGGGATGGAATGGGGTAGCCTCCCCGCACTCGCCGGGGCATCGTCCGCAGGTTGGGTCGTGGTCGTCAACGGCGCTTCCAAAGACTCGCGAACGTTGGCCAACCACTTTTGCCACCTTCGCAACATCCCGGCCCGAAACGTCATCGTGTTGGAAAATGTTCCCATCGCTCCTGGCATCGATGTCGATAGGTTTCGCGAACGCATCCTCGGGCCCGTTCTGGCAGAAATCGATGCTCGGGGCATCAGCAAACACGTTCAGGGCATCGCTTACTCCTGCGACTTTCCAACCGCCATCGATCTCCAAGAGGACGTCAAGAACGCGAAGAATCTGCCCAAAGTCCTCACCCCGGTCGGCAGCATCAACGGAATGACCTCGCTGTTTCGCTTGACGATGAATAAAGACATCAACTACCTCTCCCTCGACATCAATTGGTACGCCAGCCAACCTGCGGACGTCTTGCTTCGTATCTACAGCTCCGATGAGGGCGGCCAAGAGGAGTTGGTGCAATGGATCGAGCAGGGCAAGCACGGCCAAGTCGCTGGGCGATTTGACGAAATGCGTTCGCAGTCGCCACAACCCTTCCCGCTGGACTACTTGGCCGCTCGCTTTTGGGCGCTTGCCGGAGAGCCAGACAAAGCCCTCGATCGCTTAGCAGCCGCCATCCAGCATGGTTGGCGATTTCGAAGTGAGCTGACGAAGGAACCCGCATTCCAATCGCTCCAAGACAACCCAGAGTTCAAGACGCTCGTCACTCGCTGTCCCAACGATACGTTCAACTTCACGCACTCGCGCGGATTCGATGCTCGCAACTTTTATGCGCCCAACACGTTGGAGTCCCGCAATCCTAAGTTTGGCATGAACTACTTGCTCTCGGTCATGCTCGGCTACAACAAAAAAGAGCGACTCCGTCTGGAGGAGTCCATCGAAGTGCTGGAGCGCAGTGCGCTGGCCGA
>JBKCUI010000133.1:0-2250 GCA_046318495.1 Pirellula sp. | reverse complement strand
CCTCGAAATGCGTGTTCAAGGTCTGATGGACTGCGAAAGCAGCAAGATGGCCGCCGCCACCGACGGTACTGCATTCACGCTCATGTGTATCGAAGATGCTGGCCGCGCTCACCCCAACGTCTCGAAGTTCGGTGCCCTCTCGAACCGTACCACTCCGGTTCCTTCGAGCAGCGATGCCTTCCCAACCGCTTGGTCGGGTGGCACCACCAGCGGCCGTTTGATGTACGCTTGGGCAGATCCTGACTCCACCACCAACGGTTACTCGGGTCCCAGCAACGCGATTGCTCCCGGAAGCCGTATCGCCCGGATCAACAACTTCAGCAACGTCATCGGCGGTCCTGCTGAGTGCCGTTGGACGGTCAACAACTGCGGTCCTAACGACGAGCCATTCGCATGGCACGGTTCGGGTGCCAACGCTGTTTTCGGCGACGGTTCGGTCAAGTTCCTGGCTGCTGCTACCGACGGTATCGTCGTGAAGTGGATGGCCGGACGTAATGATGCTCAAACCTACGAAACTCCAGAGTAAGGCGGTTCCGATGTTGCGTTGGGTTCTCTTGTTGCTCGCTTGTGTGTTCACCGGTTGTGCGTACAACGTCCCGCCCATGGCCGATGCCTCCAGCGTGGCGGTCAAGGTTACCTCCGGTGGCGCACCCGTCTCCGGCGTGGTCTGGCTGCTGCAACCGCTTGAGCGCGGTCACCCGGCCCCAGGCAAACTGGGCGCCGATGGCACGTTCGAAGCCAAGCTGGTTCCAGGCAAGTAAGCATTCTTTGTGCAAAAGGATGGCGACGACGCAGCCTTTGGCAAAATCAATGCGAAGTTCCACGAAGCCGACCTCGGTCGCACGGTAACGATCAAACCGGGTCAAACGTCGTTGGACGTCTCTCTCGATTAATCGCTGACCGGTAACGGAACGCTTTGAAATTAGAAAAGCGGTCGGAAGCAATGCTTTCGACCGCTTTCTTTTTTGCCCGTCCGAGCAAGCGGTTGCAGTGCCTTGGTATGATGGCCGGTTTCCAACTTGCCCCTTCCTCGCTATCCACTCCTGGGCATGCCAAAGAAATCACGGTCCCCTCACCAGCCCAACCTCCCTCTGTTCGATGCCGTCGAGGAATCCGCCCCCGAGGCTTCGTCGAATCCCCTGTCGCCGGACAATAGCCCGCCGAACACAGCGGATCACGACGTGGACGTGGATGCAGAGTTTTCATCGGTGAATTCTGCAGACGCCGTGTCCGAGCCCTCGACGCCTCCGCAGCGGCCAACTCAGCCGCTGGTGATCCTCGTCGACTCCCACTCGTTGATCTATCAAGTCTTCCACGCACTTCCGGCCATGACCAGCCCGCATGGCGTTGAAGTCGGCGCGGTCCACGGCTTCTTGCGTGACATCGCCAACCTGCTGCAGCAATGGAACCCGGACTACCTCGTTTGCGCCTTCGATGCGTCCGAAGAGACGTTTCGCAATGAACTCTACCCAGCGTACAAAGCCCATCGCGAAGAAATGCCCGAAGCCCTGCGCGGGCAGATCCAACTGATTCAAGATAGCCTCGACATCCTCAGGATCCCCAAGATCTCCCTGCCGGGCTTCGAAGCCGACGACATCCTGGCGACCCTCGCGCATCGCGCCGAAGCGATCGGCGCTCGCGTCCTGCTGGTCACTAGCGATAAGGATTGCCGGCAACTCATCAGCGACCAAACCTCCATGCTGAATCTGCGCAAGAACGAACTCTTCCGCGCCGAAGAACTGATGGCCACATGGGCTATCCGGCCTGATCAAGTCGTCGACTTTCAGTCCTTGGTCGGTGACTCGGTGGACAACGTCCCGGGCGTACCGAGCATCGGCCCAAAAGCCGCCCAACAGCTATTGGATCAGTTCGGATCTCTCGATGGAATCTACGCGAACTTAGATCGCGTTGCAGGAGATAAGAAACGGGAGAAGCTCGCTCAGCACCGCGACGATGCCATGCTCAGCCGCGAACTGGTGCGATTGCGCATCGACTGCCCCTTTGAAATGCCGTGGGAGGCGATGAAGCCTGGATTGCCCGATGCACCGGCCCTGGAGTCGCGTTTTCGCGAGTTAGGGTTGCGCCGGCTCGCCGCTTTCGTTTTGTATAGCACCACATCCAGTTCCAGCAGTGACGATGCCCCGCCTCCAGCACGCCGCGCGACGCTCGATGCGTCGCATTACCGCTGCATCACCGACCTCGCTGCCCTCGACGAAGTCATCGCCGCTCTGCGCGATGCAACCCTCATCG
>JBKCUI010000132.1:0-2015 GCA_046318495.1 Pirellula sp. | reverse complement strand
GGGCATCAGTGTCGCGTTTACCACATGGCCCATACTATCGAGCAACAAGGTATGCCCATCTTTCGGCGAACGCGCCACTTCGGCGGCACCAATGGTGCCACCTGCGCCGCTGCGATTTTCCACCACAATGTTTTGCCCAAGTTGGGCCATGAGATGCGGAAGTAGAAGTCGCGCTACAGTGTCCGTACCACCGCCGGGCGGGTAGGGTGGGATCAAGCGGAGCGGTTGGGTTGGAAAATCCTGCGCTTGGGAAACGTGCACAATCGCAGGCGCAGCGAGCATTCCCAAAAATATACGTCGTACCAGCAACATACCGAACCTCTTTTGCCTTGAAGGGACTGGCTATTGAGGATCATCCTTCAGAACAAGCTAAGATACAAGTGAAGGGTGTCCGTCTTTAGATTGGGATGTAGCCGGTTTGGTAGACAATATGTTCAGCTAGCATTGCTTGTCCGTCGACAAATAATTAAAGGCCAATTAGCGAGCTTTTGTCGAACAGTATATGAACCGCCCCGGGCTTGCCGGATGCTGATTTGCTTAAGTTACGCTGCCATGGCTGGCTGATCCAGTGAGGCATCGTAGCGCTCCTCGGCTTCCGCGGGCGGAATATAGCTGATTGGTACCAGCAAGCGTCTGTTATTGAACCAATCTACCCTTTCCAAGGTGGCGAATTCCGGCGCAGGACGTGGGAAACCCGTCGCCAAGCCAAAAGCACCATATTCCAATACATCAACGGCTTCTATAACCCGCGCCGCAGGCATTCAGCGTTGGGAGGCAAAAGCCCCCTGGCTTTCGAACGCCAAGCAGCCTAAACGAGCAATCAGAGCGGCATAAACACGCGACAAGTCCACTTGACACGCGGCCCCCTGGGATGATGAACATCTTTAAAACAACTTCAGGGCGACCCCGCATGAAATGGCCTGCCATGGGTTATGACGTCGCCGGAAGCCTTGACCAGCTTTGGTCCACCTTTCGGGCGCATGGAAGCTCAGCCCAGATCATCGCTGGCGGTCAGACCCTTTTGGCGGCGCTTGCTTTCCGTCTTTCTGAACCAAGCAAGCTGATAGACATTACCGGGATTCCCGAGTTGCGCGGTATCTCTGTGCAGGGCCAGGCGCTGCGCCTTGGGGCGCTGACACTCCATGCCGATCTTTGCCGCGATCCACTTGTAAAAGCGCATGCGCCCTTACTGGCAGCGGCGGCGCCGCTGATTGCGCACCCGGCCATCCGCAATCGCGGCACTATTGGGGGTAGCCTTGCCTATGCTGATCCGGCTGCGGAATTGCCCGCCTGCATCATCGCGCTTGACGCCTCGGTAATCACGGTATCGGCCAAGGGCGAACGCCGTATCCCTGCCGCCGCCTTCTTCACCGACCTGCTGCAAACCGCCCTTGAGCCGCAGGAAATCATCGCCGCTGTGGAAATTCCGCTGACCAAGCGGCTTGGCGCGATCGAAGAAATCGCGCGGCGGTCCGGTGATTACGCCATGGCGGGGCTTGCAGCGACATTACATTTGGATGCGGGGCGCGTCGTTGCTCCGCGCCTAGTCTATTTCGGTGTGGACAAAGTTCCCGTGCTAGCAGCATCTGCGGCGAAGGCGCTTGCGGGCCGCAGTTTGGATCCGGCGAGCATCAGCGCGGCTCAAGCCGCCTTGGCCGAAGACCTTGATCCACCGCAGGATCTGCATGGTCCGCCTGAAATGAAGCGCCATTTGGCGCGCGTGCTGACAGAACGCGTTTTGCAAAGTTTCCTGCGCGAAAAGGTGCAAGCGGCATGATCCCGATTACGCTGACGGTGAATGGCGAGAAGGTGATGCGCCATGTGGAACCGCGCCGCCATTTGATTGATTTCCTCCGCCTTGATTTGGGCCTGACGGGCTCGCATGCCGGCTGCGAGCATGGCGTTTGCGGCGCCTGCACCTTGCGGGTCAATGGTAAGATCATGCGTGGCTGTCTGATCCTTGCTGCCTCGCTCGATGGAGCGGATGTTGTGACGATTGAAGGTATCTCCGAAAG
>JBKCUI010000131.1:0-88218 GCA_046318495.1 Pirellula sp. | reverse complement strand
GCGACCAGCTCCGTTACATCGAGAAAAGAACAAAAACCCCAGGAGGACTAAAAACACTGCAAGGGCTACTGTCCATCGTGATTCCCAGGGAGTATCGAGCTGCTGCTTAGTCCGGCACGTGGAAAGCGCAACTTCAAAACTGGCGCGTCGGGCTGGTAATGCGTTTCATCCAAAACCCCGGCTAATCCTTCATCCTTCCATCGCTTGCCGCAATCTTCGCAGCATGCGGCTGCGGCATTGCCTGACGTTGGCCGGTGTCATCCCAAGCTCACGGGCCACCTCCTCGGTCGCCCGCTGATCGACCACGCACCGCCAGAACGCTTGCCACGTCTTCGGATCGACGTCGCGCTGCACGCACTCCATGGCCCGCTGCAGCCCGGTCATCGGCAACCCTGCCTCAGTGGGCGCCGATAGCGCATCGTCTTGAGCAAGCTCCGACAGCCGCACAGCAAACGTCGAACCGCCGACCGCCGACTCAAGTCCTCCTTGCCTACGGCGCAGATCCGCGATCCTGCGCCGCACGATCTGGTGCAACCACGCCCGAAACGCACCCGCTCCCGGCTGCGAACGAAAACTCGAGAGCCCGCGCGCCACCGAGATCCACACCTCTTGCAAAACATCCGCCGTGGCGGTCTCGTCCAAGCCCTGCGTGCGGCACCAAAGCCGCATCCGTGGCTCGTAGAGCGTCACCAACTGCTGCCACGCCATGGGCTCGGCACCGAGGGCCGCCGCCAACAGCGAAGGACGTGTCGGCAAAGAATCGCTTGCTTTGGAAGGGTTTTCCATGTTCCAATCCATCCTCTCAGCGTTTCGTGTCACGCTCCCAACGACTCTTCTCTAGGGCCTCGCCTCTTGCCATCGGTGCCGCTTCATCCATCGACCGCGTCATCGTACCGACAAGACGCGGCCCCACGAAAGCGTATCCGCACGAAACTCCCTTCAGGTTACCCCAAATGAAGCCCATGGTAGACACCGCAAGCCGCACTTCGAAACCGCAATCCGAATGCCCCTCCCAAGAGATTCTCATCGAATACTACTTGGGCATGGCCGACGAGTTCATCAGCGGCAATGTGGATACGCATATCTCCGCATGCGAACCATGCAACCAACGCTTGGCCCAACTGGAGTCCACCCACGGGAACTTGCTCCGTGAAACCTTGCAAGACCCCAACTTCCAAGACTCCGCAGATCCTCCTCTTGCCGAAGCCCAACAAGCCATCGAAGCGGCTTGGCAAGCGGCCCAGCAACACGCTCGCGAGTTATCCGCCACCCACGAACATCCCGTGACGGTCGGCCAATACCGCATCCTCGAACGCATCGGACGCGGTGGCATGGGCAGCGTTTACCGCGCCGAACACACCCAATTGAAAAAGGTGGTGGCGCTCAAGTTGATCCCGATCCAATGGTCCCATCCTCAAACCCTGCAACGCTTCGAACGCGAGATTCAAGCGGCCGGCCAACTGCAACATCCGGGCATCGTAACCGCCACCGACGCCGGTTCGCAGTCGGGCATGCAGTACCTCGCAATGGAGTTCGTCGACGGACTCGATCTGGGCAAACTCATGCGAGGCATCTCGCCTATCCCCACCGCCGATGCATGCGAGATCGCGAGGCAACTGGCGCTCGCGCTTCATCACGCGCACCAACTCGGCATGATCCATCGCGACATCAAACCTTCCAACGTCATGCTCGATCGCGCGGGGCGCGTGAAACTGCTCGACTTTGGGCTTGTCCATTTCCATCGATGGGATGGTCCGGTGGGAGAATTGACCACCGTCGGTCAATTTCTCGGCACCCTCGATTACATGGCGCCCGAACAAGCCGAACGGAGTGAAACGGTCGACGCACGCAGCGATCTGTATTCGCTCGGAGCGACCCTCTTCAAACTCCTCACCGGGCAAACGCCCTTGGCGATGACACCCCATCAATCGCCGATCGAAAAACTCAAACGACTCAGCCAACATCAACCGATCCATCTGCAAACCCTCCGGCCCGATCTGCCGAGCGAACTGTGCGAGTTGGTGAATCGATTGCTCGGCACCCAACCCGATTCGCGATTTCCCAGCGCGCTGCATGTGGCCGAAGCGATCCAACCCTTCTGCGAATCGTCGGATCTGGCGGCGCTGGCGGGCCGCGGGTTGCAAACCGCGTTCCCCCCAGACTCCGATCCTGCCGCACCTAACGCATCGCGCATGCTGCCTCAACCGTCCCCGCGAGGACCAGGGCGACGCAGTCCTCCAAATCTGTGGTGGCTGGCGCTCGCGTCGCTCCCATTCCTCGGTTTCTTCGGCTGGCGATTGCTGCTGGAAAGCGATCAAGGCAACCTCGTGATCGAGTCCACCTCCGACACGACCAAGATCGAAGTCAAACGCCGTGGAGGAGGGGCTGCGAGCGAAATGCTGGTCGAACCAGGAGCCCAGCTCACGCGGTTGCAAGCCGGCTACTACGAAATCACCATCCACGAAGGCTCCGACCAACTTGCGATCGAACCCAATCAAGTGCAACTGCGGCGCGGTGAAACCGTCGTGGCCCGTATCCTGCGAATACCCAAGAACGCAACGGCACCGATTCCATCTGCCACGCTCGAGCCCAGTCCTGTTTCCGGTCTTTACAACGCCGGGCGTCTTTCCTTTGCGGGAACACCCCTCCCTGAGTCGGTCGAAACGATCCTGTATAAGGGCAAGACCCTCTCCGAATGGTTGCGTGTCTTGGAACGCGAACGCGACCCTGGCTCGTGGCGAGAAGCGTTCGAAGCTTGCTACAGCACCGACCCAAAACTCGTTCACTCCCTAGCACAGCCCCTGCGCGCGATGGGGCTCCAACATCACTTCTTCAGCGTAGTGGAGAATGGCTGGTTCCTTCCGGTCTTCTCGCACGAAGAGTTCGACCGCATGGTGTTGGAATCCATGCAAGATCAGTCCCTGCCAGGTTGCTTGGATATCCTTGGCTGGGTCGCGAAGATCCCCAAGGTCAAAATGAGCAATGGTGAAGGGTATCAAGCGCATCGGCTGTCCCAGTCGTGGGCCTTCGTTGAGCAAAAGCTCTCGTCGTCGAGCCCTTCATCGGAAGTCTTGACGGCGATATTCACTTCCAACGCATTCCAATGGATCGCCGAAATCAAGGATGCTGCGTTCTTTAAAGCGCACCCTTGGCTGGACTTCTCGACGCATCGTCTCCAAATCGCCTCGCAAATGGCTTCGCAAAGACACCCAGACCCAACCATCGCAACACTCTTGAGCGACCCCAAGTTGGACTTGGATCGGTTCTTGTTCTTGGCCAGCTTCGCGCCAGTTTCCGTTTCGACCGTAGATGAGCCTGACGTAACTCGCGAACATGTTCGCCAACGACTCACCGACGAACTGCGTCGATGGGCCGCTTCGGGCAAAGTGTTTGGGGGATTGGGTATGGGGAGGACGATGATCTCGTCGGGATACGATGGGATCGGCTTTGGCCGCAGCAATTCCACCGGTGGCATGGGTGGTGGCATGGGAGGCATGGGAGGTCCGTTCGGGGGCATGAATCCGAACGATCGCTCAGAACGCGGGTTGCAACTGCTGGCCCTGTGCTCCGGGATGCCTCGCGAACACAGGCCGGTAGAAGCGATCGAACAACTGAAAACGTTGATGCTGTCCATCGCCCCTTCTGCGGTCGAGTCCAAATCGCTGGGAGACATTACTTGGGGACGTGTCTATACCTTTGACAATGAATTCCTTGGGGAACAAACCACTCGTGGATTGCGCAAACTCTCGGAACCCGACGTGGCGAAAGGACTCGTGCGTTGGCTATCCCAGTTGCAATTTGGCGACATGCAGTCCCCGAATGACGTTGCGAATGCGTTTTGGTTCGCGTTGCAGAACCCCACGGAACGGGATCCCTTAACCTGGGTCGTGGATAGCGGCCGGAATAACCGAACGAGCATCGAACGCCTGCTCAAAGCCCTGCCGAGCCCGCTAGTCGACCTCGAGTTAGCAATCGACCACGTGGAAATGACCAACGATCGCAACGTGCAGCGAGGCGGTCTGCGAATCGGTCCCGGCATGGGCGCTGGACAGGAGCGGATCGAGATAACGCTCAAACTTGAACCGCAAGGTTGGCGTGTGGCTGCGTTCAAATACGGCACGCATGTCACCGAATTCTAGCGACACCGCGTTCGGGGCTGCTTGGACAGTCGTCCGCGCACCGACATTCACCCCAGCCGTTGGGTGGGTTACGGGTTAGGGGTGCGGAACGAAGCGTCGATGTCGACCTTCGCGCGGTCGATCAGCTTGAGGTCGACGAGCGTATCGGCCAACTCGGTCCAGCGCTCGCGACTCATTGCACCGACCTTGGAAGCATCTTCGTTCTCGATGCACAACGGCTTGAGAGCCTCCACGCCGTAGTCCAACGTCTCCTTGGTCATGCCTTGCTTGTTGGCCTTGAGAATCACTTCATTGGTCGCGGCCGCATCGGATAGGTACTTTTGCCAACCCTCGATCGACGCCGCCACCATTCGCTTGCAGACATCGTCGTTCTTGGACAAGTACTCGTTGGTGGTCACCAGCAAACTCGCATACGGGTTGTAGCCGATGTCGGACATCATCAATTCGGTCACGTCGACCTTTTGCTGTTTGGCCGCGAACGGTTCGCTAAACGTGTAGCCTTGGCAAGCGTATCCCGGTCCAGCCACCACTTGGGCGACGGTACCCGAATACGGTGCAAGCTTGACCGACGCGTCCAACAAGCCTTTGCTCTTGAGGAACGGCACATAGGGCCGAGCGGGATCGATTTGCAACGTGATGTTCTTTAGATCGGCAAAGGATGCGATGCCGGAATCCTTGCGGACCAAGATGCAGCGAGGCCCCTTTTGAATGGGTGCCATCAACGCCACCATCGGGACATCTTGATTCCGCGCCATCAGTACATCGTCGGCGTTGGCCACGCCGAATTGAACGCGACCGAGCACCAAACTCTGTGCTACGACGGTTGTCTTGCCACCCGGCTGAATCTCGACATCCAGACCGTGCTTGGCAAAGATGCCATGCACCTTGGCGGCGTAGAACCCGCCGTGCTCGGCTTCGGGATACCAGTTCAGGAGCAAGGCAACTTTGGTCAGTGGTCCGGAATGCTGCGGTGCGTCGGCGTTAGCCGAAGCGTTCGCTGCCGGTGTGTCGCTCTTGCTCGCGTCTTTGCTCGTTTCGGCGACCTTGCGACTCGGTCCGCATCCGGCCAGCAGCGCCAGCATCAACGCACCGAACACCGAGAGACTCGCAATGGGGGCAAAACACGTTCGAAGCATCATGGGATGATCTTTGCATACGCGGAAGGGAACGACGTCACCCTACAGCAGACGTGGAAACAGCAAACGTGGAGCCGTTGGTCTGCGGGCTTGCAGCCTGCGGGGCAGGGTAGGGCGGAGCGAGTTGGCCGAGCGTTGCGTGCCGTTGAATCGACCGCCTAACGCTTCGGAATAGCTCCCTTCATCGTAGCCTTTTGGCTAGCCCCGAGCGCTTCGCCTGCGACAGCGACTGTCCTGCCGCGCCCGGAAAACTGCGTATTTCCCTGAAATCCCGCGCGCGGAAACGGCTCAGACTCCGTTTCGCGGTTGGCGTAGAAGCGTTGTTCTCTAAAATCCTGGCCGATGGATTCCACCAATCGCCCGGAATCGTTCGAGCTCGACTCTTTTGCAACCCCGTCGTTCATGGCCCCTTCCGCGAGATTCCCATTTGAGCTGCTGGCGACCGACCCAGCCACCGCCGCTCGCCGAGGGCGATTGCATCTTCCTCACGGCATCGTCGAAACACCCGCCTTCATGCCGGTGGGCACACAGGGTACAGTCAAGGGACTGACCATCGACCAAGTCGAATCGACCGGCGCCCACATTCTGCTCGGCAACACCTACCATCTCGGGCTTCGGCCCGGCAGCCGGTTGATCGCCGATTTGGGTGGTCTGCATCACTTCATGCGATGGAATCGACCGATCCTGACCGACAGCGGCGGCTTCCAGATCTTTTCGCTCGGCGAGATGAATCGCGTTTCCGAAGATGGCGCGACCTTCAAATCCCATCTCGATGGCTCCACCGTCCATTTGCGTCCCGAAGACTCGATCCGCATCCAGGAAGAGCTCGGCAGCGACATCGCCATGGTCCTCGATCACGTCGTCGCACTGCCCGCCTCGATCGAAACCATACGCGATGCGATGGACCGTTCGATCCGCTGGGCGCGGCGATGCCAAGAGTGCGCTCGCCGCGACGACCAAGCCAAATTCGCGATCGTGCAGGGAGGGCTCGAACCGGCGCTGCGCGTCTCCTGCGCGGAACAGCTCGCTGCGCTCGGCTTCGATGGATACGCCATCGGCGGATTGAGCGTCGGCGAACCGCCCCCGGAAATGTACCGCATGTTGGAGGTCGTCTGCCCGGTGCTGCCGGCCGATCAACCGAGGTATCTGATGGGGGTCGGGCGCCCCATCGATTTGGTCGAAGGCATCGCACGCGGAGTCGACATGTTCGATTGCGTCATGCCGACGCGCAATGGTCGCAATGCGTTGGCCTTCACCGCCGATGGTCCGCTGCGGATGCGCAACGCGGTCCACGCGAAAGACGATGCACCGCTCGAAGCGGATTGTCCTTGCATCGCGTGCAAGCAAAGTCGCGCCTACATTCGCCACTTGTTTCAGTGCGATGAGATGCTCGGCCCGACCTTGCTCTCGATCCATAATCTCACGTTTTATCAGCGGCTGATGCAGCGGGCTCGCGATGCCATCGCCGCTGGAAAATTTGAAGATTTCCTCACCGAACAGCGCAGACGGCTAGAACCGCCAACCAATGCACCCAGCGATTCCGCCTGATTCGCCCAGCATGGCTCCCCAGAGCCTGCGGCGGCATGCATAATTCTCCCTCATCATCTCCCTGTGCCATACGACCTTTCCAAGCTTCACACCTTACGTTCTGCGATCCGCAATGCAACCTCGCGTTCTCATCCTCGGCAATGGCATCATCGGTCTCTCCTCCGCGCTGCACGCGCTCGAACGCGGAATGGATGTGACCGTCCTCGATCGCATCACGCCCCATGGCGATAACTGCTCCCAAGGCAATGCGGGCATGATCGTCCCCAGCCACTTTGTGCCGCTGGCCGCTCCCGGCGTCATCTCGCAAGGCATCAAGTGGATGCGCGATCCCGAAAGCCCCTTTTACGTACAACCGCGATTGAGCTGGGATCTCATGCAGTGGGGATTGCGCTTCTACCATGCCACCCATTCCCATCAAGTTGCCGCAGCCACGCAACTTCTTCGGGACATGAACCTCGCGTCGCGCGAGATGTACGTGCAATGGCAAGACCACGGCATCCCATGCTCGCTCGTGAAGCGAGGACTGCTGATGCTCTGCAAAACGCAACACGGCCTCGACGAAGAAGCGACACTCGCCAATCAAGCCCGTTCGCTGGGGATCCCCGCCAATGTGCTAAGCCCTGCGGAAACGACCGCCTTGGATCCCAACGTCACCGTATCCGTGGCTGGCTCGGTCTACTATCCCAAAGATTGCCATCTGAACCCTACCCAATTGATCGAATCGCTGCGGCAGCGCATCACCGCATTGGGAGGTCGATTCGTTTACGGCGAGCACGTGGATGGCTGGGTCGTTCGCAATGGACGCATCCAAGCGGTCAGGACATTGGCCAGCGAGTTCGAAGCCGATGAATTCGTGCTATGCGGCGGCGTCTGGTCCGATGCCTTGGTGCGATCTTTAAAGCTCCGCATTCCCATGCAGCCCGGCAAAGGCTATTCGTTGACGATTCCCGATCCGGTGGAATTGCCTTCGGTCTGCTCGATCTTGGTCGAAGCCAAAGTCGCCGTCACCCCGATCGGCTCGAGCCTCCGATTCGGCGGCACGATGCAGCTGGGGGAATTGAATGCGTCGGTCGACCCGCGACGCATTCACGGAATCCTCAAGAGCATCCCCAACTACATGCCACGGTTCAAGCCGCAGCACTTCGACGGGATCGAACCCTGGGTCGGATTGCGACCGGTTTCCCCCGATGGACTGCCGTACATCGGACGGACATCCGCCCTTTCGAACCTCACTGTGGCCACCGGACACGCCATGATGGGCATCAGCCTCGGGCCCATCACCGGCAAATTGGTCGGGCAAGTCCTCTCCGGCGAGAAGCCTTCGATCGATTTGCAGTTGCTGTCGCCCGATCGCTTTAGCGCTTGATCGCCAGGCATTCGGTTTGCGGTATCGAGCCGCAATCGATAGACTGGACGTATTCTTGAAAGTCCGGTGCGAGAGCGTTCCCAGCCTGCTCAAAAGCGGGTCGGAACCGCCGAAGGTGTAAAGTGTCCCACAAACACTCAGGCAAAAGGACCGCCGGGACGACACAAGATCTCTGGAGAGCGGCGCGTGCATCGCGCCTCGGAGTTCCTTGCAAACGGGCTTGTCCCGCAGCATCGATGCTCTTGAGGTTTGCATCCGCCCACCGAAGGGGCAAGTAGTACCGACACACCCGTGCGAACCATCGTTCGCATTCGGTCGATTCGGTCTGCGGATCTCTCAGGTCAATGGACAGAGGGGCAAATGCCAATCGGCAGCTTCATCGTGCAGCAAACGCATGTGCACAGAGCTGTCGCGGCGAACGCATCCCTTCATCCCAGATCGGTGAGCTGTCCCATGACGTCGTCTGAATCTCCGTTTGTTTCTCGGCACATTGGCCCTCGCGAAGACGAGATTCAGCACATGCTGAACACCCTCGGCTACGCCTCGTTGGACGCCTTGAGCGATGCCGTGGTCCCCGCAGGGATTCGCATCGGACATGCCATGCAATTGGCCGACGGCGTCACCGAAGAACAAGCTCTCGAAGAACTCCGCGCGATCGCATCCAAGAACCGCGTGCTGAAGTCCTATATCGGCACGGGCTACTACAACACGCATACCCCCAAAGTCCTGCAGCGCAACGTCCTCGAGAACCCGGCTTGGTACACCGCCTACACTCCATACCAACCCGAAATCTCCCAAGGCCGCTTGGAAATCCTGTTCTACTACCAAACCCTCGTCTCCGAACTGACCGGTTTGGAGATCGCCAACGCTTCGCTGCTCGATGAAGCCACCGCCGCGGCCGAAGCTATGGCCTTCGCGTTCCGCAATGCCAAAGGTGGCAAACGCTTCTTGATCTCGAAGTGGTGCCATCCCCAAACCATCGAAGTGGTCAAGACGCGCGCCGTGCCGCTCGACGTCGAAGTCCTCGAGTTCGATGAAACGCAACCGGTCTCCGATTGGTCCGGAGTCTTTGGCGTGCTGGCTCAATACCCAGCCACCGATGGCCGCTGGATCGATCCGACCACTTGGATCGCCGAAGCCAAATCGCACCAAGCCATGGTCATCCTGGCCACCGATCTGCTGGCGCTGATGCTGCTCAAGTCCCCGGGTGCGATCGGTGCCGATATCGCGGTCGGCAGTTCGCAACGCTTCGGCGTTCCGCTCGGATTCGGCGGCCCGCACGCTGCCTTCTTCGCCACGCGGGACGGGCTCAAGCGGACCATGCCCGGCCGCCTCGTCGGCCAGTCGATCGACCGTCACGGCAAACCTGCGTTTCGCTTGGCCCTGCAAACGCGCGAGCAACACATCCGACGCGAAAAAGCCACCTCGAACATCTGCACCGCGCAAGCACTGCTCGCCATCATGGCGACGCTGTATGCGTGCTACCACGGCCCCGAAGGCTTGCGCGCCATCGCCCTCCGCGTGCATGCCAAAACGCTTCGGCTCTATCGCAGCCTGGTGGTCGCTGGCGTGCGTTGCCGCTCGGCCCAGTTCTTCGATACCCTCGCCGTGGAGGTTCCTGATCGCGCTTGCGAAATCCTGCAAAAGGCCGTCGCCGCTGGCTACAACTTGCGTCCGCTCGATGCCAGCACCGTGGGAATCAGCCTCGATGAAACCACCACCGATGAAGACCTCGAACACTTGGCTCAATTGTTCGGTGCCAAACTTGTGGAAGGGACCAGCGAGGCCGCCGTTCCCAAGTCCGCCCTTCGCGACGACACGATCCTCACCCAAGAAGTCTTCCATCGCTATCGCAGCGAAACCGAAATGATGCGGTACCTGCGACGCTTGTCCGAAATGGACATCGCCCTCGACCGCGCGATGATCCCGCTCGGTTCGTGCACCATGAAACTCAATGCCGCCTCGGAGCTCACCCCGATCACGTGGCCCGAGTTCAACTCGATCCATCCGCACGCCCCAGCCGATCAATGCGAAGGCTACCGCATCTTGATCGACCAACTCGAAGCCATGCTCAGCGAGATCACCGGCTACGATGCGGTATCGCTGCAACCGAATGCGGGTTCCCAAGGCGAATACGCGGGCCTGCTGGCCATCATGCGTTACCACGAATCGCGAGGCGAACACGATCGCAACATCTGCTTGATCCCCAGCTCGGCCCACGGCACCAATCCCGCCAGCGCGCAGATGGCCAACATGCAAGTCGTCGTCGTGAAATGCGATGATGCGGGGAACGTCGACTTGGCCGACCTCGATGCCAAGATCGCCACCTACGGGACGCGTGTCGCCGCCATCATGATCACGTATCCTTCGACGCACGGTGTCTTCGAAGAAGGGGTCACCGCGATCTGCGAAAAGGTGCACGCCGTCGGCGGTCAAGTCTACATCGATGGAGCCAACCTCAACGCCTTGGTCGGACTCGCGCAGCCGGGCAAGTTCGGCGGCGATGTTTCGCACTTGAACCTTCACAAGACCTTCTGCATCCCGCACGGCGGAGGTGGACCCGGGGTCGGCCCGGTCGCCGTCAGCAGCCACTTGGCTCCGTTCTTGCCTGCCGACGGTGTGCACACCCAGCGCATCGGACCGATGGTTTCGGCCGCCCCGTTCGGCAGCGCCAGCATCTTGCCCATCTCCTGGATGTACATTCGTATGATGGGGCCATCGGGTTTGCGACGGGCCACGCAAGTCGCCATCCTCAACGCCAACTATGTCGCGCATCGCTTGAAGGATCACTACCCGATCCTTTACACCGGGAATCGCGGATTGGTCGCGCACGAATGCATCATCGACACGCGACCCATGGATCGCGAAGCCCACGTCGGGGTCGACGACATCGCCAAGCGACTCATCGATTACGGTTTCCACGCCCCGACCATGTCGTTCCCGGTGGCGGGCACACTCATGATCGAACCGACCGAAAGCGAATCGCTTATCGAGCTGGATCGCTTTTGCCGCTCGATGATCATGATCCACCGCGAGTACGAACAAGTCCGCGACGGCGTGTGGCCGGCCGACAACAACCCGTTGCGAAACGCTCCGCACACGCTCGATTCGATCCTCGAGGATTCCGATCGTCCCTACTCGAGGCGGGTAGCGGTTTCGCCGGACCCAGAAGTCCCGAACACGACCAAGTACTTGCCACCGGTCGGCCGGGTCGACAATGCGTTCGGCGACCGAAATCTCGTGTGCGCGTGCCCGCCCATGGAAAACTACGCAACCGATCCTCGCGAAACGACCAGCGTTCCGTGAACGGACCGCGAGTAGTTTCGATGAAAATGGGAATGGGCACTTGCTTTCCGCAATCGCGAGTGATTTATTAAGGAGGTGGTCGCGTTCGCGAAGCGTTCCGAACCGACCATCGCCCGTTTCCTTTCACAAGGATGATGTTTGAAGATGGCTACCGTCGCTGATGGGGCCCATCCAGAAATGGATGAGCTTCGCGATGACAGTAGCGCCACACGAGCTCGCGATGGAGAAGGTTTGCATCGCATTGCCGAAGTGAGAGCCCAGCAAGGAGTTTCCTTGCGAGCCATCTCGCGGAGGACAGGGGTCGATGTCCGGGAGCTGAAAGAACAAGAGCGTCCGGACGCGAACTTGACGCTCGAACAGTTGTATCTGTGGCAGGAGGCACTCGATGTCCCTGTCTCCAACTTGCTGGTCGACCGCGACCAAGAGTTGTCGGATACCGTTCAGTGCCGAGCCGCCCTGATCAAGGTGATGAAGACCGTCGTAGCATTGCGAGAAGTCGCTACGTCGACGCGCGTTGTTCGCATGACAGACATGTTGCGAGAACAACTGATCGAGATGATGCCGGAGCTAGCCGATGTCGGCGGTTGGCCCACCTATGGCAGTCGAAGGCCAGTCGATCAACTTGGTCGAATCGCCTCAAACCCGATCCCGATGGAAAGTCTTTCGATCGATTAACACACACGTCGATCTAAGCCGAGGTTGAACCTAACACGAATGGAACCGGGAGCGGGTTGTTCTCCACCGGTTGCATTGCATCACACCAACCTCGTGGACGAAGCGGAACCGGTCGCGCTCACACACACGCGACGCGGATCCATCTGTGCTTGAGATTCAATCTGAGTGATCTTCAATTCGTTCCACTCGCGCGAATGGACATCACACGACGGTCGGTGCGCATCAGCAATCGATCTCCCACGATCGCCGGTGTTGCCATCGCCAATTCTCCGACTTGATTGACATGCGAAAGCTCGTACTCGGTGCCAGCTTTCACTACAAAGACATCTCCTTGCTCACTGGCAAAGAACACATGCCCCGCATAGGCCCATGGCGATGCGGTGAAGTCCGCAGCCGAGCCTTTGAGCCGCTTGCGATACGAGGTTTCCCCCGTGGAGAGATCCAATCGTGTCAGGATGCCGTTGTCGGTGATGATGTATAGCCCACCCCCGTAGGCCACTGCCGACGGAATGTACGTTCCGGTTCGCGGTTGTGTCCAAGCAACAAAGGCGTTGGACGTTTCGCCCGCGGCTAACGAGATATCTCCGCTGGCGCCCGCTCGCACGCTGTGCATGGCCTTGCCTCGCCCGGCATTCAGCAGCAACTGATCACCGAGTGCAAAGGAACTGGCCGCCAACCCCATCCCCATCCCGCGCATCGACCATAGCTCCTTGCCATCGGCATCGTACGACGTCGTACGGTCCGGTCCTGCCCAAACGATCTCGGTCCGCACCGAGTTCTTCCAGACCAAGGGGGTCACCCATCCGGATCGCAGTGGCAGCGGTTGCCCCTCGGGATCCGCCGTTCGAGCGACCGACCAAGCCAGTTGCCCCGAGGCTTTATCGTAGGCACGCAGATACGAATCCTTTTCGTTGTCGCTAGCAACCAAGACTTTGTCGCCGCACAACACCGGCGAACTGCCCGTGCCAAACTCCAAGTAGATCGGGTTCGGATCGAGCGACTGTTGCCATCGCAACTCGCCTTGCATGTCGTAGCAATACAACCCCATGTTGCCAGCCAGTACAAACACCGAATCGCCGTCGGTCACCGGGGTTTCGGAAGTGAAGCTGTTTTTGCGATGCCGACCACCCGACGGCTGACCGTGATGGTATTCGCGCGTCCAGATCTCGCTGCCGGTCTTCAGATCCAAACAGTACAGGACGTACCGCACCGAGACTTCGCTCGGCAGTTCGATGTCCCGTTCGGTTACCTTTTGAACGATCTCTTCTTGCGAAAGGCCTTGTTTGGTCAATTCGGCCACATACTCGTTGCTGAACTCGGTCCCGGTTTGCGGCGATTTGGAATCCCCGTCGGTCAACGTGGTGGTGAAGAAGATGCGATCGCCGCTCACGATGGGCGACGACCATCCACGACCGGGGATTTCGACCGACCATTCGATGTTTTCCGAATCGGACCAGTGCGTAGGAAGCCCCGGGTTGTCGCTGATGGGATTGGCGAGCGGCCCTCGAAACTGCGGCCAATCGGCAAGCAGCGCGGATGGGTACCCCGCTCCCGATGCAACCAGCATCGCCATCCACCCCAGCCGACGCAGATTCGAATAGGAACGCACTGCGAAAACACGGTTCAAGTCAGCTTGCATCGTCGGGCTCGTCCAAAGAGTAGAAAAGATAGCCCATGCCTTAGCCAATACGCAGGGCAACAGAATCATCGGGCAATTGATCCAAGAAGTCGCGCCTCGAACACCTTCCCCAGCACGAAAAGTACGGATTCGTCGAAGATTTTGGTCGGTGGATGAATCGCGATGAAGTGCGAATTGCCTCGCGCTATCCTAGCGGAATGGCGTAAGCCGTCCGGTGACACGGCGAAATACCATCATCGAGTCCAATGCCGCGAATCCGGAGGCCTCACGGCCTACCGCTAAGAAGGACAGGGCCAGAAGCAGAGCAGGTCCTACTTCAACGGAAGATAGATATCCGTCCGCAGGGCCTCTTCGGGAACTTGCCCGGGCGCATTGCGATAAATTTCAAACGTCCCCGTTGCGCATTGCTTGAGCTTCATGTGGCGGGCCTTGCCGTTGGCGATCGCCCACGCATTCCCGAGATGCCGATAGCTGCCGACATGCTCCACCCGAAACGCTTTCGTCGCCGGCGTCGACCACACGCGAAGCGGCCCACGGCTATCGACGGCGTCGTTGGCTCCGATCTCATAGCCCGAGATGAAGTGAAACCTCCCTTGCGCGACCCGGAACTTGGTGTACACCGTCAACGGCTTACCCGATGTCGACAATCCGGCTTGCTGGAACGCGCGATGGGCTTCGTCCATAGCCTGCTGCGTCGCTGCTCCGGCATCTTCCACCGCGCAATCGGCCGCGATTCCAGCCATCCGCAGCGCCGGCACCATCTCCACGCCATGCACTGTCGAGTCCGATGCAATCGCACCCGTTTCCACCCAATCCTTGATCATCGCCAACCCGCGCCGAAAATCCATGCTCAGAATGGTCTTCATGGTCGGCACCATAAAGAACAAGAACCATGGCATCGATCCATCCATCGTCCAAGTCAGCTTGCAGCCACCCGCCTCCGGCTCGACTTGATACGCCGTGCTGCAAACGGCTTTGAACGGCTTTAAGAAGGTCAGCTCATCGGTGAAGGATCGCCCCGGTTCGATCTTCTTATGGATGACTTGGCCTTGCCCCGTGAGATCCCCCAGCCATTCATATTTCGAGCCAACCGACTTGGAATCCTCGCTGACTGTGACGCGTGCCTCGGGCTCGCAGATCAACCAGGGGGACCAAGTGGTCCACGTGTTGAAATCCACCACGGTGTCAAAGACGCGTTGCGGCGGCGCGTCGATGTGAATCGATTCGACGATGCGATAGGCTGGCATGATGCGATTACCCTTCGATGGGTTGCGGGTGGGGAATGATCGAACGCACCTCTTGGATGTGTGGAGGATTGTCGTTGCCGATCTAACGCGATGCAAGCATCCTGCGCACCTTGAAACCTTCAACATCCGAGCCGCATCCCGGTACATGAGAACGGGCCAATCACATGAAGACACCGTAATCTCTCAAAGACAACGAAACTCGGACGCAATGGCTTGGTTCAATAGCCCTATACTTGGCGTTGTGTGAAGACGGCGAGCACGATTGGGTCCCGGGAGGAGTGCATGATGAAGCGATTGTGGTTGTTAGGTGGAATGGCTGTGCTGTTTGGAACCAGTGCCTCGGTAGGAACTGCAGAAGACAATTGGCCAAGTTGGCGCGGGCCGCGCGGCGATGGCATCTCGTCGGAGAAACAGGTTCCCGTTGCATGGGAAAAGACCAAGAACGTTCGTTGGCGCGCCGAATTGCCCAGCCCTGGCAATGCATCTCCGATCGTATGGGGCGACCGCGTGTTCATCGCACAAGCCGTCCCTGCGGAAAATCGACGGACCTTGATGTGCTTCCAACGCTCTGACGGCAAACTTCTGTGGCAGTCCGGGGTGGTCTTCACCGGACAAGAACCCACCCACCAAACCAATCCGCATTGCGCCGGCACGCCCGCCACCGATGGAAAACTCGTCTATGTGTGCTTCGGTACCCCAGGCGTCTATGCGTACGACTTCGATGGCAACGAAGTCTGGCACCGCGACTTGGGAAGCTTGACTCACATGTTCGGCAGCGCCGTATCGCCGACCCTGTATGGCGATCTATGCATCCTCAACTTCGGACCCACCGAAGGAACCAAACTCGTCGCCCTCGACAAAGCCACCGGCAAGACCGTTTGGGAGAAATCACCTCCTGTCCTCGATCCGAGCGAGATGGGCCCACCGCGCGGTGGCCCCGGCGGTCCGGGTGGCCGAGGCGGCTTCTCGCGCGGCTCGGTCGTTGCAACGATCTTGATCAACCAAGCCGACAAGAACGACGATCAGAAAGTGAACGCCGAAGAACTCGACGCGTTGGCAGACGCTTGGTTTGCTAAACTCGATACCGAGAAAGCCGGTTCGGTGAGCGCCGATGCATTCAACGAGCGTATGGGCAGCTTGCTGCCCCTCCCCGGCGCCGGTGGACCGGGAGGAGGCGGACGTGGCGGTCCCGGTGGCGGTGGTCCTGGTGGCGGTGGACCCGGTGGACAGGGCGGTGGCCCCGGACGCTTCCTGGCAGCCGGCCTCTTCGAAGTCTTCGACGACTCGAAAGATGGCAAGCTCTCGCGCGATGAAATGGCCACCGGACTCAAGAAGTGGCTCAAGGACAATGCAGCCACTTCCGAAGCCGACTTGGCTACGACCATCAACGCAGCCTTGCCTCAACCTGCCTTCGGTGGCCCTGGTGGCGGCCCTGGAGGACCTGGTGGCCCCGGAGGGCGCGGGCCCGGCGCAGGTGGCCCTGGTGGCCCAGGCGGTGGCGGTGGTGGACGCGGCGGCCGCGGCGGCGGCGGAGGGGCTTCCTGGAGCACTCCGGCACTGGTTCAAACAGGTGATCGCGACGAACTGGTGGTATCCTTCCCTGGCCGCATCGTGGCCTACGATCCCAAATCGGGCAACGAACTGTGGGTTAGCAAAGGACTCGGCACCACGATCTACACCTCGCCGATCTACGGCGAAGGATTGCTCATCGCTAGCAGCAGCGGCATGGGGGAAAAGAACTTGGTCGCGCTCAAGCCCGGCGGCAAAGGCGATGTCACCGAATCGCATCGAGCTTGGCAGATGCAAGGCATCGGTAGCCAAATGGGCTCCGGTGTGATCCACGCCGGTCACTTGTACTCCGTCACGCAAGACGGCATCGCATCCTGCGTCGAACTCGCCAGCGGCAAAGAGGTTTGGCAAAAGCGACTGCGCGGATCGGGTGCGCAAGGTGGCGTCTGGTCGTCGATGATTCTGGCGGGCGAGAACATCTACCTTCCCAACCAATCGGGGGACGTTTTCGTGTTCAAAGCCAGCCCCAAGTACGAACTGGTCACCACCAATTCGACGGGGGAATCGACCAATGCCACCTTGGCTGCAGCCGGCGGCGATCTGTTCATGCGAACCGACGAAGCCTTGTGGTGTTTCGCGGAGTCGAAGTGATGCTACGCTAGTCGTATCCACACAAGCTGACCGTTCGCTCCCTATGCGGGCTGCGCTTTGCGCGGCCCGCTTGCGTTTTTGCGCGAAGCAAAACCTCAGCTCGTTTTGACCTTATCGGCATTCCTATCTTCGCTTCATCGCCTGCCCCCACGATCGCGGCAGCGTACCACCATGAACGCTCCTAGGCACTCCTTGCCGCCCGGCCCCAGCGGCCGTTGGCGACCGACGTTGCAACTGATTCGCAATCCTAGGCAAGCCATGGAGCAGTGGGTAGCCCGCTATGGCGACCCATTCTTGCTCCACGCCCTGAACGGTCCGGTGGTGGTCACAGGGCGCGAAGACTTGATTCGCGCGATCCACGCGCAAGACCCCAACCTCTACGCTCCCTTCGCGACCTCCACCATCGTTCCTTTGATGGGAAGCGGTTCGATGCTCATCCTCGAAGGCGAACAGCATCGCCGCGAACGCCGGCTGGTCATGCCGATGTTTCATGGTGACCGCATGAAGGCGTACGGCGAAACCATCCAAGACATCGCGCTCGATCAACTCGAACGCCGTCGCGGCGCAAGCATCCTTCCGAGCTTGCCACTGATGACCGATATCTCGTTGGAAACCATCGTCCGCACGATCTTTGGAGGTACTGACCGCACAACCATCGACGCGTTGATGAACGCAAGCAGTCGCGTGGTCGCTAGCAGCCATCCACTTCTGTTCTTCTCCTCAAAGACCCATTTCCCATTGTTTGGTTGGAGCCCGTGGGACCGTTGGCAGGCTGCCAAGCAATCCCTCTTTGGGCTGCTCGATCAGATCGTGGCGGAACGAGCGCAGTTTGCATCCCAACACAGCGACGTGCTTTCGCTCCTTTGCAACTCCACCTACGAAGATGGATCTGCCATCACCCGCGAGCATCTCTATTCCGAACTGATGACTTTTCTTTTCGCGGGCCATGAAACCACGGCCCTGTCGATGACCTGGGGCATCTACCACTTGCTCTCTCAGCCCGCGGTCTTAAAGCGTTTGCAAAGCGAATTGGATGCGTTACCCGACGATAGGCCCGCCACCTTGGCAGCGGCTCCTTATCTCAAGGCCACCGTCCAAGAGATCCTGCGGATCCATCCGATCGTCACGGAAACGCTGCGACTGTTGAAGGCTCCATTGCAATTGGGGGATTTTCATTTGCCCGCCGGGATCTGCGTCGCCCCCGCGACGGTGTTAGCCCACCACAACCCTTCGACGTACCCAGACCCTGATGCCTTTGTGCCGGAACGCTTTTTGGATCGAACATATTCCCCCTTTCAGTACATGCCGTTTGGGGGAGGGCACCGACGCTGCATCGGCGCCGCATTTGCGTCCTATGAAATGGCGATCGTGCTAGGGACCTTGTTCCGTCGCTACGCCATGGCATGGATCGAGTCCCAACCAGTGGTTCCGAAACGCCGCAATGTCACCATCGGTCCCTCGAGCACCGTCCCGATCCGCATTTTAGGAATGCGCTGAAGGAGCATCTACATCCATCGAGTCTCTCCGCGCCACCAACGGGTTGCGGAGACCATGATTCTAACACAACATCTTTGGCCCGCCGTTGAACGTGCGATGACGCCCAGTACAGAAATGGCGTTTCCGAAGCGCGGCTTGGATTACCGCGAGTCGGACATCCACTCGCATGACCGAGATTGGAGGTCAGCTCACCATCCGCTGGCAAAGAATTCAATTAGGAAACCGCAAATCAGGGCGACAAAAAGAAGGGGGATGTGCAAACGCAAAAAGATTCCGAAAAACCCCTTATGGTGTCGAAAACAGAGAAGGCATATGCCGCAGGCAATCGCATTAAAGATCGCGAGAATCACCAGCATTGAAATGTAAATTAGGATATTGAAGCCCCGCCCAAGTTTTCCTTCCGTCGCCGGCGTACAAAGAGCATGGACTCCGACGACAAAGAAACCCACCATGCCCAAAACATAGGCCGACAAACTTATCGCCCCGATCACTTCGGGAAGCCCATCAAACCAATGAACCCACCAGCGATGGGGAGTTGCTTCCTCACTTTTTTCGTCGTTGCTGGAGACCATATTCAATCCTTTTCATCAGAACTGGGAGGGGAATCGAAACTGCAACGATGAATTTGATTGGCTTTTCTGCTGACCACAGTTCGTCCCCGTTATACCTGGTCTCCGCATCACTGTACCTCCGCTGTCACAACGTCGACAACACTTCGGGTGGAACCAGATACGACCTACCGTAGCAGCGTCGTTTACATCCATCGTGTACCACTACGAGCACGAGCACCAGCCTTGCAGACCGATCACGATGTCAATGGAACCTTGGACGTGATTGTCAGGACGCTCTCATTCCATCTTCGTGTCCTTCGTGGTGTTTCCCTTAGCGAGCTCTCATTCCACCCAGCATCAGGCCCTTCTATCGCGTTCGACCTTGAAGCATGCCTCCCAACATTGGAACTTCTCGCGCCGTTTCTGCTTCAAGTACCGGGTTCCGCGATGCATGCATGCAAAGGCGAGGCCGAGCGAACAAGCAACTCGAAGGCATGCTTGATCGAACGAAGCCTTCTCTTCCTAGACGATGATGTCATGGATCACGTTGCCATAATCCACATCCAACCGCTTGCGCCCTGGCCAGTTCATGCTTCGAGGATCCACGCCAAGCAAATGCAAGGTGGTGGCATGGATGTCGGTCACATAATGCGGATGCTCCACGGCATGGAACCCCAGTTCGTCCGTCGCGCCGTGCACATACCCAGGCTTGATCCCGCCCCCTGCCATCCAAATGGTAAAGCCATGCGGATGATGGTCGCGGCCCGTGCCAGCTTGATTCAGCCGCGTCAATTCAAGCGCCGGCGTCCGTCCAAACTCCGTCGCGCATACCACCAACGTATCTTCCAACATCCCAAGTCGCTTCAAATCGCGGATGAGCGCCGCCAAAGGTTGATCGACTCGACCGCAAGATCTCGCGTGCAACTCCTTGATGTTGGAATGCGAATCCCATTCCCCATAGTCGCTCAAGTAAACGAGCGTGTAACGCACCCCGCGCTCTGCCAACCGTCGCGCTGCTAACAATCGACGTCCATAGACATCGGTCGTCGCCGAATCGATCCCGTACATGGCCCGCGTCTCTTGCGTCTCTTGCTGCAAGTCCAACGCCTCCGGCGCCGACATCTGCATGCGATATGCCAACTCATAAGCGCGGATGCGCGCCATCAACGCTTCGTCGTCGGGATGCTCCTGGACGACCAAGCGATTCCAACGATCGATCAACGCGTATTGCGCCTGCTGCTCCGCCTCCAATACCTCGCTCGGACGCTTTCCAAATGGCAACGGCAACTTGGGATCCAAGGACAACTCCACCCCGGCATGCTGCGGCCCGAGATAGTTAGCGTCGAAGTTTCGCTTCACGCGCGTGTCGGTGTACTGACCTAGAAACACAAACTGAGGAAGATTTTCATTGAGCGATCCCAAGCCATAACTGATCCAGGAACCGAGGCATGGCTGCTGCTCATCCAGCGAGTGCCTCCCATTGTGGAACTGGAACTCGGCATTGTGATCGTTGTCGGTGGTGTACATCGAACGCACGATGCACAACTCATCGACGACCTGTGCCAAATGCGGCAACCAGTCGCTTACCCAAATGCCGTTCTGCCCATACTGCTTGTGCCCGACCTGAAGCGGCATGATCTTGGATACCAACTCGCGGTCCATTCCGACCACCGAGCGTGAACGCTCCCGATACAGCGGCAGCTTCTGAGGATTGGGCAACTGCGTCTCGTCGTACGTCTTGCCCGCCATCTCGTTGAGCAAGGGCTTGGGATCGAACGTCTCAAGATGGCTTACGCCTCCGGATAGAAAAATCCAGATCACGCGTTTGGCTTTGGCTTGCGGGTTTGCTGCAGCGAACTCCGTTCCCAACGCGATCTCGCTCTGCAGCATCGACCCGAGCGCTAATCCGCCAAACCCCATTCCGAGCCCGGCTATCATGCTCCGTCGGTGCATCCGCTCGCATTCTGGACCTCGAGGCTGTTGCATATTCGCAGTTCGCTTATCGAATGGTGACAAAGTCGTTGTGACTGAACAAACTGATGGCCAGGTTCTCTCGAGCCCGTGTCTTGGCATCGCTCGATGGCGGCGTCACGTCTTGGTGCGATGCACTCCCAAGTTGCTCGGGTGCCACCGATTGCAACAGGGCGGTTTGCGAAGCGAGGAACTCCGCCGACGCGGCGGATTCGGCTTGGCTTGGCGGCCTTCCCAACACCTTCTGAAACGCTCTGTGAATGAAATTCGCGTCGTCCAGGGGCGCATCGGACGGGTTCCCATCGGACGCCGTGGCTTCGGAAGCGGCTTGCGTATGCTCGGCCTCGATCCTAGCTGCTAAACGCCGACCGCAATGGACCAGCAATTCGCTGTTGGTCATCGCCAACGCTTGCTGCGGCAAGATCGTCGTCGTCCGTCGATAGCACTCGTTGACGTTGGGACCATCCATGGTTTCCAAAAACGGCATCTTGGCCTCGCCATGAATGGTGAAGTACATGCTGCGACGGCGCGAGCGGACCCACAAACTCGTCTCGATCTCAGGACCGCCGAATGTCTGGTCCAACAGGCCTGCACACGCCATCGCGCTATCGCGCACCACTTCCGCTTCCATCCGGCGGATCGGGGCGCGCCAGTACGTGACGTTATCCCGATCGCGTTCGATCCCGCGTTGGTACTCCGAGCTTCGGCCATGCGAAGCGCGTCGATAGGCTGCACTGGTCAATACGATGCGGTGCAAGTGCTTCATGCTCCAACCCGATTCCATGAACTCAACCGCCAACCAATCCAAGAGTTCGGGGTACAGCGGCTCTTTGCCTTGCACGCCAAAGTTCTCCACGGTCGGAACCAACGGTTGCCCCATGTGACGCATCCAAACATGGTTGACGGCTACCCTGGCCGTCAACGGATTGCTTCGATCGACGATCCACTTGGCCAACGCCAACCGCCGTCCAGTGCTCTGGCGAGGGTAGACCGGCGATAGGGGCGTGTAGTCGGTCGCGACGACCGAGCGTTTCTCTTTGGCGGAAGCGAGCGCATCACGGGCTGCAGTGAAAGCTTGCTGGGCAGCCGACAGTTCTTTCTGCGCCGCCTCCAGGGCTGCCGCGTCCGCACTGTTGCGCATGGCAACCGCCAAGGCATGTTCTGCAACAAAACAGCGGCGTTCGGCGACGAGGCATGCATGCTGGGCGAGCTCGTAGGCCCATTGCTTTTCGGCTTGATGGGCCGACTTGGCCCTCGCCTCCGCATCCTCGCGTGAACCGACCTGCGCATCGTCGGCTGCGATCCGAGCATGCAACGCGCGCTCGCGCGACATAGCGACGGTCCAGGCAGCCAGCGCGACGCGATACTCCCAATTGGCCAAAGCCAACGCATGCTCTTCGGAGGACCGACTTGCCTCTGCCTCGTTCAAGCCCGCTGGGCTGCGATCGCCCGTCGCAGGATCGAGCGCCTTCATCGAAGCAATGGCATTGGCCAGAGCCTGCACCGCAGTGGCTGCCTGGCGCTGGGCGGATGCGGTTTCGGCTGCGGCGCGTTCCTGTTCTTCGCGGCGAACAAACGGCTGCATCCCTGGATAGTAGGCCTCGGAAGGTAACGCCACCGGAGCGACCGTGAATGCACTCCCCGCAAGCGCTTGAGGGGGACTCGGTTCGACCGGGTCTCGCCCCTCGATCCGATTCCGCGCATCCCCACCGCGGAACATGTAAGTCTTGGCATCGAGCTTTTCATCGAACACGCGAATCGCGCCCGCTGCGATCGGGCCATACGATTCGGCGTACACATACTTCTTAAATGGGCCGGGATCGGGCAGTCCTGCCACGCGATCGTGCCTGAGTTCCAGAGGCTCAAAGAACGCACGAAAACGAAAGTAGTCTTCGTGCGTGATCGGGTCGTACTTGTGATCGTGGCACATCGCGCAGTTCATCGTCAGGCCGAGAAAGGCTTTGGCGGTGTGTTCGACGTTGTCCTTCATCCACGTTTCATAATTCCATTTGTACCAATTGCGGACCAAGAAGCCGGTCGCGACCGGATCGGCTCGCCCATCGCCGACCATCTCATCGGCGGCCAGCATCTCCATGACCATGCGGTCGTAGCCCTTGTCTTCTTGAAGCGAACGCACGATCCAATCGCGCCAACGCCAGATTTGAGGATAGGAGTTCATCACATCGGGCACCGAACGCCGACCGTACCAATCGGAGTAGCGCCACACATCCATCCAGTGCCTTCCCCAGCGCTCTCCATACTCAGGCTGCGATAGCGCCCAATCCACCCAGCGTTCGTACGCATCGTCGGATGAATCGGCAACAAACGCATCGAGCTGTTCTGGGGTCGGTGGCAGTCCCAGCAGATCGAGAAAGAGTCGACGAAGCAACGTGCGTCGGTCGGCCGTGTCCAGCGGCGGCACACCAAAAGCTAGCTGGCGTTCCGACAACCATGCATCGACCGGATGAGCGACGTTGGGATCGGTCGACCGGGGTAGGGCAGGGCGCACGGGAGAACGAAAGGCCCAATGCTCTCGGGGGTCCTTCTGCGGCGTGTCCTCAGGGGGCGCGGGTGCACCGGCTCGGATCCACGCTTCGATGGTTGCAATCTCCACTTCGGAAAGTGGCTGACCTTCAGGCGGCATGCGATGCTGCGGATCGGGATCGCGAACTCGCTGCAGCAAGATGCTTTGCGCCGGCGCCTGCGTATCGAGAACCGAACCGCTATCGCCGCCGCGTTGCATGCTGGCGACCGTATCGAGTCGCAACGCGCCTTCTTGTTTCCAGGCTCCATGGCACGCATAGCAGCGCTCCGCCAGCACGGGCCGCACATGCTGAAGATAATCGTCCGATTCGTCCCCTCGGCATGGCAACGCCCACGCCATGCACCAAGTCATCGCAACAACCGACACTACGAGGGCATCGCGAATCGCTCCAAGCCAACACCGTACGTGCGCGCAGACGATCATGGCATGTCCGGACGGGAGGGAAGGGGGGGATGGCTTTCAAGACGACTTGAAATACCACAAGGAAGTAGCGGATCGCCCCGAGCCCGAAGCGCCAAGTGCGTTGCGTTAAGCTGTCGGGGGAGCATTGAGTATATACCAAGCGCACGCCGGACGCGGAGCGCAACGGTTTCCAAGGCCAGGAAGCAATTATCCGCTACGCCAAGAGTTCCCGAACCACTCGGCCATGCACGTCGGTCAGCCGATAATCGCGGCCGGCATGGCGATACGTCAACCGCGTATGGTCGAACCCGAGCAGATGCAAGATCGTGGCATGAAAATCATGGACATGGACGCGGTTCTCTGCCACCGCGGCTCCGATCTCGTCGGTGCTACCGTAGCTTAACCCGCCGCGCACGCCAGCTCCCGCCATCCACGACGAGAAGCACGCGCTGTGGTGCCCTCGCCCTTTCTCTCCATCCACTCCAGGAGTCCGTCCAAACTCCGTCGTCCACACCACCAACGTATCGTCCAGCATGCCGCGCTGCTTGAGATCGCGAAGCAGACCCGAGAGGGGCAAATCGATCACTTTGGCATGGTCGGCATGTTCTGCCATATTGCCGTGCTGGTCCCAATTGTGACTGCTGCTCCCATCGACGATCTCCACAAACCGCACGCCGCGTTCCGCCAGTCGTCGAGCGACCAAGCATTGCCAACCGAAGCCTTCGTTCTGCCCTCGCTCCAGGCCATACATGCTCAGCGTAGCATCCGACTCGCGCTCGATATCAAACGCTTCCGGAGCATCGGTCTGCATATGAAACGCCGTTTCGAAACTGCGAATCCGCGCCGACAGCTCGCTCTCGTGCCCGCGCTGAATCAAATGCCGATTGTTGAGCACATCGGCGAACTGCAATTCCAACTCTTGCAACCCGGCTTGTTGGCTGCGCCGATGCAAGTCCGCAATCGGCTCTTTGCCCCCCAGCACCCGCACACCTTGATGATACGCCGGCAAAAAGTCGTTGTTGAAGATCTGCGTTCCGGCATACGGCATCTGCGGAGCCAGCGCCACAAACGAAGGCAGATTCTGATTCTCCGTCCCCAGTCCATAACTGACCCAGGAACCGATGCTCGGGCGTGCAAAGAAGAACGATCCAGTATGCATGCCCAACGTGGCGTTGTAGTGTTCATTGTCGTTGCCCTGCATGGACTTGATCAAACAAACGTCGTCCATGCATTCGCGAAGATGCGGGAACAAGTCGCTCACTAGCGTCCCGCACTGACCGCCAGGCTTGAAATCCCAGAGCGGTTTGAGCAGCGTTCGCTGTTGGTTCGACAATCCCCCGCCGATTCCGGTCTTCTTCCCGTCGGCTCGGAACAGCTCGGGCTTGTAATCGAACGTGTCCATATGCGACACGCCACCGTTGCTAAAGACGAAGATGACCCGTTTGGCCTTCGCTGGAAAATGAGGCTCTTTGGGCGAAAGTGGATCTTCCTCGCGATCGCTCCCCCCGCGCGCTTCGGAACCCATCAACTCCGACAACACACCTGGCATCAGCATCGATGCTGCGAACAATGAACGAAAGCAATGCCGTCGGTTGGACCGCATCGGTCGATCGAGTTGAAAGTCGTTGAAACTCATTGCGATTCTCCAGGGATTGCTTCGGAGGCCTGCATCGACGCTCGAGGGTTCACGGATCAATCCACAACTACGAATTCGTTCAAACGCATCCAACTGCGCACGCACGCTTGCCAAGCGCTCCGCTCCAACTGATCTTCGGGTTCGCCGCTTCGCCTAAGGACTTCCGTCGCACGCGCGAGGAAACCGTTGGCTGCTTCGATTTCTTCTGAGGTCGCAGGGCGCGCGAACATTCTCAAGTACGCGGCATGGATGCGCTGCTCCGGAGTTTTCGAACTTGCCAAGATCCGATCGGCGAACCGCACCGCTTGTTCGTGCACCCATGGATCGTTGAGCAAGTACAGCGCTTGCAGCGGAGTGGTGCTGACCATTCTCTGCCCCGTACTGGTCGACGGATCGGCGCCATCAAAGATAGCCAAGAAGGGATGCCGCTGGATGCGCTGCGTCATCAAGTACACGCTCCGTCGTTCGCTGGCGTAGATGGCTTTGAACGGTTGATGCTGCGTGAAATCCCAAGCGCTCTGCGGGGGAAAGGGATGCGGACCGGCCGGGGAGAGGTCGAGGTTGCCACCCAACATCAGCAAAGTATCTCGCAAGGATTCCGCGTCGAGTCGCCGACGCGGGAAGGATGAGAGCCACACATTGGTTGGATCCAATTCGATGGCTTCGCTCGAACGTTCAGAGGACTGTCGATAGGTCGCTGACAGAACGATCATGCGATGCATGGCCTTGATCGACCATTCGTACGCAACAAACGTGCTGGCAAGGTAATCGAGCAACTCGTGATGGCTCGGGGGTTTGCCTTGTTTGCCAAAGTCGTTGGGCGTCGGCACGATGCCGCGACCGAAGTGATGTTGCCAAATACGATTGACCATCACGCGGGCAAAGAGCGGGTTGTCGGGCGCCACGATCCACTCGGCCAGTTCGCGTCGACCACTTGTTGTTGAACCCGTACTCAGAGGCTGGCCGCCCAACACGGTCAAAAAGCGACGCTCTACCACATCTCCCAATCGCTCGGGATTGCCTTGCACATGCAGCGCAACATCCTCGATTTGTTTTGCATCCGCGACGGCGTATGCATCGCGGATCGGCTTGTTATCCCGATGGGCACGCGCGGCGGTCTTGGCCTCGGTCAGCCGTTTCTCGATTTCGTCTTTGCCGGCTCCCTCGGCTCCCTTCTTCTTCTCTTCCCATTGCTTGACCTCGCGGTCGAGCCGTTTCTGTTCCGCGTAGTATTGATCGATGACGGTTTGCCATCTCGCTTCTTCTCCCGACGGGATCAAGGGAACAAAGTCACGTTGTTTTTTGTCCAGTTCGATCCCTGGCCACGGATACCGCGTGCTGTGAAAGATCCCGTACAAGGCGTAGTAGTCGCGTTGCGTGATCGGATCGAATTTGTGATCGTGGCAGCGAGCGCAGCTCAGACTCAGCCCTAAGAAGGCTTTGCCCACGTTATCGAGCGTGTCCTCGATGGTCAGGTGCTGAGGATAATCGTCGACTCGCGAGCCGAAGCGTCGCGCGCTAGCGATGTATCCGGTGGCGATGATCCGTTCCATGCGCTGTCGATCATCGAGCCCGCCTAGCAAGTCTCCTGCCAATTGATCCCGCACGAATTCGTTGTAAGGCATATCTCGATTGAATGCCTCAATGATCCAATCGCGGTAGCGGTGGGCTTGTGGGATCGGGTAATCGCTGTTGTCTCCGGCGGTGTCTGCGTAGCGGACCACGTCCATCCAATGCCGTCCCCAGCGTTCGCCGTATCGCGGGGAACTCATCAAACGATCGACGACTCGGGCGAACGCATCGCCCGTTTGATCGTTTTCAAAGGCATCGATCTCCTCTGGGCTGGGGGGCAATCCATGCAGGTCGTAGGTGACGCGGCGGAGCCAAGTGCGACGGTCTGCTTCAGGAGCTGGCGTCAAGCCGTGCTCTTGCATGCCTCGCCACACCCAGTGATCCAATTCTTGGCGAGGCCAGGGGGGATTGGCAACTTCAGGTAGCGTGGGCTTAGTCACCGGTCGCAGCGACCAGAATTCGCGAGCCGCCGCGATATCGATGGTTTTGCCTTGGTGCTTCGTCGCTTTGGAGCGCGGATCCGGAGCCCCCATCGCCACCCATGCTTCCAAATCGGCGATCTCCTCATCGCTCAACTTGCCATCGGGCGGCATCTGCAGCTCTTCGTTGTCGTATCGGATGGCTTCAAGGAAGTGTCCCTTGGTGCGATCCCCGGGAACCAACCCCAACCCGCGCGCGCCCCCTTTCCGGAGCGTATGGCGTGAATCGACCAAGTAGTCTCCTTGCAATTCATCCGATTGCTGGCTGTGGCACTCGTAGCAGCGCGCGACCAAGATCGGTCGGATGCGTTTCTCAAAGAACTCGTTCCCTTCGGGCGTGGGAATGAATCCCGATCCATCGTAATCCCCTCGCCAGATTTCGATGCCGGAGAAGTTCGCCGCGCCACCCTGGCTGGTGATGATCAGTTGGCCGTCTTCTCCGACCTGCGTAAGCCATGGTCCCAAACGATCCCAGTGTCCGGGTGCTCCGCTGACATGGTTGCGCAGCACGGTTTTGCTGTTCACCGACACCGAGTAGGTCTCGCTGTTATTGTCTTCCCAAACATAAAGCATGACCGTGTAGAGGCCGGCGGGGATGTCCTGCAACTCGACGCGATTGCCACCGTAGCGGCTGCTGCGGATCATCTTGGCCCGCTCGGCGTCGGTCTCCGGGGTAAGGGCGATGGCTTGGTTTTCGAATGCGGAGTCGCTGCAACGATAGTTGGTCACCGATTGGCCGTCCCAAGCATTCCCGTCGATCGTGACCGGTGGGCCATTCAGATTGAGCCCGCGATAGAAAGAGGGGACAGGCTCCTCACCGTTCGACTGGGCGCAGGCAACCAGCGCGAAGGTGGATAGCGCAACGGCCCACGTTGCGATCGATGCCCATGCCATGAAGTGATGCCGAATCAAGGATACTGCCCTCCGTTTGTGACACCCTGTCGGACGGTCTGCAAGCCGCTAATAGTTTAATCGAAATCAAACGCGGCGGATAAAATGCAATTGGATCAGCCGCTTTGGCGTTAGCCGCGGTTAGAGCGCTAGAATCGCCGCATCCCTCGACGCTGTGCAAACGGTTCGAACCGACACCCGTGGACGGGCGAATCGATGGTCGCCTTAACCCCAGAACACGCGCCGCGCGGCAACCGGGGCGAATCCACCGCTTATCGAAAATGACGAGTGACGGTTTGCACTTCCGTTTCCGTGAGCGCGCGATCGAAGATCATGAGCTCGTCGAAGTCACCGATGTACTCGATGCCAATCATGATTGCGGTTTTGCTGTTATCCCAGGTAAACCGCATGGGTCTATCAAGCGTTCCTTGCGACTTGCCATCGAGAAAGAGGTTGGCTTTCGCTTGGGAAGCGTCGTTCGCATTGACCCCTGAAATCGCAAACGCGACATGGGTCCAAGCCTGACGTGTGAAGTTGGGCTTCTTGACGGTAACCATCGGGCGACGTTCCACCGGCCATTTCTCCCACTGGATGTTCTCCGGATTCCAATACTTCAGATCGGAGAAGACACCCAGTCGAAAGTCGCGCGGTACGTCTTTATCAAAGTCGACAAACAGCGCAGCGTCGTTCCATGCCTTTTCGGTGATCTGGATCGGATCGCAATATCCCGGCTTGAGATCTTGATCGGGATCCAATCGCATCCAAAAACTGACAGTAGCAGACCAGTTCGCACCCATCGGATGCATCGCTTCGCCTTTGTACGAGAGCACTTGCGAGGACTTGTCGCGGAAACGCAGGTAGCCTTGATGCACGCCCCCGGTTTCGACGAGGGACACGTCCGGGCGTTGGATCCCCGGATTCCACTCTTTGCGTTGCAAGGATTCGTTGGTGTAGATGCGACCGTCACCGACCGATCGAGTCGCATCGGCGTTTCCATCAAAGCTGCAATGGAACTTCAATGCATCTTTGCACAGCGCGGAATAGGCTGGTTCTCGGTCTTTGTCCTGGGTCGAGCTACTCTTGGAAGGCGTTGCTGGCTTGGAGGTGTTGGTCTCTTGCCCGAAGGCAGTCGATACCATGCATGCCCATGCGAACAGAATCGCCGTGAATGGGGTAAGTGGAGATGCATTGCAGAGTGTGGAGGTCATGGTGGAGTGCCTTAGAGAGTCTTCAGCCAAGATGGAAGAAAGCGACTAGACCGCATTCCTGTGCATGATAGCAGGGCGATGCGCCGCGCAGGGAAGAGTCGGCCGGCCCGTCGAGCCCATCCGTTTGTTGCGAGAACAGGTTCAGGTGCTACAGCGAGTAGGAAAGCGGGCTTGGACCCCAGTTCTGCGCCGCGTCTTAAGAAGCCTTCAGCCAGGACTCTAGCAGTCCTGCAGCGGCGGTCGGATTGGATTGCACCAGTTGAGTCCACTCCTCCCGAACCGCTTGGATCGGTTTCTTGGGAACAGCGCCAGGGGCGAGAGACGCGCGTTCGCGTTCCAGGGGATGGACTTCTTCTACATGGACTCGCAGCGGCATTTCAGGCTCTTCGTCCTCGTCGAACATCGCATCCGCTTCGTCCCAAGCGTCTTCCGCGCCGTCGAAGTCAGGTTTGAGATCTTCGCTTCCATCGCCAGCGGATGCGACCGCTTCGAGCTCCGCGGCGGGGCCTTTGACAAATCCTCGCAGGGAGTTCAAAGCAAAGAACGCCAACGCCAACAGTGCCAGCGTCTTCCAAGATTCCTGCGCCCATGCCATCACCGTCCACAGTGTCGACGGAGTCGTTGCCATGGCATTGGGATGATCGATGTATTCGGTCACGATGATGCGGGCTTCGATGTCTTCGTTGGGCATGTAAGCACCCAACAAGGGAGCGACCATCTCGCGAATCGTCGTCTTAGTCTGCCGCCGCATGGTGTCCAGTTCGTCTGCGGAGGGCTGTGGCTGCGGAGACTTCGAGCCCGCGTGTTGCAGTTGCCAAGCATGGGCGAAGGCGCGTTGGTAGTACGAGAACGGAATGGAGATCGAGAAGGTAGCGCCCAGGGACCTGGGCAATCTTTGCTGTGGCGACGTGCGAGCGTCCGTCGAGGGAGACGCAACTGCGACCCTCTGCGCCGCTTCGCTGGACCGAGCGGGTTGCGATGCAACGGTGGCGGGCTGGGAACGGGGACGATCGATCGATTGCAAGCGTGCGGGTGCGGGTGTCGGTTGTGACGATGAGGATGGAACAGATTTGGTCTGCATCGTCAGCGTGACCACATCGCGCGCGTTCGGGTACGACTGCGGCTTGCGACTGGGGGACGGTGCTGGGGCCGAAACGGCTGGTTCTGAGCTTTCCTTCGCCGTTGGAATGAGTTCTGGTTTCGCGTTCCCCGCGGTGGAACCGTCGATCATTTCGATCGGGACATCGACCGCCACATGCACATCGCCGTATGCGGCCAATCGTTCGAGGACTTTGCCGCGCAGCAGTTTTTCATAATTCTCTTTTTGCTTCCAATAGGAATCGGTGGTTGCGGTCCGTGGTCGGCCGCCCATCGTCGTTTCCCCGCGGCTCATGTCCAGCAGCGCGATATCGGTGCTTTGCAGACCGGAGAGCGAACTTTGGATGTAGGCGATGATGCTCTGCTTTTGATGGTCGGTCAGCTCCACACGATCGTGCGGATAGATCGCTACGCTGGCCGTCTTTTTGCGTTCCGCCGTAAAGCCCTCATGCTTTTCGTCGATGGTGACTACCGCATCGCGGACAAAGGGAAGCTCGCGCAACGTGTTTTGAAGGCTCTTGATTTGCAGATTGCGATAACGGAGTTCGGTGATGCGGCTCGACTCCAGCAGGTTGCCCCCTTTGCCGAACTCCTCGAGCTCGTTGCCGAGTCGATTGGGGAGAGCGCGGGCTTGCTGCAAGGCTTGGAGATAGCGATCCCGTGTACCGCTAGGAACCGTGATGCGCTGTCCGACACGGCGGTGTCCGGAGAGTTCTGCACCGTGAAACACCAACTCGAATTGGTCCAGCTCTTCTTTGGTCAAGTCTCGCTGCAGGAGCGACTCCATGCCCGATTGCTGCCATGCATAGCTTTGAACGAGGCAACCGGCACCGACCAAGATCGCCAGCACCAGCAAACCCGCGAGCCAACGGTTTTGAGGGCTGAGTTCGGAAACCAGCACTCGCAGTTTGGCAAAGGATTCCGACAGCGCATTCATCGAGACGGTTTCGATTCTGTTCGTAATGGAGCGTTTTTGCGGTCCGACGGTCCGTTGGCAGACGAGCCAGTGGACAGCATCGCCGCACCGGCCCCTGCGACCGTACGATGCATGGCTTTAACAAATCCCAGAAAAACGACCAAGATCATTTGCGAAACCGAAAGGCAGCTCGAGAGAACCCAACGGTCGCTGCGTGCAGAAGTTGGGGTTGTGGGGTAAATTGGAGAAATCACCGAAAGCCATTTCCACGTACCACTGCACTATGTCCAACCAAACGTCGAAGACCGAGGTCGGTAGCTACTTCATCTCCAACTACCCACCCTATTCCCAGTGGAACGCCGAAGCGATCCCGGAGATCGAAGCCGCATTGGCTGCTCCCCCTCGCACCCATCTAGACGGCTCGGGCGGCGAGGAGCCTACGCCACTCGGGCTCTATCTTCACATCCCGTTCTGCCGCAAGCGTTGTAAGTTTTGCTACTTCAAGGTCTTTACCGACGTCAACGCCAACCAAATCGAGAGGTATGTCTCCGCGCTGAGTCGCGAGATCGCGTTGCTCGCCGAGCAGCGGATCATGCAGGACCGGCAGTTTCGCTTTGTGTACTTCGGAGGCGGCACACCCAGCTTCCTGTCGGTCAAGCAGTTGAACTCCTTGATGGAGCGACTGCACCAATACGTGACTTGGGACGGTGCCGAAGAAGTCACCTTCGAGTGCGAACCGGGCACGTTGAGCGAGGCCAAAGTGCAAACGCTGCGCGAGCTGGGGGTCACCCGCTTGAGCTTGGGAGTGGAAAGCTTTTCGGACGCCATCCTCGAAGAGAACGGCCGAGCCCACCTGACCAAAGAAATCTACCGCGCCTGGGACTGGATCCGAAACACGGGCTTTCCCAACGTTAACATCGATCTGATTTCAGGCATGGTCGGCGAGACCTGGGACAACTGGCGGGAGAACATCCGCAAGACGCTCGAGCTTTCCCCAGACAGCGTCACCATCTACCAAATGGAGTTGCCCTTCAACACGGTCTACTCCAAGGGTCTGCTAGAAAACCAATCCGAAACACCGGTCGCGGATTGGCAGACCAAACGGGATTGGGTCCGCTATGCCTTTGAGACCTTTCAAGAACACGGGTACTCGATCAGCAGCGCCTACACCGTGATCAAAGATCCGAACAAGGTGAACTTTTCGTATCGCGATAATCTCTGGCAAGGCTCCGATTTGCTCGCCACCGGCATCGCCAGTTTTGGCCATGCCTCAGGCGTTCATTACCAAAACGTCCCCGAATGGGAACGATATCTGGGCATGATCCTCGACGAGAATCGATTGCCTCTGGGCCGCGCCTATCGGCCGACACCGATGCAAGCCTTGATCCGCGAGATGATTTTGCAACTCAAAACAGGTTCCCTCGATCCCGCTTACTTCCAGCGCAAGTTCGGCGTCGACATCGTCGAGCATTGGAGCGATGCGTGGGCTGAGTTGATTCGAGAAGGCTTTGCGCGATCGGTGCTCGATGACACCGGGAACGTCCAACGCATGGAACTGACCATGGATGGGCTACTGCGTGTGGATGGGTTGCTGCCGAACTTTTTCGAGCCCCAGTTCCGCGGAGTCCGGTACACATGATCCCGGGCAAGTTTTGTCTCAACGGTGCTCGTTGGGCCAATCGAATCGCTGCCGGTTGCCTCTCCATCGCCACCTCGATCAGCATGGCTTCGAACGGATGGTCGCAATCACCCACATCCAAGATCGAGCTCAACTCGGCGAGCGAAGACGCCCCCACCGCAGTGAACTCAGCCCATTTGCCCAATGCGTTTTGGGTGCATAAGCATTTGCTCTCGGGCGGTCTGCCGCATGGCGAAGAAGCGTTTCAAGAGCTCGCCGAACTGGGAATCAAGACCCTCATCAGCGTCGATGGGATCCGACCGCAAGTCGACCTAGCGACCAAACATGGCATGCGTTATGTGCATCTGCCGCACGGGTATGAAGGGATCTCCGAATCTCGACAACGGGAGATTGCAAAGGCTCTGCGAGACCTACCCAAACCGATCTATCTCCATTGCCATCACGGCAAGCATCGCGGCCCCACCGCGGCTGCCACCGGCTGCATCATCAATGGCTGGTTGAGCAAGGAAGCCGGCGAACGAGTGCTGCGCGTCGCGGGAACCAACCCCGCTTTCCTCGGGCTCTATCAGACCGTGCAACGGGCGCAGCCAGTGCTGCTCGATGAGATCGACCGATGGCGAGTCGAGTTCACGTCGATCGCTCCCTTGCCTCCGATGACCGAAGCCATGGTCGCTATCGACGCGGTGTACGATCGGCTCCTTCAAGCTCGCAAAGAAGCTTGGAACAACGTCAACCTGGAAACGAGTTCCGATGCGTTGATTCTCAAGGAACATTTCTTGGAATTAGAACGGACCGAATCGGAGTTTCGAGACGACCGCTCCTTTCAATCGCTCGTACGCGAAGGACAACACTTTGCAGATGAACTGGAGGCTCAGCTATTGCGCATTCGATCCCATTCTGAACCGGAAGCGGCCAAAGCGCACGCCGATCAATCCATGGATCGCATTCGCAAAAACTGCGCACAGTGCCATACCGCATTCCGCGACCATCGCCCTCCAACCCAATAGTGCGGTAGTCGCATTTTCAATCGGTCCGTTTTTTCTCTCAGCGCCCTCGCAACGATGAATGACCCTGTCGCTTCCCCATCCATCCACACCTCTGCCAATGCCCAGGGGAATCCCAGGACCACGTCGCAAGTGATTGAACCGATCTCGCGCAACGATCCGACACGACCGCTTCACAGCAACGAACGACGCGGGGTGGCGCTGCTCGCCGGAGCTCTCATCGGGTTGCTCGCCGTCTCCGCTTGGCTAACCCCAGACCCCTCCGGGATGGGGACACACACACAGCTCGGGCTTCCCAAATGCACCATGGCAGCCATGACCGGCCTGCGCTGCCCCGGTTGCGGCATGACCACCTCGTGGTCGTTGGTCATGCATGGTGAAGTCGAAACCGCACTCGCGACGAATTTCGGCGGCGCTGTTCTGTGTTTGCTGGCAATCTTCTCTGTTCCGGTTCTGCTGGGCATCGCGATCACCGGTCGAACGACGCCGCTGGGTTGGTTTTCCAAATTGGCGATGGGTGTGGTCACCGTCGCCCTGACCATCGCGGCGGTGCAGTGGATGATGCGTCTGATGTGGGGCTGAGCGTGCGCCGCCATGGCGCGATCGTACGCGAATCGCATTCATTCTTCTCTAGCGTTCCACTCCCCGCAGCGGCTATAAGCTCGGTTTGCGTGAAGCTGCGAGCGACTCCACCCGTTCGCTCGATCGGGCATGAGTTCTCCCCTAGGGAAGAATGCGTACATGAAACACGAAACACCCCTGGCAGCGCCGAGGCGTTGCCGGCATGGCTTGAGCAATCCTTCTCGCTTGGGATGGCACCGCATGGCGTGGTTGGGAGCCATGCTCGTTGCCTTGAGCGGTTGCGCTCCGCTGGCCGTCGTGATTTCGGTGTTCAAGGACACGCGTACGCCCGCGGAGTATCCGTACCTCGAAAAGTCCCGAGTCGCGGTCGTCGTAGCATCCGAGGCAGGAACGTTCGCGAGCGATTCGGATGTCTTGTTGGGCCGTGAGATCTCACAGCTCATGCAAGCCAACGTTTCCAAGATCCGAATGGTGAGCACCGACGAAGTCATGCAATGGACGCGCGAGGATGCCTTGGACACGCTCGACATCTCGCTGTTGCGATCCAAGCTCAAAGCCGATGCGATCGTCGTCGTCGAGGTGCGCGATTTGACCCTGCGCGACGGCCCCACGTTGTACCGCGGGCAATCCAACTCGGCAGTGGCCGTCTACGACCAACAACACGGCGATATCGCCACCTTCCGCAGAGAATTTCCAAACCTCGTCTTTCCTACGTCCTCGATCTCCGCCAGCGAAATCAACGAAGGCCGGTTCAAACGGCTATATCTCGAAGTGTTGGCGCGACGGGTTTCGCGAGCCTTCTATCCGTATGAACCCAACGAAGACGTAGGGTTGGATGCTAAAACCATCAGCGCAGCGGGATCGTAGCCAGCCCCGGTGCATGGTGTCGTTCCAACACACTCCTTCTCCCGGCGAATTCACTCGGATTCTCTCTAGCGGTTGCCGCTGCAATTGGACTATAAGCCAAACGTCGCGTCGTCTCGGATTCCATGATTAAGCCGAGGCCGTGCCAACGATTCTTGGGAAAGGATTCCTAGATGAATATGCCGACGGAACCATCACCACGCCTTTCTACAAAGCCATTGCACGGCCGATCCCGTTTCCTGCAGTCGCCACGGCTTGGGAACGCAGGAATCTTGCTATGTGGAATCTTAGCCCTCGTCGCCTTTTCCGGATGCCAAAGTCTCACCGCCCTCTTTGTCCTGATCAAAGGGCGCGATGTTCCCGCCGAGTATAAGGAACTGGTCAACAAGAAAGTCGCCGTTGTCGTGGCTTCCGATACCGGTTCCTACCGCGATGCCACCGCTGTGGTCCTCGCCACCCAAGTCCACGACTTGCTGGCCAAGCATGTCAAAAAGATTCAGATGGCCAATCAAGAGGAAGTCCAACAAGTCCTCAGCGATCAACCCGCCGGCCCCAAAAAGATGGGGCGCATTGCCCGCGACCTCGGAGTGGAAGCCATCGTTGCGATCGAGGTCAAGCATTTGAAGCTCAAAGAAGGCTCGACCCTCTATCGCGGTGAATCCGATTGCTCGGTCGCCGTGTATCAAGCAGACAAAGGCGAGGTCCCGGTCTTCAGCAAAACCCTCCCGCAGTTCGTCTACCCCGCCACGGGCGTGCCTGTGACCGACATGGATGAACCCAAGTTCCGCGGTTTGTACCTGCAATGCTTGGCGATTCGCGTCGCTCGGATTTTCCATCCCTACGATCCCTACACGGATTTCGGCATGGACGCTGCCATCATCAGCGCCTCGAAGTAGCCCCGCGTTTACTCCATGCTGCCCCGTCGGGCCACAGACCCAATTGTGGAGCCAATCTTCATGCTTCGTTTCCTCCTGATCGCTTTGATCGCCATGCCATCCTCCTCGCTCTTGCTGCCCCAAGCGATCGGGCAATCGTTGACCGCCGCACGCGATCTGGAATTCCGCATCGATACCGACGTGTACAGCGATGAGTCCAAACCTCCGGTCACGTCGACCAAGGCGATGTTTCTCAAGGATCGTGCCCTGGAGTGGGACGATTCCCACCAACGCTTGATGGTCATCGACTATGCCAAGGGGTTGATCGAATTGGCCGATTTCCGTTCCAAGCGTACGTGCACACTGAGCATGGTCGAACTCGAAAGCAAACTCGATCAACTGCGCGCCGAATTGACCGAAGACCAAATTCGAAACTGGGCTAGCCCGACACCGCCACAAGCCCAACCCGATGGTTCCACAGTCTTGCAAAGCGAACGCATCAAGTATCAGTTCATCGCATCGCGTCCCAAGCTGCCCGGAATGAGTTCTGCCTATGCCGAGTTCGCAGACTGGTCGGTACGTGTCGCCGCAGTCTACCCGCCCTTCAAGCCACCGTTGCTTCGCATGCAACTCAATCAGCATCTGCTCGAAACGGAACGCTTGCCGACCGAAATCAAACTTTGGGATCTGCGGTCCAAAAACTCCGAACCGCTCGTGGCTCGACTGCTCATCCAAGAGGGCCTCAGCGACCAAGATCGCCAGCGGATCAACGACTGGAATACGCTGTCGGCAACGCTCAAACCCGTTTCGCCGTCCGAGTACTTTCAAAGCCCCTCGCTCGCCAACTCCAAGACGACTCCCGCCAAATGATTGATCGGCCGATGCTCCGATTCGCGGTTCTATGCATCGGATGGTGCACGGCATGGAACGGATGGCTGACCAACGCCGCATCGGTTTGGGGACAAGCTCCGCAATCGCATCGACTGGCCGCCGATGAGGGGACTTCGCTCTCGCCCCGGTCCGCTCCCAAGGCATGGCCGCACACGGCCGAAGTCGGTTCGTTTCGATTCTACAGTACCCTTCCGATCGAACGCTTCCGGTCCCAAATCGATCATCTGGTTTCCCTGCCCGAAGAGATTTCGACACAACTGGGCGTCGAGCTTCGAATCCCCACCATCTATGTCGTTGTCCTCGCGGATCAGCGGGAATTCGAAGCCTATCTACGGGACCACTACCCTGGGGTCAAACAGTCGCAAGCCATGTTCATCCGCGATCGCGGCGCCGGCTTGGTACTGACATGGATGCAAGAGCACTGGCTGATCGATTCGCGCCATGAAGTGGTACACGCCATCCTGCATGCGCAGAACGTCTCGATACCTTTGTGGTTGGACGAAGGACTGGCCGAGTACTTTGAACATGGTGGTCCGGGTCCAGAGCATCCGGTGCATCTGGCGCCCCTGCGAGCGCAACTAAAGTTCGGTCGCGTCGCCGATCTGGAGCTTCAGGAGAAATGGCGTTCAGAAATGCCATTAACCGGAGAGCAATATCGGGATGCATGGGGTTCGGTGGCGTTCCTGATGCATCACTCATCGGCTTTGCGCGAAGAGTTTTTGGCGTATGTTTCCGATCTGATGGCCGATCGCGCGACCGGTTTTCTCAGTTATCGGATTCGCCGCGCAGTACCGCGCTGGCGGGATGCGTACGTGAAGTACTATCAGGGTGCTTCAGGCAACAACCCCCAGGCCAGACAACTTGCTTCGACCGCGCTAAGCAACGCAGATCCAGAATCGGCAATCCCGACCACCGCGCCCCTTTCGGCGGCAACGCCACCGATGCAGCGCTGAGCGCATCCGAACATCCCGACACGGCAAACCGCAAGCACACGCGGCATCGCTCAATCCGAGTCCGCGCCTCGTGCCGTCAGGCCGGCAAAGCTATTCGATGCATAAGGGGGCTCTTCGCCTCGCAACTCCGCCAGCGCATTGCCCGCCGCGCGCTGCTCGGCTTCCTTCTTGTTGCGTCCCCAAGCCGGAGTGAATCGACGTCCTGAGATCTCCGCAGCGACTTCGAAGTACTTGCTGTGATCCGGCCCGCTTTCTCCAACCAAGCGATACACCGGCGTTCCGCGCAAATCTCCCTGCGCCATCTGCTGCAGCAGCGATTTGTAATTGCCACCGCTTTGTCCTTCTGCCGCCAACCGGATTTCCGGCTCAATGAAGGACAGAATCATCGTTCTGGCAACTTCCAACCCTCCATCCAAATACACAGCAGCCACGATGGCTTCGAAGACGTCGCTGAGCAGCGAACGCGGCATGCCATGCCGCATCATCCCGCGACCGACGATCAAGCACTGTTCGAGCCCCAGGCTCTTTGAGATCTTGGCGCACACGCGACGCGAAACCACCACCGACTTGATTTTGGTCAGATCCCCCTCGAGATACTGTGGATAGGTGCGGAAGATTTGCTCGCACACGACCATGCCGAGAATGGCATCCCCGAGGAACTCCATCCGCTCATTGGAATGGGTGCGGCTGCTGGCGACGCTCGCGTGGGTTAACGCCGACCCGAGCAACGAAGGATCTCGGAATCGATATCCGATCAATCCTTGACATCGCTCTATTTTTTCTTCAACGCTGAGACCGTCTTCAGGAGGTTCCGAACTCTTCATCGCCATAAGAAAAGAACTGGTCGGGTAGGGACAAGAGAATCCGCCGCATCCCATCCGAGACATCTCGTCGGTTCCAGCGCGAGCTCGATTTTCCGTGATCGAACGCGACTCGACAAGCTGTCTTCTGCCAACTCTGGCCAGACAATGCAGCTCCCGAGCTCACACTGAGCCCGGTGATAAGCGTTTTTCGCCCCAAGCAAATAGGCTCTAGCCACTCCGATTTCCGACCAAAACCGCCGCCTTTCGGGATCTCCCTGGCGACCTAGGCCCCACCACGCAACTTAGCCATAGCAAGCAACTTACGTTTCGAACGACTCCAAAACCAGCACCGAAGCCTCGGGCACACAGCGAAATCGAAACGGATGGACTCCCGACAGCCCGCGGCTGACATGCATCAGTGTCGGGGCTTGGTAAAACACACCCGACGCATAGCGGCTGCCATGCCAACTCGGAGCGATCACCGGTCCGATCCACGGAAATCGCACTTGCCCTCCATGCGTGTGCCCGCACAGCAGCAATTGGCACTGCTGCTCCCTCCCCCATGCGAACTGATCCGGAGAATGGGAAACCCCTAATCTCAAATGCGGTGCCGACGGGTCGGGCCCCGAGGCTCGCGACGCAGATTGGGAGTAGACCTCCGCGCGCCCTCCCAATTGCCGGTGCAACCAAGGACGTTCGTTGCCGCAGACATGCATCCAGCCGCATCGGGTTTCGATCCAATGGGTGCGCTCGCCAGCATCCAGCCATCCCATGGCCACCATGCGATCCCGAACCGGCACCACCAACCCGTGAGCGCGATCGTGATTGCCCAACACAAACACTTTCGGCAGTCTGCTATCGAGATGCCCAAAGACCTTTTCCAAATCGTCGAGCGCGTGTTCGTAATCGACGATGTCTCCGGATACGACCAAGACATCGATGTTTTGCGACGCCACCCAGTCGACGCATTGCCTCTGAAAGTCCGGCGCCAATTCCCCCGTCAAATGGATATCCGATAGGTGGCCGATGCGCAGTCCGCGCATCTTGGGATCCAGTCGATCCAACATCACATGCTTGATGTTGTTCTCCACGCTCAGGATTTGATTGCCGGGCATCCGCAACATTCGGCGCGTCTCTTCCCCGACGACCCAATGCGGATTGTCGTGATGCAGATCCTGAGACAACTCGGTATGCACCATGCGGTAGCGCGCATGGGCGAACTGAAACTGCGGTCGATGCAACAACCATTGCGGCCCGATCCAAAGCAAAAAAATCAGTGCCGCCACACCGTAACCGATCGTGCATGCGGTCAACGGCGGCAACCACGGAGGGCTATCGATCCCTCCCAACGGAATCTGCCACTGCGGCCATCGGTAAGCCGCCAAGCATTCCCATCCGAGGAACAGCCACGGCAGAATCAAACAGACAGCCACCACGCATTTCTCGACGCGCTTCATGTGTTTGCGAGGGTAGCCAGTCGCATTCACACGATTGTAGAGCCAGACCCAAAAGCCCCCATGGCCGATCAGCACCAAAAGCAGGAGCAGCATTCGAAAGAAAAGGATGAGCATCAGATGCGCGTCCTGCGGCAACTCAACATCACGTTGCGCTTTCGCTACCGGGCCGATAATCGATCAACGTCTCGGTAACGCTCAACAATTGGTCCAAGCGGAACGGCTTGTAAAGAATGGCTTTGCGATGCAAACCCGCTTTCCTGGCATTGACCAGCGAATGCCCTGGATCGTAGCCGTAGCCCGTCATCAAGGCCATCGGAACATGATCCATCAACGCCTGCAACCGAACCATCAGTTGATACCCGGAGTAATCGGGCAGTTTGATGTCGGAGATGATGACGTCGTAGACTTCGTCGGAACAGTTCTTGACCATCGATACGGCTTGATCGCCGCAGTGCGCCGTCTCGACAACACAACCATAGCGTTCCAACAACGTGTGAGCATCGTTGCGAACCCCTTCATCGGGATCGACGACCAAGATCCGTCGGCCTTGAAGCTTGGCATGATTCTCGCCGCTGATGCCGGCTGGATTGACGTCCGCAGGTGCCAGCGTCTGACCGATGCGTTGGATCGATTTTTTGATGCTTCGGGCTTTGCTCAGCACCCCGCGAAGCAGGGCGACCGTTTCGGTATCGTGACCGATGTACTTTTCCATCAAGTACACAGCGTCCAAGAGCAGATCGTCCAGCGGCAGCGCGACGGCTGCGTGAATGGCTTCGCAACTTTGCTGTGCAGCGTTCGTGCGCTGGGCGACCAACAGCTCGAGCGTATTGAGGGCAACCGCCACGTCCCGCGCGAAGATCTCCAAGAACTGCTGGTCTTTTTCGGAGAATGCGTTGAGCTTGGGGCTCTCGACGTTGATGGTGCCGATGACTTCCTCGTGCAACAGGATCGGCACCGTCAGCGAACTTCTCGCACCCTTGAAGGCTTCGAGGTACATCGGATCGACGGTGGCATCGCGGCACAGATAACTGACGGCGTTGGCCGCGACATAGCCTGTCACGCCGTTGCCTTGAGGGCTGGCCATCAAGCGTCGGTCGGCGGCGGCTTGATCGATCCCAACGGATAGCAGCGGGATCAAGTTCCCGGTGGATTGCTCGAGCAATCGGATTTCGATGACCTCGACGTTGAGCAAGTCTTGCGTGTAGTGGCGAATGTTGTCTTTGAGCAATTCGATGCGCTGCTCGACATCCATCGCAAAGATCTCATCGGGCTTGAGATCGGTGAGCTTCGCGCCGGCTTGGTGAATTGCGGCTAGCTTTTGTTCTTGAAGGACTTCTTCGGTGATGTCGCTGAGGGTGACGACGATGCGACCTTGATCGGCAACTTCGGCGGCCTTTTCGGAGACCCCGGCGGCCAGGCGCAGCCCCTTGCCTTCCGCCGATTCGAGCAGCACGGCATGGACGTGGTAATAAGCGGAGTTGGCGGATTGACCCGTGCAATCGGTCTTGAGCGTCGCGCTGTACTTGCGCCCGCTGGTCAGACAACCTTGAAGCGGGCATTTGCCGCTGCCCAGAACTTCGGGATTGCCGAGGGCGGAGTAAAAGTCCTCGCCGGCCCGGTCCACTCCACCAAACCATTCCCCGAAGCATTGGTTGGCCCAGACGATGGACAGATCGGGAGACAGCACCGCTAGCCCATCGGGCAAGCAGTTCAAGATGTCTTCCGCCGCCATTCCTGCAACACTGATTTTTGCCACCCCAACCTCCAGACTCCTGTGCGAACGCATCGCCCGAGGAGGCACATCGAACGGTTGATCAAAAATTCCCGCGATCTTCCCTTTGGATAAATATAGGGACCGTCGGCGCGCATTCAACACTCCGTCGACGAGAACTGCCGCAAGGCCCGCGATTTATTGCCGCGGCCGAGATGGCAATCTTAGCAACTTTAGAGGTACTGCTGATACCCGAGTTCCGTGAGTTGCTTGACCACCTCGCGCACCCGTTCCTCTTCGCTCTTGGGCGCAACCAGCGTGGCGTCCGGTGTATGGACCACAATGGTTTCGTTCATGCCGATGGTCACGATCAAATGGTCGGGCTCCGTGCGGATGATCATGTTCTTGGACTCGATCCCTAGGAACGGTCCTTCCACCGCGTTGCCATGCTCATCCGGGGCGATCAATCGGGCCATGGCTTGCCAACTCCCCACGTCATCCCATCCAAAAGGAGCTTCCACGACGGCAACGTTCGAGTACCGCTCCATGACCGCAAAGTCGATCGACTTGCCCTTAATCTGCTCGAAGTGCTCGACAAAGCTCCGTTGGAAGTGCGGCGTACCGATCGACGCGGCAATCCGCTGGATGGCAGCATGCATGTCAGGCTCAAACTTGGCCAAGGCATCGAGCACCGTTTGCGCTCGCCACAAGAAGATGCCGCTGTTCCAGTAAAAGGAACCGGACTTGAGGTACTCTTCGGCGGTGGCGCGGTCCGGCTTTTCGCGGAAGCGTTCGACCTGGAAGGCCGAGATTCCCGGCTCGCTGGCGATCGCCGTTCCGCGTTGGATGTACCCGAACGACTCGGCAGGGTAGTTGGGACGGATGCCGAAGGTGACGATTTTTTCTGGATCTTCCTGGATCAACTTGACCCCAGCTCGCACCGCGCGATGAAATTCCGCCCTCGGCTCGATGACGTGGTCGGACGGCATCACGATCATGATGCCATCGGCATCCGCTGCCGTCACCAGCGATGCGGCCACGCCGATGCAGGGCGCTGTATCCCGTTTGAACGGCTCGCCGATGATGTGCTCCAACGGCAATCCCGGTAACTGAGCCACCACCGCTTCGGTCAACTGCTCGTTGGTAGCGACCAAGACCTGTTCGCTCGACACCAGCCCCGCCAAACGGTCGAACGTCGTCTGCAACATCGACCGCGGACTGCCCATTTTCAAGAGTTGCTTGGGTTTGATCTGTCGGCTGGCCGGCCAAAAGCGGGTGCCGGATCCTCCGGCCATGATGACGGCATGAAGCATAACTCGATGGCTTCCTCTTCAAGTGGGGACGGAATGGTTAGTCGATCAAATAGGTATCTGCGTCGATCGGAATCGGTTGTGAGTACTTGCTGCGGACTTCCTCTGCATCCCAGGCGCACAAAGGATGAATCTCCACCTTGGCATCGTCCGCCACGACGCATCCTGCCTCGCGCAGCCATTGTTTGTGCAACGCGACCAGAGCCTGCTTCGCTGCAGACGGGGTGTCGGTCGGGGCTCCTTCGGCATTCTTTACCGGCGCAAAGACTTGACTAGCATCCCCTTCGACCACCAAGGTCCTATCGGCCAACGGCAGCAGATCGAACACGAAACGTTCGAGCTTGATCGCGTTGGGCGCAGAGGGCTTGTGCAGCGTGCCCGCAGCATCGACATAGGGGACCGCTTTGCGAGCTTGATGGAAGGGCAAGCCATGCGTCCCCGTCGCGTGCTGCTTCAAGAAGTCCACATCGAACACGTGCACGGCGATGTTGCCCGCCCACAGCTTCAGCGAACCCTCGGCATTGCATTGCTCGGCCGCGGCATCAGGCAGATCGCTGTACTCGATGATCTGCGTCTTGCCATCGACTTGCACGACATTGCCTACACGCTCTTTCGCGAACCGCTTCTTGACGACTTGCGTGGTCATCTGCGATGCGGCGAGCAAGTGGTAACCGATCAAGAGCGGATCGCATGCGGTCACCAACGGATTGTCGACTTGCGCATAAAAGAACAAATCGATGCCCCGAGCCGCAGCCATGTCCAGCAATCCGCTGCGATCGAGCGCCGCGACGATGCCACCATGGCCGTCCGGACTCAATGCGATGCGATGTGGAGCCTCGAGCAAAATCCGCCCGGTAGCTTGATCCAAGGCGGGCATCGTTCCTTGTTCAAAGATGAACAACTCGTCTTCACGCAGCCCCAAGCGATTGTTCTTTGCGAAGTACTCGCGCGTCGGAGCATCGGTCGACGGGCCCGTCATGATGAGCATCGGGATCGACACGCCATAACGTTTCATCGCCCCGCGGAGCGAATCCACATGCATTTCAAAAAGCGTTCTGCCCGAGACTGGGCCGATGGGGAACATCCCCTTGGGCAAATCGAATCCCAAGCGTGTTCCTTGACCGCCCGCCACCAGAATCATGGCCACGCGGCCTGCAGCGATGGCTTCACCGCCGATGCGCCGCGCATCCTCCGGCGACACACCCCGATAGGATTGCCCCAACCGTACGGCTTCAGGGGGGTCCGCTCGCATCGCAGCAGCATTCCAATCGACTTGGGTATCCACAGCCGAACGAGCCAATGCGATCTGCTCGAGATCCAGATGTTTGATTTGGGCTGCGAGTTCGTCGCGCTGCGATGCATCCAAACGCTCCCAGTGGTCGAGCAAGTATTCATGCCCAGCCAAACGGCAGCGTTCGCGCAATGAATCGAGGGCTTGGGTCATCTGACGACGGCTCCTGGTTCGTCGGCCAATCGCATCCATCGCACCTCGAGCGATGGATGCGCGGACCGTCTACGATTACTTAACGTCCAACAGTTCTACTTCGAAAACGAGCAATTCGTTGGGAGCGATGTCAGGCGGAGAACCTTGTTCGCCGTATCCGAGCCCGGGCGGAATGAACAGCTTCCACTTGTCTCCGACCTTCATACGCTGGAGGGCTTCGGTCCAACCTGCGATGACTTGATTGACCGGGAACTGGGCTGGCTCGTTGCGTTCAATCGAGCTGTCGAAGATCGTGCCATCGAGCAGCTTGCCTTCGTAATGGACTTTCACGACGCTGGTGAGTGTGGGCGTTTTGCCCTTGCCCGACTTCAAGACCACATACTGCAATCCCGACTTGGTCGTCTGCACGCCTTCTTGATCCTTGTTGGACTTCAAGAAGTCGTTGGCCTTCTCGAGGTTCTTTCGGGCCGCTTCGATGGTCTTTTTCTGAATGCGTTCGCGCAGCACACCAAAGGCGGCTTGCAACTGCTCGTCGCTCAGCTTGCCCTTCTTGGACAGCGCATCGAGAAATCCATCGGCGAACTCTTGCAGGACAAAGTCCTTATCATCGAGGCCGGCGACCGACATATCCTTGCCAACCTTCCAGCCCAAAGCATAGCTCTTGGCATCCTTTAGGCCGGTGCTCGTTTCATCGATCTGGACCACACGTGCAGGCTCCTGAGCCATGGCTTGAACTCCCCATACGAGCATCGCGAATAGTGCAGCGGCTCGAAGCCAATGCGTTACCTTCATAGGACTGGATTCCTTAGACTGCTGCGGTTCCGATACGAGGGACGACGACCGCTTGATCCATCCGTCCTCGCACCATGGCCACGGAATCGCGTGTGGACCATGCGACGTCAGAACGAATCAAGGAATCCTCGGGGAGCGCGCAAACGGGTGATGAAAACGTAGGCAATCGATTACAATTCGACTGCAACTGTCCATCCAGGACGACGAAAGACTAACGAACAGTTGGTCGGAATTATAGACCAATTGCCTGCAAAATACCCCACTTGCCCTCAGGATCCCGTCCCCGTGAAAGCCCTTTTGCTGACCGCCGTCAAAAAGCTCGAGGTAGTCGATCTCCCGGAACCGACATGCGGCCCCGAAGATTTGTTGGTTTCCGTTCGCGCATGCGGCATTTGCGGCAGCGATGTCCACGGCTTTGACGGCAGCTCCGGCCGGCGCATCCCGCCGTTGGTCATGGGACATGAAGCCGCAGGGGTGGTCACCGCCGTCGGCGCCAACGTAACCCGGTTTCGCGTCGGCGATCGCGTGACGTTCGACTCCACCGTCTCGTGCGGCAAATGCCATTTCTGCCGAGCCGGCTCCATCAACCTGTGCGAAAACCGCCAAGTCCTCGGCGTTTCGTGCCAAGAATTCCGCCGCCAAGGTGCCTTTGCACAATCCGTCACGGTCCCGCAAAACATCGCCTATTCCATCCCGGAGAATTTGCCCTTCGAACATGCCGCCATGATCGAAGCGGTGTCCATCGCCGTCCACGCGACCAACCGCACCCCGCGGTCTCTCGGCGGCTCAGTGGTCGTGGTCGGATCGGGCATGATCGGCTTGCTATGCATCCAAACCTTGCGATTGGCAGGGTTCGCCAAAGTCATCGCCGTCGATTTGGAAGACTCCAAACTAGCCCTGGCAAAAGAACTCGGCGCTACCCACACCATCAACGCACGCACCACCGATCCGGTGCCGCAGATCCATGCTTGGACCAACGGACGGGGCGCCGATGCTGCCATGGAAGTCGTGGGGGCCAACAAACCAGTCCAAACGTGCTTCGCAGCCGTGCGACGCGGTGGCTCGGTCACCCTCGTGGGCAACCTCACCCCCACCGTCGAACTGCCGCTGCAAACCATCGTCACCCGCGAACTGTCGGTCTACGGTTCCTGCGCCTCCAACGGCGAGATCCCGCAATGCATCGAACTCCTCTCCACAGGAGCCATTCGCGTCGAGCCGCTGATCACGGCGCTGTCGTCCCTCGACGAAGCCCCCAACTGGTTCGATCGGCTCTATGCGGGCGAACCGGGGGCCATGAAAGTCATCGTCCAACCGAACCGATAAAGCGCTGCACCTGGGCTTCAACCAGGCGGGCACGGAAACGGTTAGGATGCCAGTATGATTAGGATGCCAGCAGTTGCGCTTGCCACTGCTGTCGACAAGCCTCGACCACGGACTGCACGACCGCGTCGGCTTGTTCGCTGCGCAGCGTTTCGGACTGGCTTTGCAAGGTCAGCGTCAACAACATCCGCTTCTTGCCCGCACCATCGCGTTTGGTGTCCCGATAGATCTCGCGGAACTCGATGCCCACACACAACGCTCCGGCCGCTGCGGCGATGGTCGCGCGGAGCGCATCCCACGTCACCGATTCGTCGACGATGAAGTTGAGGTCCCGTTCGATAGCAGGGTAGGGGACCACGTCGCGAAGCTGCGGGACCAATCGAGCCCGCTCTAAGAGCACATTCAGATTCAGTTCGCCGACCGCGGCAACACCATCGAGTTTGATCGATTGCGAGAGGGACTTGGAAAGCGTTCCGACCCAGCCCACGATGCGATCTCCGAGGCGCCATTGCACGCCGCTGCCCGCTTCCAAAAAATCCCAGTCGGCGCGCGTTTGCGTCCAGCCTTCAGGCACTCCACCCCAACTGCGCTGCAGCACTTCTTCAAAGAGCCCGCGCACAATCCGCTGGTCCCCTTCGGCAATGCAACCGAGCGACAACATCTCCTCGGGCAATCCACTTCCTCGAGGCAAATACACATTGGCCGTTTCAAACAGCCGCACGTCGCGGTTGGATTGCGATTGGTTGTGCAATCGCGCCGCAATCAAACTCGGAATCAGCGACCGGCGCAGTACGCTGGCGCCTTCCAACAGCGGCACCATGGTGCTCAAGGCGTCGTCGGTGCTCCATGGCGAGATGCGATCGGCTGGTCCTTTGCCGATCAAGCTGGGATTGAGCGTCTCATCGAAGCCAGCGGCACACGCCACGCTTCGCACGGTCGCCATCACGGTATCTTTGGGCCGCCGGGCCGAAGCCACCATCGGCACCATCGCGTCCTCGGGAATGCGATCGTATCCGTAGATCCGCGCGATCTCTTCGATCAGATCGATTTCGCGCGTCAGGTCCTGGCGAAAACTCGGCGGTACCACGTCGCACTCGCTATCCGCGAGCGTCTCACGCGTTTTGCATCCGAGCCTCTCGAGGATATCGAGGGACCGCGTCCACGGCACTTCGATCCCCAACACGCGCGCGATCTGAGACTTGCGCAGCCTCACCGGTTCGTGGGCGGCGACTTGGTCGGCACGAGGGAACGGAGGATCGACGACAACCCCCTCGAGCAGTTCGCCTCCTGCCATCTTGAGAATCAATTCGCAGCATCGCCGCGATGCCCAATCGAGTTGATCGGGATCGATGCGGCGTTCGAAACGGTGCGAGGAGGGCGAATGGAGTTTCAGCCGCCGCGCGGTGCGACGGATCGACATCGGAACAAACGACGCGGCTTCGATCAAAACTTCGCGCGTGCTTTCGCTGACTTCGCTATCGACGCCCCCCATCACCCCTCCGAGGGCGACGGCACGCTCGGCATCGGCGATGACGACCATTTGCGAATCGAGCGTATAGGTTCGATGGTCGATGGCTTGAAAGTTCTCTTTGTCCAACGCGGGCCGAATGATGATTTTGCCGCCGCGAATGCGAGCCAGATCAAAGGCGTGCAACGGTTGGCCGCATTCCATCATGACGTAGTTGGTCGCGTCGACGACGTTGTTGATCGGCTTGACTCCGATCGCCCGCAGTCGCTTGGCCAACCATTCGGGGCTCGGACCGATCTTGACGCCTCGCACCACGCGGGCGGTGTATCGCGGACAACCTTCGACGAATCGGTTCTCCACGGTCAGGAGGCTAGCCAGGGCAGGGCCGCTGGTCGCGGGTCGAGGGTCGGGGAGGGTGAGCGGCGCTTCGAACAGCACCGCGGCTTCGCGAGCCACACCCAAATGCCCCAAACAATCCGCGCGGTTGCTGGTGACTTCCAAATCGATCACCGGCGCGCCTTCGACCCACTCGGTCCCCTCGTGGTTCAACCCGGACATCGCCCAGCGCGTCACGACATCCTCAAGCGGGGCGCTGAGCTTGACGTAATCCGATAGCCAGTCCCAAGAAATCAGCATGACATACCTCGATGGATGAGACGCAACGCGTGGGGAGAAGCGGCGATCGGGAAGCGAGCTACGAAGCGAACTGGCGCAGGAACCGCACGTCGCTACGATACAGATCGCGAATATCGGTGATGCCAAAGCGCCGCATGCACAACCGCTCCACGCCGAGCCCGAAGGCAAAGCCTGACCACACTTCCGGATCGATGTTCACCGCCCGAAACACATTGGGGTCCACCATGCCGGCCCCTCCGAACTCGATCCATTGGCCATTCCACCAATAATCGACTTCGACACTCGGCTCGGTGAACGGAAAAAAGGAAGGGCGAAAACGTACGTTGACGTCTCCCCCCAAATAGCTGGTCGCAAACAATCGCAAAACACTCTTGAGCTGCGCCATCGTGACATTGCGATCGACCCACAACCCTTCCATTTGATGGAACATCGGGAAGTGGGTGGCATCGGGCGCATCGGGACGGTAGACCCGTCCCAGCGAAATGATTCGCAACGGCAGAGGTTGCGATTCCATGACGCGGATTTGCACCGTCGACGTTTGGCTCCGCAGCAGTCGCGCCGGACTCGCACCGGGCACCGAGCCCTTGGCCGTGGCCAAGTAGAAATTGTCGAGCGGATCGCGGGCCGGATGATCTTCGGGAATGTTGAGGGCCACAAAGTTGTGCCACTCATCTTCGACTTCGGGCCCCTCGGTCACCGAGAAACCCAATCGCCCCATGATCTCCTTGAGATGCTCCAACGTCTGGGTGATCGGATGTACCACCCCCATGCGAGGACGCAGTCCAGGCAACGTGGGATCGATCGCAGGCCCCGACGATTTGGAGGCGTTACCGCCGCCGAGCCTCGCTGCGGCTTCATCCAAAGCGCTCTGCACCGCATCGCGGATTTCGTTGAAGCGTTTCCCGGCCGCCGGCTTGTCTTCGACGGCGATCTCGGAAAGCATCTTTTGGATGGTCTTGAGAGCCCCGTTCTTGGCCCCGACAAAGCGTACGCGCAGTTGCTCGAGGGCTTCGCTCGTTTCCACCGAGGACAACGATGCCCGAGCTTCCTCGAGCATCGACTCCAACGCACTGACAAAACGCTCTAGGGCCATGCGGAATGCCGACGCCTTACGCTGCTTGTTGCTTTTCCAAAGCCTTCTTCACCGCGGTGACGACGACTTCGAAGCCCGCAGGATCGTGGATCGCCATTTCGGAAAGTTGCTTGCGATCCAACTCGATGTTGGCCAAGATCAATCCAGCGATGAATTGGCTGTAGCGAAGCCCGTGCAATCGGGCGGCTGCATTCAAACGAATGATACAGAGGCGACGGAAGTCGCGGCGACGGCGACGACGATCCCGATACGCGAACCGGCCGGCGCGGACCAAGTTTTCTTTAGCGGTACGGTACAAACGGCGGCGGCCACCAACGTAGCCCTCGGCGCGTTGGAACAGCCTTCGTTTCGCCTGACGGCGAGCGGAGCCTTTGCGTGTTCTCATGATTGCTCTTGATGGTAATGGCGTCTCAGGTCATCGCGACGGCCGCACTCGGCGGCGATCTCCAACTGGCCCTCGAAACGAAGTTCTCAGTCGCGATCGTTGTTACCCAAACACCTGGTTCTATGGGGCCAGGGAGGATTTTCTGCATCCATTTCCGCAGCGTGCAACGCATGCGACGGATGGGAGCTGTTTCGGGATGCGTCCTGCGGGACCGCTCGCTACCGGCGGACCCAGTTCGCGAACGGCTCAAAACAGCCGATTCGATTCCATCCGGATTTAGTAGCTGTTGCCTCGGAGCGCATCGGTGATGGCTCGGGTCATGGTCGGCTCAAGCACTCGCGTGCCGCGGAGTTGACGAATCTTCTTAGGGGATTTCGCAATGGCCAAGTGGCTGGTGCCGCACTTGCGGTGCTTCACCTTGCCGCTGGCGGTCAATCGAAATCGCTTCTTGGTCGATTTGTGGGTTTTTTGTTTGGTCATGGCATCTGCAACGCTTCGCGGCCGACCGGATTCCGGCAAGCCAAACTGGGATCGATTCAGGGGGCAAAAGTGTATCGGCTAACGGGAAATCGTCCAAGGGGGAAAAATCGGAATCTCCGGGCGCCGGCATGGCACCTGGCAAACGGGGCCCGATCTGGGCTGGCGGCGACACAATACCCGCATTGCCGACGCGCTCGACCGACCGCAATGCAGTTCGGCCATCTGTGCCGTGAACGCTAGGTCTACTCCCCTTGGCGAGCACCCCAGCTACCGCTTCAGGCAGCGCTCTGAAACTCCGTGTCCGACGCCGGTGTTCGGGCCGGATGGCTGCGATCGAATCGCCGCCGCACGTTGTGCCTAAAAATCAAAAAGAACCGCGACAACGGATGGTGCTTCGAGGTTCTGGGTTCGAACACCCGACCGAGCGGCCCTGCCAAGATCGCAGGCAAAAGCACCAGTTCCGCCACCACGCCAGCCAGCAAGATCGTCAACATCAACCAACCGAACCGCTGGGTCGGCGTGAAGGTGCTAAACGCGAACACGGACAGTCCCAATCCGCTGATGCAGGCCGCTTGCAACGTCGGCGTTCCGCACTGCCGATAGGAAGCGATGATCGCCGCCCGTCGGTCTCGCATGGTCAATACGTTGCCTCGGAACCACGATAGGAAGTGGATGGTATCGTCCACCGCAACGCCCAACGCGATGCTGGCGGTCATCATCGAACCGATGTCGATCGCGATTCCCAGCCAACCCATCAAGCCAAAGATGAAGATCACCGGCACGATGTTGGGGATCATCGCGACCAAGCCTGCACGGAAGCTTCGCGATACGAAAATCATCAACGGCGTGATGGTCAAAAACGACCACAAAGTGCTTTCCATCAAGCTCTGCAGCAGCGCCCGCTGCGCTTTGTAAACAATCGGGACCACGCCGGTATAAACCGAGGACACCCAGCGCTCGGGCGCCAACGGATCGTTCCCTTGCAAGTCGATGACTTTGTTCAAGGTCATCCCCAAGGTCCGAACTTCGTTGTTGGTAAAGGCACCCGCAAGCACGATGGCATCGTAATCTTCGAGCTCTTGCAGTTGGACCAACGGCATCGACTTGGAATCGACGCTGGCCCGAGCGACCTTGATCCGGGAATTGGTGAGCAGCGAAGAAATCTCGTCGCCGAGCGCCTTGGCCTCGGTCACCGGTTCGCCCGTGACGGGATCGATCACAGCGGGATCCCAGAGGATGACTTTCTTGCCCGCGAACTTCGCATCTCCACTCCACGCCGCGATCCGACGCAAAATCTTGACGCGATCGGTCTGGGCTTGCAAAACAGGCTGCACCGCACCTCGCAAATCGTTTACGAACTGACCGTAATCGACCCCTTGGAACGCCGCCACGCGCAAACTGATCCGCCACAGCTCATTGCCGTTTTCGCGATCGGTTCGCAAAAAGCCGGAGCGTTCAAAGTCTTCTCGCTTGGATTCCAACGTCGAGTTGTACACCCGGCGCTCGATCATCTTTTGAGTGCTGGTGCCCTTGGTCGGAAGCGACGGCGCAAACGTCGCCGCCGACAGACTGCGTCCCACCCAACCTTTGCCTTCTTCGCCGAACCGCTGCTGGATCACTTCTTGGATGCGCCGGGTCGCTTCCATGCGTTCCAAAAAGGTCAATCGCCCTACGTTCTCCGCAGACGGCTCTTCGTTGCTCTCTTCGGCCTTGGCCAAACTGTCTTTGTCGAATTCGACGACGATTTCAAGAGGCACCAACATCCCCAAATTGGATTCCAACCAGCGATAATCCTTGAGAATGCGTGCGCTCGGATCGAACAACTCGAGCAAATCGATACTGGTTCGAGTCTTCATCAAGCCCAACCCGATCGCTCCGCAAAACACGATGCTGGCGATCGATACGCCCACATGATTGCGGACGATGAAGCCCGAGAAGGCGCCCCAAAATCGCTCGCTGAACGAGCCGCCTTGAAGCTCGGCAGCTGCGGTCTTGACCGATTTCTCGGCATCGGAAGCCGGCGCGGTCAGCACCCATCGCTTGGCATAACCCAGCAAATGCAAGGTGGCAGGGAGCAGCATGTACAGCACGACGTTGAGGATGATCACCCCGGACGCCGAATAGAGGCCGAACTTGCGAATCGGCACCAGCTCGCTCGCGCACAGCGACAGCAATCCAAACGAGGTGGTCAAAGAACAAAGGATGGCCGGCTTGATCGCATGGATCACCGCCCGTTCCGTGGATCCGTGAAGCCCGCCATCGTGCACCGCGTCTTGATAGTAGTTGATGAAGTGCACGGCGCCGGAAATCGCCAAGACATAAACCAGCGACGGCATCGACAGAACAATCGCGTCGACGGTTTCCCCGGTCGCCCAAATAATCGCCAGCGAAGCTGCCGCACTGGTGACCGAGCACAGGAAAACAATCCAAGTCAGCAACAGGCTGCGCAGCGACCACCAAGCCAGGAACAGCCCGAGCAATCCGGACAGACCAGCCAGCCGGACCAAGGTCCGTTCGCCTTCTTCGTCGATCGAGATGTTGTCGACCGGCGGGCCACCCAAATGCAAATCCTTCTCGTCGATACCGGCCTTGGCAATCAGTCGACGCAGCACTCCGGGCGGAATGTTGGGGCGGAAAATCCGCATCTGCCCACGGCCGAGGATCGGCTTGAGCTTGCCCGCTGCACCGGGGTCGAGCGATACGATCACGCACGTTTGGCGTCCGTCGGGTCCGAGCAATGCACCCTTGAGCCGCTCGACGGCTTGCTCGGGGGTCAATGCGTGCTGCCCTGTGGAGAGCTGCTCGATCAGAGTTCGGCCGGACTGGGCACCTTTGAAGAACTTGGCCGCTTCCACGGCGTCCGGGTCATTGGGATCCACGGTCTCGGGATGCACCAACGAGATCAGTTTGGCGATGCGGGGATCGTCGAGCTCAGGCTTCGTGGGATCCTCACCCAGCTTGCAACCTTCCCAACTCACGAGCACGAATTGATCGGTCGGGAAGTTCTTGCGAAACCGCGACAATTCGTCGGTCTCGACGTAGGACTTGGGCAACCAGTCCTCGACTTTATTCACATTGCTTTGGACGGCTTTACCCGCCCCGTAATACGCAAACGGAACACATGCCAAACTCAGGATGAGAATGACCCATGCCCATCGATCGTAGAACGTCTTTCCGCTCGATTGATTGGTCTGCACTTCGCTGCCTTAACTGGGTGGTCCGGGATGCGAATGCACCGCGCGAACACTGCAATTTGTGTGGGACGAGGAGCCCGAGTGTACAAAAACCGCAAGCATTTCAACAGTTTGAAAATCCAGATCGGGGGGATTTTCTTGCGCTCCGTCCCCTGGTTTCGCGACCCGTTCACCGCCCGAGCCGCGCGGCAAAATCGCTCCGCCCGACCCGTCATCGCGCCAGGAGTCCGACGACGCTCCGCTCTGTTTTTTGCATCGACCGCGGTCGCGCCGGCAATCTACAAATTCCGGGGATTCCAAGCTTAACGCCTGGGAGAACCCCGTCGGATCTCCCGAATGGCCAGCCTCCCAGATGATTTTTTCGCAACGAAGCATGCGAAAATTCTTTGGGTTTTTGACCGCTTTCCCCAAGCCGCCTCCAGCCGCTTATTGAAATTCAGTCTCAATTAAACTAAGATTACGCGCCGATCTGAAATAGAAGCGTTCGATCGCCTCGGAGCCCACCATGGTCAGTCCCGCCCCTATGCCCGTTCCCGTCGAGTACCTTTCGCCAGAAAGCGAAGGCATCGTCGTTGAACTCGCAGGCGATGCCCCCCACGTTCACCGTTTGGAAGAACTGGGGATCCAACGCGGTTGCCGCATTCGCATGCTTTGCCCAGGCGAAACCTGCTTGCTGGCCATCGAGGGCAAAAAGATGTGCTTGCGGCTCAGTGGCGATACCGACATCTTGGTATGCCCGGTATCCGATGGTCGCGATTGCAACCGATCGTAACCCCCTCTGAAGTCCGTTGTCCCCATACCCGGATGGAACACCGGCTCGATCGCATCCGCGAAGCACGTACCCAACAGTCACGCTGCGATGCCTGGGCTTTGACTCCCAACCTTGGCTGCTCCCCGTCGATCGGCTGGATCTAACCTCCGACCTTGCGATTCCCCGAAGCTCGCTCCGCGACGCACTCGCCTATGACCGCTCCGAATACGACGCTGCTGGACCTGCAACTCGGAGAACGGGCCGTGATCACCGAGATCGATGGCAACGATGCCATCGCCGCCCGCCTGCTTGAGATGGGATTGCTCCCCGGCGAAATCACCGAGCGCATCGGCAGCGCACCCATGGGAGATCCGATCGAATTCTCGGTCGTCGGATACCGTCTGTCCCTGCGGAAAGCGGAATGCGCCCGAGTGCGTATCGAAAAGGTATGACCCCTACGTCGCGCCGCACCGTCGCCCTCATCGGCAACCCCAACACAGGCAAGAGCAGCCTGTTCAACGCCTTGTGCGGCACCAAAGCCCGCGTCGGCAACTATCCGGGTGTCACCGTCGAACAAAAGGTGGGACGCATGGTCCAAGTGCCCGCCCCCTCCGCCAGCCCGACATCCCCAGCACCCGAGATCGACGTCATCGATCTGCCCGGAACGTATTCGCTGGCCGCTCGCTCTGCCGATGAAGCGGTCTCCGTGGATGTCCTTTCCGGCAACATGCCCGGCACCTCCCAGCCTGAAGCCGTCGTCGTCATCCTGGATGCGACCAATCTCGAACGCAATCTGTACTTGTTCAGCCAAGTCCTCGAACTCGGACTCCCCACCATCGCGGTTCTCAACATGTGGGACCGCACCGAGCCCTCCGGCATCCAACTCCGCGTCGAGGAACTCTCGCAACGGCTCGGCGTCCCCATCGTTTGCACCTGCGCCGCGAAACGGACAGGCATCGACGCCCTGCGCCAATCCATCGTCGATGCCCTCGCCGGTTCCCCTCGCTCCGACTCCGCCAAACACCCAGCCGACACGCTGACCTCGACCGGGCGAGCTTGCGATACGTTCCCCGAAGCCTTTCGATCCGAAGTGACGCGATTGCGCGAGTGGCTCAGCAGCCAACGCCTCCCCTTGGATCGCTTCCAAGTCGAACGCTTGCTGATCGATACGGGCGACGCCCACGCACAACGCTTGATTCCAGCCCAAATCCAAGAGCCCTGGAACGCGGAGCTGACCCGCTCGCGCGAAGCGATCGCTGCAGCCGGCGTCGCCGTCCCGCTGTTCGAAACCAAAGCCCGCTACGCATGGGTACGTCAAATGACGGCTGGCGTGATCACCAGGACCGCCAAGCCGCAGTCCACCCCGAGCGATGCCATCGACCGATGGTTGACCCATCGCTGGGCCGGTCTAGCCTTCTTTGTGTTGCTGATGTTCCTGATCTTCCAATCGATCACTTGGGTCGCCAGCATCCCGCAAGACGCGATCGACTTTGCCCAGCAACGCTTAGGCCAAGGCATCGAATCGATTCTGCCTCCAGGTCCGCTGCGCAGCTTGCTGGTCGACGGCGTCTTAGCAGGCATCGGATCGGTCGTTGTCTTCCTGCCTCAGATTGCGATCCTCTTTCTGTTCATCGCGATCCTGGAAGATTGCGGCTATATGTCCCGAGCTGCATTCGTGATGGACAAGTTCATGTCGTGGGTCGGGTTGAGCGGCAAGTCCTTTTTGCCGTTAATGTCGTCGTTCGCATGCGCCATCCCTGGCATCATGGCCACGCGCACCATCGATAACCGCAAAGATCGCATGGTGACGCTTCTGATCGCGCCGCTGATGAGCTGCTCGGCGCGATTGCCGGTCTACGTGTTGCTCTTGGCCTTTGTCCCCGAGCAATGGCTGGCAGGAGGCTGGATCAGCCTCAAAGGCCTGGTGCTGTTTTTCATGCAGTCGTTCGGAGCTTTGGTCGCGATCCCGATCGCATGGTTGCTGAAACGCTTCCTGTTTCGCGGCGAACCCTCGACCTTCATCATGGAACTTTCCAGCTACAAATGGCCGAGCTGGCATGTGGTGTTCGCCCGCGTCTGGGAACGCGTGCAATCGTTCCTGGTACGAGCAGGAACACTCATCTTTGTCACCAGCGTCCTTGTTTGGGCAGCGGCTTACTTCCCTGGCGACCACTCCAATCTCGATCGCACCACCACTGAACTCGAACTGTTGCAATCCTCGCCCGAACCCGATCCAGAGCAGATCGCAGCACTGACCGAACAAATCAATCAAGAGAAGAGCCGCTTGATCGAAACCAGTTGGCTCGGCAGAGCCGGGCATGCGATCGAGCCCATCGTCCGACCGTTGGGCTGGAACGGCCAACTCGGAGTGGCCGTGCTGGCTTCGTTCCCCGCCCGCGAGGTGATCGTCTCCACGCTCGGTACGATCTACGCCATGGGAAGCGACGAAGAGAATGCCGACGAGGGGCTTCAAGCGCGAATGCGATCCGCCACGTGGCCCGATGGTCGCCCGGTGTTCACCTTTGCCACCGCTCTCTCGATCATGGTCTTCTTTGCTCTGTGCGCGCAGTGCGCGTCCACGTTGATGGTCATGCGACGTGAAACCAACTCGTGGCGATGGCCGATCTTTTCCTTCGTCTACATGACCACCCTAGCATACGTTGCGGCTTGGCTAACCTATACTATCGCTTCCAGGTGGTGATGCGATCCGTGCATGCGCTCCTCGCATGCATCGCATCCGGTGTCCAGGCATGCTGCAACCTCTCTAAGCCTCGAACGCACCCGAACCGATAGGCGCTAGGCCGACCGGAATCCCAGCACAGCATCCCCTCGAACTTTGCCATTGCGCCGCGAGCCATCGGATGAACGAACCGGAGAATCCTTATTCCCCCGACGCGTCGCAGTCTCCTGCGGTGCCTCGGAACTTGGAATCCAAACCGCGTCCATCCACGACGGCCACCGATTACCCCGAGTTTCGATTGTTGATGATGGCTCATGCGTGCGCCACGATGTGCACGCGCATCCTGTTTTTCTGGGCTCCGTTCGCCATCGCCAAAGCCTACCCCAACGAACCGTTGTACTTGGGCCTGCTGGGGTTAGTACAAGCCATTCCGGCATTGAGCCTAGCCATCGTCGGCGGCCACTTGGCGGATCATTTCGACCGTCGCAATCTGCTGCGAGGCACCATGGTGCTGCAATGGTGCTGCGTGCTAGGCATGGCTCTCGCATCGACCTTGAGCGGTACCAACATGCTTGTGGCAATCTTCTTTTGTATGTTCTGGCTGGGGGTCGCGCGCGGATTCATCGAACCGACCATGCCCAGTCTCGAAGCCCAGATCGTGCCGCGGATGGCCGCGGTAAGCGCCGCCACGTGGACCACCATCGTGTGGCATGCCTGCGCGGTCTTGGCTCCGCTGTTGACCGGGTTCTTGATTCATTTTTTTGGCCATGGAGCGGCGTTCTTGGCCAGTATCGGATTTGGGACCTGCGCGATGCTTTGCGTGACTCGCATCGCGCCTAAATCGTCTCCAGCCCGCGAGCATCACGAGCCGATCCTCCAGTCGGTGACGGCGGGTTGGAAGTTCGTTCTCGGTCGGCAGATCTTGTGGAGTTCGATGGCTCTCGATCTGTTCGCCGTGCTCTTTGGCGGAGCCGTCGCGATGCTGCCGTTGTACGCAGAAAACATCCTGCACATCGGTCCCATCGGGCTAGGCTTTTTAAGCGCTGCCCCGATGCTCGGCGCGCTGGCATGCGCCGTGGTTTGCATTCGATTTCCTCCGAGAGCCCATGCAGGCAAGCTGCTCCTGGCATGCATTTTCGGTTTCGGAGTGAGCATCATCGTCTTCGCGCTTTCTAAGAATGCGTACCTCTCGTGCGCTGCGTTGTTCGTGAGCGGTTGTTTGGATGGAGTCAGCGTGGTCATTCGCAAATCCATCTTGCGCCTCTACTCGCCCGATCACATGCGGGGGCGCATCGCTGCGGTCAACTCCGTATTCATCGGCGCTTCCAACGAGCTCGGAGAACTAGAAAGCGGACTGGCAGCGCATTGGTTGGGGTTGGTCCCAAGCGTCTTTGCGGGCGGCATCACCACGATCTTGATCGTGATCGCAGTGGCTTTGTTCGGAACCGAAGTCCGCAACTTCGATATGCGAAACCTTCACTCCGCTCCCGAGGATCCGGCGCCTCCTAAAGCATGAACGCGGGCCGAGCCAGCGACCTTGGCGATCTGGAGCCTGCCTGCTCCCCCCAACCGTTTACGCAACTGCTGCCCCAGCCAACCAGCGTGCTCCTCATCGCGTGTCAGCGCAAACACCGTCGGTCCCCAACTGGACTGGCCGACCCCGGGTATGCCCAGCGATTCGATCGCAGCGACGGCGCGCGCGATCGCAGCCGAGCGATAGATGCCCCCTTGGATGGGACGAAAAATCTCACCTGCCCAAGCGCCATAACGGCCGATGGCCTGGCCAGCGCTCGACCAATCGTTGGTTGCGATGGCTGGTAGCAGTTGTTCATGGATGCACGCGAGCATCGCGCTGCGGTGCGGGTTGGGCTGTTGCGCGCAGCGCGCAATCATCGCGACTTCATCTTCGCCGCTATCTCCTGGGTGCGAATCCTCACACCACAAAAGCACCCGCCACGTTTCGGGAAACGCAACCGTCATCGTGCGCTCGGCCATGACGGCATCCTCAGTCGCGCTGGCCAGCATGCCAGCGTCCACCACCAGCCCGCCCTGCAAAAAGCCTTGCAGCCCGATGAACGAGCGTCGTCCTCGACCGGTCGCATGCGAAAGGGCGGTCGCATTGGGGAACCAAGATTGCATGTCGCCGAGGCTTACCTCGTCTCTGGTGGCCGTTGGCGACTGCACTCCAGAGGCGATTTGCAAGAGGGCCGCGATACCGCATGCGAATTGCGTTCCCGATCCCAAACCGACATGGGCGGATGGCGCATGGATCACGCGGAGCTCCCGCACCGGCAATGCAGTCTGTTGGCAGTTCATCATCCACGCGTCTAGTGTCGCGCGAGCACGCCCGCCCCAATACGCATCCGCACGAACCATCAGCTCACCGGGAGCGGCAGCTCCCAACGTGGCTGCGATGCGCGAGGAGGGGACGTCGACCATCAACCCGACACCGCCATAGCAATGAGGTTGGCCTGGACAGATCTCCATCAACCCGAAATGCAAACGCGAAAAGAACTCGATCTCGATGTCGCTGCCAAGCGCGAAGGATGGATGCACGACTATCTCCCCTCGCAGCGTTGCATTAGCTGCGCGTTTCAACCTCGATCGGGGATATCACCATGGCGTCCGCCGATTGCCCGTTCCACTTGGGCAACTCCACATGCGTCGCCATCCAACCTGCATGGACCAGCTCTCCCTTCGCATGGGATGGATTGCCCGAGACACGCCAGCGCAGCGGCGAGGCTTGCTTCGGAATCTCCACGACCGATCCCTCGGATTCGCTGGACAAACGCTTCAGGCCGAACGCTTTTTCCAAGGACTGCCGCGTGTCGCGAAGGACGTTGCGGGCCGCGCCACCGATCTGTTCATCGGTGTATCCATCCAACGCTTCGTTCACCAAATCCAGCAGGCGAGCATCGCGCTGCAATACCGTCAACAGCGTCAAGGCATCGCTTCGCGAAGACGACTTGGGCGCCGGTTCTTTGGCCGTTGCGTCGACCGTCGGCAGACGATCTACGGCGGGAGTCACCGACTCCTTGCGATCGGGAATCGATGGCGGCGCAGGATTCGCATCCAGCGCTCGCCGGATTCTCTCGGCCCGGTCCGCACCTCCGAGGACTGCAAAAAAAGCTCGAAACGCCAAGGCGATGCGCATGCTATCCAGGCTCGCAAAACGAATGAAAAACAACCGTTCCGTCCATTCCGACCATGCACCCCTCCATCGCGAGCGCACTTGCGGCAACAATATACTGGAACGCATCGATTCCTGTAGGTCATGCTCCCCTCGCTGGCCGAATTCCTCCCGAGTCCCTTCGCGTCGCGATTTCGTAATCCCATGGATGAGTCGTTGAAGAAGCCCGATCCGCTGCGACGCTCCATCGTTCCCAGGCCGGGTTCGCGATCCGGCAAACCACTGGGGGCCAAACCGCACGGGAGCGTGCAACACTCGACCGTGCCCGCCCCGCACCTCAAGCCCGCTGCGACCTTCGATCGAGCGCACTACGCTCGGTCGCTGCGGGACCATCTGCTGGCCAATGCAGACCGTTGGTCCGAGCGGGCCCAGTGGCAACAGGCCATCGGGTTGTGGGTGCTCCAACGATCCGAAACGATGGACGGCCGAAACTTTCGCCGCGTGGCCTGCCAAGACTTGGAACGGATGGCCGAAGCCTACGACCAAACTTTTCTGGGAGGCTGGTGTTTGCCCCTGGCGCGCAGCTGCGGGTTGAGCTTTCGCCTCAGCTCCCGCATGACGCGCGCAGGAGGAAAAACCACACGCCTGACGCACGCTGCGAGACCGGGAAAACCGGAGTCCACCCGCTACGAAATCGCGCTCTCGACCAATCTTCTGTTCCAATCCTTTCGCCGCAGGGGGGACCGAACCCGCGTGTGCGGGATCGAGTGTTGCGACCGCTTGTCCGCCATGCAACGCGTCCTGGAACACGAATTGATCCATTTGTGCGAAATGCTCGTATGGATCCATAGCGATTGCTCGGCCGCGCGGTTTCAAAGCATGGCCCACCGGCTATTCCTGCACACCGAGCACCGCCACGAGTTGGTGACCCCGCAGGAACGCGCTGCCAAGGAGTTTGCCATCCGCCCTGGCTCGCGGGTGCAGTTTGAAATCCATGGAAAAGTCCTGTCTGGAATTGTCAATCGAATCACCACCCGAGCCACAATCCTGGTTCCCGACCCGTCCGGTCCACGGTACAACGATGGACGTTGTTACGCGAAGTATTACGTTCCGATCCATCGTGTGCGTCGATTGGACTAGCCTTACCTGAAGCCACAATTGCATGAGAAGTCTGACCACGCTCGAAGGCCAATCCCGCGCCGAAGCCTTCGTCGCTTACTTGCTCACCCAAGACATCTCCACCCATGTCGAACCGGTCGGCGACGACCAAAAAACCTGGGAAATCTGGATTCGTGACGAGGATAAAGTCGCCCGGGCTGCCGAAGAATTGCAGCAATTCCTGGCCCAACCCGACGATCCCAAGTACGCCAAAGCAGTCCGCGACGCCACCTCGATTCTGCGAGAACAACAAGAAGCCGCCCGATCCCGCCAACGCCAAATCCACACTTCGCGCGACCTCCAACGCCAATCCCTCCTCGGGGGCACCATCCCCGGATTGACCATGACCCTGATGGTCCTGTGTTGCGTGTTCAGCTTGTTCTCAAACTTCTCCGCCCCCCAGCCGAGCAACCGCTTTGGCAACTCCATTGTCAAACAACTGAAGTTCGTTGACATGCAGAAGTATCGCGACACCGGAGACCCGGCCTACTCGCTCAAACAAGGCCAATGGTGGCGTGTCCTCACCCCCATGTTCCTCCACGGCAACCCGATCCACTTGCTGATGAACATGCTGGCTCTGATCTCGCTGGGGCGCATGGTGGAACGTCTCGAAGGCCGATGGCGATTTGCGTGGATCGTGCTGATCACGGCCCTCGGGTCACACTTGGCGCAAGGCCTCTTGCCGGCCAATGTCCTGGGCATCCACGGCCTCTCCGGCAATCCGAACTTCGTCGGCATCTCCGGCGTCATCATGGGGCTGTTCGGCTACATCGGGGTCAAAACCTACCTGCGGCGAGACCTTGAGATCGGACTCTCTCCCAACGCCTACTTGATGGTCGGCATCATTCTGGTCGTCGGCTTTGCCGGCGATATCACAGGCAAGCAAGGCAGCATGCCCATGGCCAACTTCGCGCACCTGGGAGGCCTCATCGCCGGCTTGATCTTGGGCTGGATCATGAGCCAACCCACGTGGGATCGACGCAGCCAACCCCGTCGATGAATCTAGCGGTGGATGCATTGTCCGGGGTGCAGGGCGAACGGCCGCTCATGCGCCTCGACCGTACGCGGATTCCAACAGACGCTTCACGCTCGCCACCAGTTCAGCCAGCGAAAAGGGTTTGGGCAAGACTTGCTCGGCCTGCAGCTGCTGAGCCCTTGCCAAGATGCGATCGTCCAACTGGGCCGTCATCAAAATACACGGCAACTTGGGAATCCTCGCGCGGACACTTTCCAACGCCCCCAATCCATCCAGCCGAGGCATGTGGACATCGAACAACGCCAAGTGAATGTTCCCGCGCTCGATCACGTCCAGCGCTTCCAATCCGTCGGCAGCTGTGACCGTACCGTATCCACGGCGATCTAACACTTCGCAGATCGCTTGACGAAAATCGGCGTCATCGTCGGTGATGAGTACTCGATGGTCGATAGGATGCATCATCGTCCACATCGCAAAGGAAGGTCTTGATCCGGTTGCGTCCCCCGCGCGGATCCTATCCTATCACATTTCTACGCTCCATTATCACCCCAGCTTCCCCGCGAATCAAATCTGTTCCGAGCGCCAACCCACGCTTTCCAAAGCCATGTCCCAGCTTCCCCCCTCACCACCGAACCTCTGGGCCCAACTCGCGCAGCGATTGCATGCCCAACAGCAAGTCGGGCTGGCCCGCGAAATCGTCCGCTCGCAAAGGGTCTCTCCCACCACCCTCGAACGCCGCGGCAAACGCTTGGTGCACTTCGGGTCCAACGACTACTTGAGCCTCTCCAGCCACCCCCAGATCGCCGAAGCGGCCCGCCAGGCCACCCTGCAAAGCGTCGGCAGCGGCTCCAGTCCCGTCGTGGCTGGTGCTACCCCCGATTATCTCGCACTGGTCGAAGCCCTCGCCGCCTGGAAGCAATCGGACGCCGCCATGGTTTTCTCCAGCGGTTATGCTTGCAATCTCGGAACACTGACCGCCCTCGCAGGCCGCGAGGACATCCTCTTTTCCGATGCCCTCAACCATGCGTGTCTGATCGATGGCTGCCGATTGTCCCGCGGTCGCGTTGTGGTCTACCCGCACAACGACATGCAAGCCCTCGAATCCCTCCTCGCGGAGCACCGTTCGAACCACCGCAACGCGTTCATCGTCACCGATACCGTCTTCAGCATGGATGGGGATGTGGCCGACGTCGAAACCATCGATCGTCTGTGCGAACGCTACTCGGCGACCGCATTGGCAGACGAAGCCCACGCCGGGGGCGTGCTCGGCCCCTCCGGTCGCGGCGTGTTGGCGCAACACGACTGGTTCGCGCCCGGCCAAAGCGGCCGATTGCGGTGGGTCGCAACCGGAACCTTGAGCAAAGCCCTCGGCACCCACGGCGGATTCGTCACCGGCCCAGCCATCCTCGAGCAATGGCTGATTCACCATGCCCGATCGTGGATCTATTCGACCGCCATGCCTGCTTCCGTGTGCGCTGCGGCGACCACCGCCGTTCATCTCGCCGCCACCATGGATGCAGAACGCGAACATCTCGCCTCCATGAGCCGCTCCCTCCGCCAGCGGCTTGTAGAATTAGGACTGACCACCCGAGTGCATGACATCACCCCGATCGTCCCGGTCACCCTCGGTGACAACCATCGCGTCGTCGAGATCAGCCAGCGATTGCTCGAATGCGGGTTGTACGTACCCGCCATCCGCCCCCCCACCGTGCCTCGCGATGCAGCCATGCTGCGCATCAGCCTCAACGCCGCTCACCAACCCGAGGAAATCGACCGACTGCTCTCCGCGCTGCGCGATGCGATCCGCCACTCGCCGACCCGCTAAACTCCCCGTAGTCCTGGTGAATGCTTGGTTTGTGTGATACAACCAGTTGGCCTCCATGCCGATCCAAATACCCGAAAAACGCCGGTGCACGCCGACGTTTTCACGGGTTTTCGAGGAGGCTTTCGGCATCCCCATTTGTGTCGGATTTTCCGAACGACCTTTCCCCCTCTTTGCCACGAAGACTCACCTCATGAGTTCGATCGAAAATTGCATCATCATCGGAAGCGGTCCCGCCGGTTGGTCCGCAGCCATCTACGCGGCGCGCGCCAACCTCAAGCCCCTGCTGTTCGAAGGTGCGATGACCGAAGAGAACCGCGTGATGGGACGCTTTCCCATGGGGCAGTTGGCCCAAACCACGGAAGTCGAAAACTACGCCGGCTTCCCATCGGGCAAGCTCAAGGATTTCCTCGAATCGGCCATCGACCCCAGCCGCCATGCCATGATGCCGCCCGTCGAAGAACACCCCCACGCCGTCACCGGCCCGGAGCTGATGGAATTGATGCGCCAACAAGCGACCAATTTCGGTACGCGCGTCATCACCGACGATGTGACCAGCGTCGACTTCTCGAAACGCCCCCTCGTACTCCACACCAGCGAGAACGGCACCTTCCAAACCCACACCGTCATCATCGCCACCGGCGCTAGCGCCAATTACCTCGGTCTGCCGAGCGAAGAAAAGTTCCGCAACAAAGGGGTCAGCGCCTGCGCCGTATGCGATGGTGCCTTGCCCCGCTTCCGCAAAAAACCCCTCGTCGTCGTCGGGGGTGGAGACTCGGCCGTCGAAGAAGCCAGCTACTTGACCAAATACGCGTCCAAGGTCTACATGCTGCTGCGCCGCGGTGAAATGCGAGCGAGCAAGATCATGCAAGAACGCGCCCTGACCAACCCCAAGATCGAACTGGTTAAGTTCTCGGTCGTCGAAGAAGTCTTGGGCGACGAAAACGATCCTCGCGTCGGTGTCACCGGGGTCCGCATCCGCAACCTGCAATCCGACACCACCTCCGATCTGGAAGCCACCGGATTGTTCCTCGCCATCGGCCACACCCCCAACACCAAGTTCCTCGGTGGCCAAGTCGAAACGCGCGAGAACGGCTACATCGCTTGGAAACAACCCTATCGCACCATCACCAGCGTCCCCGGTGTTTTCGCCGCCGGCGATGTGGCCGATGATTACTACCGACAAGCCATCACGTCGGCTGGAACCGGTTGCATGGCCGCTCTCGATGCAGAACGCTACCTCGCCGGCGCCGGCATTCACTAATCGCGAGCACTCCCCAGTGTTTTGACGCTGCGCGACGACGCAGCGTCGTGCCCCCCCGAGTTGACCCCGTGCGAGTCGACCCGGTCAGCGAACCAACGAGCGACCCCAGTGAGCCGACCTACCAACGCCCCCGACGCCCTGCCGATCATCGTTCGCGGCGCTCGCGAACACAATCTCAAGAGCGTCGATCTGGTCCTGCCGCGAAACCAGTTCATCTGCTTCACCGGCGTCAGCGGCAGCGGCAAAAGCTCACTGGCCTTCGACACGCTTTACGCCGAAGGCCAACGCCGCTACCTCGAGAGCCTCTCTACCTACGCGCGGCAGTTCGTCGGCCAACTTCCCAAACCCGACGTCGACCTGCTCGCAGGCCTCTCGCCATCGATCTCGATCAGCCAGAAATCCACCGGCAACAACCCGCGCTCCACCGTGGGAACCATCACCGAGATTCAAGACTTTTTGCGCGTGCTTTACGCGCGCGTCGGCACCGGATTTTGCCCGCAATGCCATTCCGTGATCGCCAGCCAAACGCGCGATCAAATGCTCCAACGCATCTTGGAACTCCCGACCGATCTTCCCTGCGCGTTCCTCGCCCCAGTGATCCGGGGACAAAAAGGAGAACACCGCGATCTGTTCGAAGAATGGCGCCGCGCTGGCTTCAATCGCGCCCGAGCCGATGGAACCCTATTCCAACTCAGCGATCCACCGGCGCTCGAACGCCACAACAAACACGATATTGAATTGGTCGTCGATCGGATCCCGATCTCCCCGGCCCATCGAACGCGAATCGCAGACGCGATCGACGCCGCTCTGCGATTCGGCAACGGCACCATGATCGTCTCCCCGTTGGTCCCGCGCGACACGGCGAAATCGGCAGCTCGCAAAACGCCCGCATCGCGGGCGAAATCCCCCGCCAAACAGACCGCCTCTGCCAAATCCTCCAAGTCTGCCGCCGCCGACCTCAACGACCTGATCAGCGATCCGAAACGCGACACACTTTTCTCGCAGTCCTACGCCTGCGCGGAATGCGGTACCTCCTACACGCCTCCCTCCCCACAACTACTGAGCTTCAACTCGCCACAAGGAGCATGCCCGAGTTGTGACGGCCTCGGCCAAGTCTATTCGTTCACCGAATCGCTGCTGGTCACCGACCCGACCAAATCCATCCGCAACGGCGCCATCGAACTGCTCGGCAAGTGGGCCGATATGCCGAAATGGTTGCGCCGCGCGCTCAACGCTTTCAGCCAATTGATCGCCTACCACATTTCCTCGACGGCCCGCAAAGATCTGCTCACCGTCCCGTGGCAAGCCCTCGATGAATCCTATCGCCGATTCTTGATCCATGGCAAAGAAGGCTGGCATGTTCCGTGCGAACGCGCGAACTCCAAGCACGGACAATTCCACGGCATCTCCCCAGAACTCGTCGATATCTATCGAGGCATCAGCCAACCGCAGTTCCAGGCCAAGTACGAAAAGTTCATGGGGATCTATCCGTGCTCGGAGTGCGAAGGAACTCGGTTGAATGCGCAAGCCCGTTTCTTGCGACTCAAAACCCTATCATCGGCGTTCAAGAAGCAACCGTGGCTATCGCTCGGCGAATGCGCCCGGCTCTCCATCGATCGCTGCGCGGAGTTCTTTGCGGACATCGAACTGACTTCCACCCAAACCCTCATCGCGACCGAAGCGCTCAAAGAGATCCGTCAACGCTTGCAGTTCCTTCAAGACGTCGGCCTCGGATACCTCTCGCTAGAACGCACCGCACCCACGCTCTCCGGCGGGGAATCGCAACGCATCCGCTTGGCCAGCCAAATCGGCGCGGGATTGGTCGGCGTGCTCTATGTCCTCGATGAACCCTCCATCGGACTGCACCCGCGCGACAACGACAAACTGCTCGCATCTCTCAAGCGTCTGCGCGATCTGGGCAATACGCTGATCGTCGTCGAACACGATGAAGACACGATGCGCGCAGCCGACACCATCGTGGACGTCGGACCTGGCCCCGGCGTTCGAGGCGGCGAACTGATCACCATCGGATCGCTCGATGAGGTCGCCAAAAATCGCCGCAGCTTGACCGGCGATTTCCTCAGCGGTCGCACCTGCATGGAACGCCCCGAATCGCGACGTCCAGGCAACGGCCAGACCGTGCGCATCCTCGGAGCCTCGCACAACAACTTGCGCAACATCGACGTCGATTTCCCCCTCGGACGATTCATCGCCGTCACCGGCGTGAGCGGCAGCGGCAAAAGCTCCTTGGTCACCGACATCCTGACCCCGGCTCTCCGCAACGCGCTCAACGGGGCCGATGACTCTCCCGGAAAACACGCCACCATCACCGGCTTAGAACATCTCGACAAGATCATCGATATCGATCAAAGCCCCATCGGTCGCACCCCGCGCAGCAACCCTGCCACATACACCAAACTGTTCGATGAAATCCGCGATGTCTTTGCAGAGCTTCCCGAAAGCAAACGCCGAGGCTTCGAACCCGGAACCTTCAGCTTCAATACCAAACAAGGGCGCTGCTCAGCTTGCGAAGGTCATGGCTCGATCCGCTTGGACATGGAGTTCCTGGCCGATGTTTGGTTGCCGTGCACCGCCTGCGAAGGCAAACGCTACGACCGTGCCACCCTCCAAGTCCTCTTCAAGGGAAAATCGATCGCGGATTGCCTCGACTTGGATGTCCAACAAGCCATCGAACACTTTGAAGCATTCCCCAAGATCGTCGAGAAGCTCGAAACTCTTTCGAACGTCGGCTTGGAATACTTGAAGCTGGGACAACCCTCGCCCACCCTCTCAGGCGGTGAAGCCCAACGCATCAAACTCTCGCGGGAACTGAGCAAACGCGCCACCGGCCGCACGCTGTATGTTTTGGACGAACCGACCACCGGCTTGCACTTCCACGATATCCAACTCCTGCTGCGCGTCTTGCAGAGCTTGGTCGATCGCGGAAACACGGTCGTCGTCGTCGAACACAACCTCGACTTGATCCAAGCCGCCGACTGGATCATCGATCTGGGCCCCGAAGGAGGCGCAGGCGGTGGCGAAGTCGTTTGCTGCGGGACACCCGAACACGTTGCACGCAAACCCAAGTCGCACACCGGCCAGGCCCTGCAATCGTACTTCGAAGCCCATGCCGAAAAACCCAAGCTCAAATCGTCCAGCCGCCGAAAAACGGCTGCGTCCCAGAACGCCGTCAAGGTCGCGCCCGCTCAAGTGGACATTCGCGTCACTGGCGCTCGCGAGCACAATCTCAAGAACATCGATGTCACGATTCCCAGAAACACGATGACCGTCTTTTGCGGTCACAGCGGATCGGGAAAAACATCGTTGGCTATGGACACCGTCTACGCCGAAGGCCAACGCCGATTTGTCGAAAGCCTCAGCCCCTACGTTCGCCAGTTTGTCGGCCAAATGCCCAAACCCTCCGTCGAACGTATCGATGGACTGAGCCCTGCGGTCGCCATCGAACAACGCGGCCTGTCCCACACCCCGCGTTCCACCGTGGGCACGGTCACCGAGATCTACGATTACATGCGCGTCTTTTATGCTCGCTTGGCGCAGATGCATTGCACGCAGTGCGATGCGCCCGTCCAAAGCCAAACCATCGACCAAATCGTCGATCGTTGGTGCTCCATCGCGCAGTCCTTGACCGAGCGATCGCGAGCCAACAAAGCGCCGGCGCCGCGCTGCTTGCTGCTCGCACCCGTCGCGCCCCAAACCGGTCAAACTCCCAAACCGTTCTTTGAAGACCTGCAGCAGCAAGGCTTCACCCGCATCCGCGTCAACGGCAGGACCCTCAACCTCGACTCTCACGAAAGCGTCAACCCAAAGACCCGCAATGAATTCCAAGTCGTCGTCGACCGATTGCAACTCGATCAACTCGACCGCAAACGGCTCACCGACAGCATCGCCACCGCCCTGGATCTCAGCCTCGGCACCGTGCAGATGGCGATCGTCGAGGAAACGCGAGCTGAACCGTTATGGGATGTACAGACCTTCTCGTTGCAATTGGCATGCACGACCTGCGGAATCTCCTTTCAACCTCTCACGCCCCATCACTTCTCATTCAATTCCGCGGTCGGATGGTGCCCCGTATGCCAAGGGCTCGGCGTTCAAATGGGAACCGACCCCGCAACCTTCATCGCAGAAGAAAAGTCGCTCCTCGAAGGGGGACTCAACCTGTGGCCCGATCCGCAACAGCCGCTTGCTCGGGCCATGCTCTATGCGTTGCAACGCGAAGTTGGCATCGACATCCAACGCCCCATCGAGCAATGGAGCACGCCGCACCGCACGATCCTGCTGCACGGCCTGAAAGCGAGGGAGATCCATGTGCTGCGACTGGATTGGATGGCTGCCAATCCCCCGTCGGTCGAACCACCGCCCTCCACCCGTCAGCCCGAGGATCTGGTGATGCGCTATCGTTTCCACGGCGTCTATCCGGCTTTGGAAATGCTGTGCAATGCCATCCCCTCGATGAGCCAGCGCCTGGGACGCTTCCTGGCGGAAATACCTTGCTCGGTCTGCAACGCATCGCGCGTCCGCCCCGAAGCCGCCCACGCCCGTTTCCACGGCCTGCGCATCGGGGACTTGGTCCGCAAGCCGATCGGGGCTTTGGTCCCTTTGCTTCGATCCTGGCAACTCGATCGCGCGGAATCGAAAGTCGCTGGAGAACTTCTCCGCGAAATGATCGATCGATTGCAGTTCCTCGTCGATGTCGGACTGGAATACCTCACGCTGGACCGGGCGGCCAATACCCTGTCCGGAGGCGAGTCCCAACGCATCCGATTGGCCAGCCAACTGGGCAGCGGCCTGTGCGGCGTGCTCTATGTGCTCGACGAACCCACCATCGGCTTGCACCCGCGCGACAACCATCGCCTGATCACCGCCATGCACCGCTTGCGCGATCTAGGCAACACCTTAGTCGTCGTCGAACACGATCGCGATGTGATCGCCAGCAGCGATGCCATCCGAGACTTTGGACCCGGCTCCGGCCCCTACGGTGGCACGGTGGTTTCCCAAGGCACTCCCGAAGAGGTCACCCGCGATCCGCACTCGATCACCGGCCCCTATCTTTCCGGCCACCGCAGCATCGAAATCCCGAGCCGCCGTCGATGGGACCTCGCTCCCGACGCTGGACCACTAACCCATCGCTGGACCGACTTGGTCCGCGATCCGATCGAGTGGCTCGTTGTCCAAGGTGCCGCCGCCAACACCCTCAAGAACGTCGACGCCGCGTTTCCGCTCGGACGCTTGACGGCCGTGACCGGCCCGAGCGGCAGCGGCAAAAGCTCTCTCATCAACGGCATCCTCTACCCGGCCCTAGCTCGCAAATTCCATCGCGCCGACCTTTACCCCGGTCCCCACGATGGCATCCGCGGCGCCAATCACATCAACAAAGTCCTTCAAGTCGACCAATCGCCGCTGGGCAATTCTCCCAGCAGCAACCCCGCGACCTACACCGGCGCGTTCGATCTCATCCGCCAACTCTACGCCAAACTTCCCGAGGCGGTGGACCGAGGATTGTCCGCGAGCGAGTTCAGCTTCAACGTCGGCTGGGGCCGTTGCGAGCGCTGCTTGGGCGTCGGCCAGATCTGCATCCAAATGCACTTCCTCCCCGACGTTTGGATCCAGTGCGAAGCCTGCCACGGACGTCGCTACACCGATGCGATCCTCGCGGTCAAGTATCGCGGCTATTCGATCAGCGACATCCTCGACATGCCGATCGGACAAGTGCGAGACTTGATGGTCGACGTTCCCAAGATCCACCAAACGCTGAATGTTCTGTGCGACGTCGGACTCGACTACATCGCCCTGGGTCAAAGCGCTCCAACCCTCTCAGGCGGAGAAGCCCAACGGGTCAAACTCGCAGCCGAACTCTGCCGCCCTGCCACCGGCCGCACCCTTTACTTGCTCGATGAACCCACCACTGGGTTGCACTTCGATGACATCAACAAACTGATGATCGTCCTGGATCGATTGGTGCAATCGGGCAACACCGTCATCGTCATCGAACACAACCTCGAAGTCATCCGCACAGCCGACTGGATCATCGATCTAGGCCCCGAAGCGGGAGAGCAGGGGGGGCACATCGTCTTCGAAGGCCCACCCGAACAACTCGTGGCCTACGCGGCCGCCATGTCCGAAGCAGCTTCCCAAACCAGCCCTACGGCTCCTGCTTCAACCCGCCGTCGCAAATCGGCCCGCAGCGCCGCCGAGACATCCTCGGCCCTCCCAAGCGACCTGGTGCGCGAACCTTCGTCGTCCTCGATGCAAATGCGCCCTTTCATCAGCCATACCGGCGACGCGCTGCGCACTTGGGAACAGCGACGCAATGATCCTGCGCATCCAGAACCGGCCAGGGCACCGCGCAAGCCACGGCGTTAACCCCTCGCGCACACCTTGCGAGGCTATCGCGTACACTGGAGCGGGACTCTTTCCTTCCATCCAGCGCCTCTCTCCATCTTCCGAGTTCTATCATGTCGATCAGGATCCATCCCAGCTCATTGTTCGTCGCGGTGTTGGTCACGCTCGGCGCAACCATGCTTGTCGGCTCCTCCAATGCCGAAACGATTCGCATCGACATCGCTCGGGATACCTGGCTATCGAATGTGGATGCTGAGAAGTTCGGCTCCAACGGCGGAGCCAGCCGTCTGAAACTGAAATCCATTCAAGAGCTTTCGATCATCGACTTCCAGACCGGCCCGCTGCGGGGCAAAAAGGTCACGAAGGCAAAACTGATGATCAAGAATGCCGCTGACGAGCCGATCGAACGCGTCACCATCAGCACCATCACATGCGATTGGGTCGAGGGCAAGGGGAGCAGTTACCAAGTCCTCGACGGCGTTTCCACGTTCTCCCACCGCATCTACCCGAAAACGCGATGGAACGATTCGGACTTGACCGCTGTCTGCATTGGCCACGGAGGTTCCATGTATGCTTCGGTCGATGCGAAAGCTTCCAAAGAATCCGGCTGGCTCGAACTGGAGATTCCCCCCGCGTTGATCGAAGCCCGAGCCGCAGGCCTCAGCTATGGACTCGTCCTTATGGACGATACGGGAAGCACTTGGACTCGCAAAGGCGAGGAATTCAAACGCAAGATGTTTCCGAATCGATTCATCTTCAGCCGCGACTCCAATCGCGCGAGCGCACTGTATCTGCTCGTCGACATAGAACCCTGGGACGAGACCACATCCCCAACGATTCCCGAACCGACGAAGTTGCGACTGCTCGAACCCGACCCAGTCGACCCTCGCCCTCGAGCCGCTTGGAACGTTCCTCCAAACGAACACTCTCAACTCCTCGGTTTCCTGGTGAACCTTGGGGACGCTCCGGTCGATCAGTTCTTGGTTCCAGCCCTGAGCAGCCATCAGCAAGGCGATTACGTGATGCCGCTGGATCGCATCCTGGCAAACGCACCCAGCGACCAACCGATCGAACTGCAGATTCGATGCGTAGCTCGCAATGGCAAGACCAGCCAGCCCGCGCGATTGCGAGTGCAAAAGCCCAACCCCGCGCCCATCGCGCTGACATTACAGCCATTCGCTTTTCCGGACCAATCCATCCAACCCAAAATCGCTTGGGAAAAAGGACTCCAAGGCAACACACGCCGCTGGACCGTCGTCGATCCACTCGACACGCTACTGCCAAAATCCCAACAGTGGATCCCCGCCCAACGCGCATCGTACGTCGCCGCAAATCACCTCTGGGATGCGAAAACCAAAACGATCACGCTCGATAGCCCACGCGGCGGGTGGGTCGGTTTTCAACTGGCGTGCGACTCGGCTCCACAGTCCCTTCAGCTCGCGTGGAACCTTGATTTGTCGGTACCCGATCTCCCTCGAAACGCCTCCGATGAAATCCTAAAAGCGATTCGCTCCGAATGGTCCAGTTACGAAACGGTTCCCAACAAAGAAGAACCCACTCCAGATCCGCTGGTTCAGATTGCCAATGGCAACCATCAACTTCGCGGCAAATGGAAAAAGTCCTCCACTATCGCTGGCCAAAGTTGGCTCTTCGAAGTCTACATCCCACAGCAACTAGCTGCAGGAACCTATCCCAGCCGATTGCAACTCGATACGGGGGATGAAATCCAGCAATGGACCATCCATATCCGCGTCCATGATGCAGTGCTGCCGAACGAACTCTCGTTCCTCCCCGAGATGAACTGCTACGGCTTGCCCGAGCAAGACTTGGGATACTACCGGCTGGGTCATCGTCACCGCGTTGTTCTCAATCGCGTGCCATACAACCAGCGAGGTCAACTGGCGCAGCACGTATCCCCAGTGTGGCGCAATGGCGTCTTGGATTGGGAAGCATTCGATGCCCGCTATGGCAAGCTCTTCACAGGCGAAGCGTTTGCCGATCTACCTCGCGGCCCTGTACCCATGGAGTGCTTCTACTTTGCCATGCATGAGAACTGGCCCACCCCCATGGAATCGAACTACAACGGCAGCTACTGGGCCGACCAAGCTTTCCCGACATCCTATCGAGATGCCTGGGTTTCCGCGGTCGCACAAAGTGCAGAACACGTGCATGAACAGAAGTGGAACAAGACGCGATTTCACGTTTTTCTCAACAACAAAGTCGACTTCAAAAGCAACGGTTGGTCGCGCGGGTCGTCTCCTTGGCTGCTCGATGAACCCGCGAACTTTCAAGACTTCGTCGCTTTGAATTACTTTGGACTGGCATTCCGAGACGGCATGCGCCGCGCCGCAGCCTCGCTCAAGCAACCCATTCCCAATGTGATGTACCGCTGCGACATCTCTCGCCCCCAATGGCAACGCGATACGCTCGACCAACTGATGGCTTACAACGTGGTTTCTCAGACTTCGTTTCGGGAGTACCGCAACCTCGTGTTGGACCGCAAGTTTCGCGACGCGCAAACCTTGGTGATCTACGGGGGCAACAACCCCATCGGTACCAACAACGCGATGGCGGTCGCTTGGAGTTGGGACGCCTGGTGCCTGGGCACCGACGGTGTCCTCCCTTGGCAAACCATAGGAACCAAAGACTCTTGGAGCAAAGCCGATGAGTTATCGCTGTTCTATCCGCATCCCACCGACGGTCGCCAACCACCGATCCCCTCGATACGTCTCAAGGCCTACTGCTATGGCCAACAGGACGTCGAAATCCTAGCCATGCTCGCCAAGCAGTCCCGATGCGACCGCTATGCGTTTGGAGAGCATTTGCAAAAGTCGTTGCAGTTCAAGGCGAAAGGCAAAACCGAAGGAGGTTATGTCGAACCGGCGGCATGGAACGACTACGGCAATCTCACCCCAGAGATACTCCATCACTGGCGCGTGCAGTGGCTGCAATTGGCTTCAGCTAAAAACTGATTTCACGTCGATGCAATCCGACCGATCGGTTTAGCGACCGTGGGCCAGACGCACCACGGCAGGCGCGCTCCTCGCAGCATTTCCCGAGCACAAGATTTGCCCCTCGCTGTGCGCATCGGGAAACCAACATAGCACATAGGTGTCTTGACCATCGGTGACGGAAACGTCGATCGATCGCGATCCGCCTGTTGCCACCATCCCTTGAACCGGACTTAACTGCAAACGCCGCACTCCCGAAGGAGCCTCCACCCGAAGTACTTGAATGTCGCGCGGCAACAATCCCCAACACCGCGTGTCGGCCGACTCGGTTGCTTCCCAAGCCGCCCCCGCCAGATCCATCCCAAGCGATGTGAGACTATCTTTGGCGACATTCCCCTTCATGGCCACGATCGTCGCCTTTTTGATCACGCGCCGCGCCACCGCGCGCGCCACGATGCGATTGCGGTCCGCTTGAAATGTCGCGTTGGCCAATTGTTCGATATCCGCTAGCGACGCAGTCGGGCCAAGCATATGACCATCCAAACTCACCCCGACCGTTTCGATGTCGCTAGGAGGCACCACGACATCCGGCACCTTGATCGGGGCCAGAGTCGGGGGAACGGTAAAGGGTCCCACGGCCGACACGATGCGATCGGCGATCAACATCGCATCGCTCGTCGGCTGGGCAACCGATTCGACTTTGTACGGTCCGCGACCGACCATCGCAAAAACATAGATGACGCCATGCCCTGGTCGCGAATGCACGGAGTGCTGCACCCGAGCGATATCCCATTGCAAAGGAACGCAGTCTGGCAACAGCTCGGCGGCGCTGGTGTAACTGCGTAACGCATCGTCGTAGCTGTGATGCGTTCTCTCGCGCAGCATGCCTCGCAAGTAAAACCCAAGCGGCAGGCCGCGGTAAGGCGCTGTTGCTACCGGAGGAGTGGAAACGACCGCCGTAACGCTAGGCGTTGGACTCTCCTCTGCAGATTTTTCGGTATCAGCAGGCGCGATCGAGGCTTGGCGGCGTTTCGCCAAGTCCTCCTCTTCCCCGTAACGACGCTGCATGATCTGCTCGTGCTTCTCTTGGATCTGCAGCGTGTAGCTCTCCGCGTCGATTCCATCCCCCATCAGACTGGCGAGGGCCAGGTAGACGCGGATCAAGATCTTCTCGTAGTCTTCACCTGCGTACGAGCGAGCCGTGTCGTCGGTCCACATGGAGATGGTCTTTTCGGCCACCGAATCCTGCTCGAGATGATCGAAGCGATCGCGCACTTCTTTGAGTCGCACTTCGGCTTGACGCGGCTCACCTCGCAAAAGATCGACGACGGCTAAATCGAGATTGGTGACATCCCGATCGCGGCGGTTGCTCTCGTAGAGTTTTTGCAGTTGTTCGCGGCACGGTTCGAGTTGGCCTTCGTAGAACAAACTGCGAGAGAGGGCTACGCGTTTTGCATGCGTGGCGCAGCCGGTTCCAAGCAACAACCCAACCGCCGTCATCATTAACGCGGCAGCCCACGGCATTCCCTTGCACCCTCGGACCGATGGCTCCATCACTTGAGAGGGTTGTACTCCCAAACCTTGCCCAGCGCGGTCTTGGTGTATCCCTTGCGGATCTCGGCGGATACCTTTTGGTAATCGCCGTTCGCGATTTCGACCATTTCCAACGTCAGCAAATAGTCGCGTTGTTTGGCGCTGTTGCGTTGCGTCGTTCCGCTTGTCAACGTCGCATAGAGCAAGTAATCGACCGGCGCTCCTTGCCGCTCCAGCACTGCGGTAAACATACGCATGTTCTCGGGGACCATCAACGAATCGGGACGCACTCGCGTTTCATAAAGGGCGGCATCCACCATCCTGCGACTGATCGGACGGAACGCTTCGGATTCCAAGATACGGCTATCGATCTGCTGATAGAGTTGATCCTTGAAGTCTCCGATGTCCTCGGACATCTTGTTCTCGACCCCAATAAAGCAAACGGTCTTTTTCAAAGCGTTGCCACTGGCATCGGTGGGGCATGGCCCTTGATGCTCGCGTGCCAGGAGCTTGACCACCGATTCATCGACCAACGGATCGAAGACTTCGGCACCGGCAGCGTGACTGCCGACCATGTTGGCCGAGTCGGGCTTCATCAAGTACCCGTGCTGATACCCCCGGCATCCCGTCAAAGTCCACGCCGAAGCGCAGGAGAGTCCGACCAACCATTCGCGACGCAGCATGGGGGGTTCCTTCCCAAGAAACAGAATCCGACCTTTAGGGCGGATTCTTCAAAATCCGTGCCCCTCCGACAATACGAGTATCGGCCCTTCCACGAAATCGGCTTCAACAATCCAAAATGCCAGCATGGACTTTGGGCGATGCTAGCAAACTGCCCTTCTTCAATACGTGCCACCCATGGTTCTCAAGTCCTCTATCGCATTTCGATTCGCGATTCCCCTTGGATTTTCGTACTCGTACTCCGCGCTAGCAGTACTCGTACTCGATGACACGGCTACGAGCACAAGGGGAACCCACCGTGCGCGACTTCAAAACGCGCAAGCGAGGGATTTCCACATGGCTCCTCCTCAAGCCCCCCCAGCCCACGGCGTCGATTCGATGCCGGCGGAACGGTTGGACTCATTTCGGCTTTCGGATTGGCCCGCAAGACATTGGCCGATTCCAGCGGCGGGCTACACTGGCATCAACGGGCGAGAGTTCGTTTTCCCCGAAACACGCCCCCCTCCCGATTGCGAATCATTTCCTTCCAGGACCTCAAGGTCCGGAATGTTCACCAGAAAGATCCACCATGTTGCTCGGCGAACCGATGCCCAGCCAATACGATTGGCGATTCCAACTGTTTGGTTTTCCCGTCCGCGTGACGTGGCTGTTTTGGCTGATCAATGCGGCCTTGGGCTACGGGGTTGCTATGGGAATGGACAATCGGCTGACGTGGTTCAGCAAGACGAGCCAAGAGCTTGCCAGCCCCGGCTTGGCGAGCTTGCTCGTCGTTTGGGTGATTGCGGCCTTTCTCTCGATCTTGATCCATGAGTTGGGGCATGCCATCGCCTTTCGCTTCTTTGGAATCGAATCGCAAATCGTCCTCTACCACATGGGTGGACTGGCCATTCCGACGGCGGGGTTTGTATTCCGACGCGGCGGTCAACGCACGCGATTGACGCACGGGCATCAGATCCTGATCTCGGCTGCAGGGCCGTTCTTGCAGTTGGCTGCAGCTTTAGCGGTGGCTGCGATCGCCACGGTGGGGGGGATGCAACTCCCTGTGATCACCACCTTGGCCAACACGCTGGGCATCTCGCCCGACTCCCTCCCGGATTTACTGCCTTCGGGGGTCTTTCGCAGTCCTTGGCTATACGCCTTCGTCGACTTCTTCGTGCTCATCGGCGTGTGGTGGCCGCTGTTCAATCTGCTGCCGGTGTATCCGCTCGATGGTGGCCACATCACGCAGCATGTTGCCGCCATCGTCCGTCGTACCGATGGCTTGCACGAAGCCCATCTCATCGGCGCGATCGCAGGCTTCGCCGTCGCATGGTGGTTCTACACAAGCGGTGGATCACCGATCAACGCCATGCTGTTCTTGTCGCTCGCGATGAGCAACGTGCAAGCGCTCCAACAGCGATCAGGCCCCTACGGATGGTGATCATCGCAAAAAAAATCGAAAAATTTTTCGATCGTTGATGTGCCGCTGCGCGATGCCGATCGCAGCCTTGCAGACGGTTCATCACGCACGTCATCACGCCCCCATCACTACCCATGCGACAGGCTCTCGCAGCCTCGCAACGATCGAACGCGTACGTGCTCCGATGTCCATCGCATCAACGAATCATCGATGTCGCAATCACCGCTCGAGCACGATGCGTCCAAGCTCGGCACTTCGCATTCCACCCAGCAAAATCATTGACGAACGAATGCGGCAGAGCGTTTGATGCGGCCGCTTCACCGCAATCGCCCTCGTGTCCAGCGTGTTGTTCTGCGCCGGCCTGCACAGCGCGAATCACGCACATCTGCGTGGTCCACAACCAGCCGCTGTTCCCCGCTGGCACCACGCATATTCCACCCGCGCATCAACTCTGTGGAAGCGTTGCGACCCAGCCAAAGAAACGCGCGACACGGTGGAAAATTCGTTTCATGTTTGTGGAAAAATTGTCGAAAAGATGTTGCATTAGGTTTCGAGTTTTATACAAATACTTGCAACTAAGGTGGTCCTTAGTACAGACGGTCGATCACGTCACGGAGTGACAGGTCAAGAAGCCAGATCGACTGTTTTGTTACGAAGGACGTTTTGTATCGGTTGTCGACCCCAGGTCATCCAGTCTGCTGCTTCGGACGAGACGATCCTGCGACAACTTGTTTTTGGTTTTTTTGGAGGATGAATCCGTGGCCAAGAAGAAAGCTGGAGCAACGAAGAAGAAGGTAGCCAAGAAGAAGGCTGCTAAGAAGGCAGCAGCACCAAAGAAGGCTGCAACCAAGAAGAAGGTAGCCAAGAAGAAGGCTGCTGCGAAGAAGACCACTACCAAGTCTCCTTCGTAATCCGTTGCTCGTCTTACGATGACCTCCGCTTTTGCGGGGTCTCTGACTGCAAACATCAAAGAACCGCCAAGTGGCTTTTGCGACGTGGCGGTTTTTTTACGTCCCGATCCGCCAAAGCAACTGACCGTTTACATCGACGGGCGCGAAGCCGAGGGATAGGGTGTCCGTCAAGTGCGTTCCGGCCAGGATCGCAGCCCAGCCTTCATGCTGCACAACTGGACCGCTTACCAAAACGCGTCTGCCTCCGCTCACGGCCTGCTAGACAGACAGGCATACAGACACAGGAGAGCCCCCCCAGCCACGACAAAAAGCATGGAGGGACTTAGGCAGAAAATCGCACGGACGCGCGTCGCAGTTGCGTCCTAGCTTTCGACCAACTCACCCGTCGACTTGGTGTAGCGACGGCGGTCGCTCTCGCGCAAATAGACCTTGCGCAAACGAATCGCATTGGGCGTTACCTCGACCAATTCATCGTCTTCGATGTACTCGAGGGCCGCTTCCAAGAACAGTTCGCGGGGTGGCTTGAGGATGATGTTCTCATCATTGCCTGCAGCCCGAACATTGCTCAGCTTCTTTTCCTTGGTCGGATTCACGACCAAATCGTTGTCGCGGGCATTCTCGCCGACGATCATTCCTTCGTAGACATCGTCCCCCGGGGCGACGAACAGTTCGGAACGCTCTTGAAGGGCAAACAGCGAGTACCCGACGGCCTTGCCGGGAACCATCGAGACCAACACGCCATTGGTGCGCCGCGCCATCTCCGGCCCCACGGGACGGTAACCCGAGAAGCGGTGGTGAATGATCGCGGTTCCTTGCGTGGCATTGAGCATCCGCGTTCGCACGCCGATCAAACCACGGGCTGGGATCGAGAAGCACAGCAGCGTGTAATCGCCGCGCGGCGTCATCGAATCGAGGATCCCGCGGCGATTGCCGACCAGTTCCATGACAGGTCCAACGCGGTCGGTCGGGACCTCCACGTTGAGCACTTCGTACGGTTCGTTCAGCTCGCCATCGATCTTCTTGAGCACCACGCGAGGCTTGCTGATGCTCATCTCGTAGCCTTCGCGACGCATCGTTTCGATGAGAACGGACAAGTGCAACACACCGCGTCCGCGCACTGCGAACGCTTCCGAGCCTTCGACCGGGGTCACGCGCAACGCGACGTTCCGCTCGAGCTCCTTTTCCAACCGAGACCGCAACTGGCGCGTGGTGACGTACTTGCCGTCCCGTCCCGCCAGCGGCGAGGTGTTGATGCTGAAAACCATTTCGAGCGTCGGTTCGTCGACCTTCAGACGCGGCAGCGGAGCCGCTTGTCCGCGATTGCAGATCGTGTCGCCGATGTCGATATCTTCCAGCCCAATCACGGCCACGATGTCGCCAGCCGTCGCGGATTCGGTGTCGACCCGGGCCAGTTTGTCAAAGAACTGCAAATTCGCCACTTGGGCTGCCACGGTGGACTCTTCCTTAACCACATCGACCTGTTGCCCCTTGCGAATCGTGCCCGATTGGATCCGACCGATCCCGATTCGACCGACGTAATCGGACCAATCGAGGTTGGTCACCAACAGTTGCAAGGGTGCGTCGGGCTCGACGTCTGGCCCAGGGATCTTTTCGAGCATCATGTCCAGCAAGGGAATCATGTTGTCGCCAGGGACCTTGGGATCCAGTGTGGCATAGCCCGCGCGTCCCGATGCGTAGATCACATCGAAATGATCCATGTACCGCTCGCCCCCCAGATCCACCAACAGCATCAGCGCTTCTTCGACCACTTCGTCGATCCGAGCGTCGGGCCGGTCGATCTTGTTGACCACCACGATCGGCTTGACCCCGGATTCGAGCGCCTTGGACAAAACAAATCGCGTCTGCGGCATCGTACCTTCGGCAGCGTCGATCAACACCAACGCTCCGTCCGCCATCCGCACCACGCGTTCCACTTCGCCGCCAAAGTCGGCGTGGCCCGGGGTGTCGATCAGATTGATCTTGATCCCTTTATACTCCAGCGCGATGTTTTTGGAGAGGATCGTGATGCCTCGTTCGCGTTCGAGGTCGTTGCTGTCGAGGATCCGCTCCCCTTGCAGTTGGCTGTCGCGATATTGCCCGCTTTGCTTCAAAAGACAGTCGACCATGGTGGTTTTGCCGTGGTCAACGTGAGCAATGATGACAATGTTCCGAATGTCGTTTCGTCGCATAGCAGGCGTAGTACCTTGATTGGTGCTGGCGGTCACCCCATCCGATAGGGCAGGGGACCGCGGTAGCAGGGCAGGGGGATAATGGTCGGCGGCTTAGGCTTCGTCGCTTGCGCGGAAGCTGCCCACCAACGTTGGGGTGTATCGGCAGATCTGATCGCCGGGGAAGTAGAGGGCCAGTTCGCGAGCCGCCGACTCGGGGCTGTCGGACGCATGAACCAAATTCATTTGACGCGAGCTGCTGAAGTCACCGCGAATCGTGCCTGGAGCCGCCTTCAGCCCGTTGGTGGCGCCCAACATCTCACGCACGACGCGGATGGCTTCCAGTCCTTCCACCGCCAAAGCCACGATCGGGGCCGAGGTAATGAACTCCTCGAGGTTCTTATAAAAGGGCTTGGAGACGTGCTCGGCATAATGCTCGCGAGACAACTCAGGAGTCACTCGCAGCATCTTCATCCCGACGATGTTGAGCCCTTTGCGCTCGAAGCGGCCCAGGATCTCCCCAATCAATCGTCGTTGCACACAATCTGGCTTCAGCAATACCAAGGTCGTTTCCATGTCTTTCTCACCCATCCACGCCGTTCAAAGAGGAAAAAATTCAGGTTCGGCTAGCGCGCACTCGCCCCCTAAAGTCCCGCGGAATTGTCGCGATTTTCGTGTTTTCGCCTAGGGCAAATGAGCCGCCTTTGTCGGCCCTTATCCTGGTGTTAAGACCGATTTCTTCATCCCACGCACATATTTGGCGGCCGCGGTCTCGCCCAAGCAGCCGTCCACTGCTGTCGCTGCCTGCCCGCGGCCCCCGAAGCCGATGCCGCGAAGCCCCGTGCCGCGAAGCCCCGTGCCTCGAAGCCCAGCGCCTCGAAGCCCAGCGCACTTCTAAAGAATCACAAGAAGTTTCCCAATCATGGCGACCTCTCGCCCCGTTCCGCTTTGCGATACCTCGCGGAAACGATACCTTGAACGCATGCGATCAAGCTTCGATCGCACGGCCATGGCACGTCGCCCCCCGCGAGTTTCGCTCGCTTGCTTCGTGGTCCGGCCCCAGTCGCAGGGCACCCTCGGCGGTGCTTCGCAATTCATCCCTGGCTCGCAACAACTGTATGGGATCGCGGCAACCACGAACTCTCGCATCGCACCTCGCGGTTTGGTGTGACTGGCTGCGCTGCTCCGGCGATTCCTCAGCAACTTGCCGTCTGCCACATTGCGGTTTCGATCGTTTCCCGAAACGCACCGATACTGCTGCCCACGCGAGACGTGCTGACGGCTCTTCGCCGCTTGCCGCGGTGGTGCTTGCAAGCACCCACCGGCCGCGGAACGCGATCCAATCTGCATCAACCCCTTGCCAAATCCCGCTCGGATGGGATCGTTTCGCAAGAGGCCGCTCGATCCTTTCCCTCTCTTCCTCGTGAACCAACTGCCAAGCAGGACTTTATGAAATTCAACTTTCCCGTGGTCATCATCGATGAGGACTTTCGCTCGGGCAACGCTTCCGGGCTGGGCATTCGCGCATTGGCCGAAGCCATCGAACGCGAGGGCATCGAAGTGGCTGGCGTCACCAACTACGGCGACCTTTCGCAGTTCGCCCAGCAACAAAGCCGCGCCTCGGCCTTTATCCTGTCGATCGACGACGATGAATTCGTATCCGAGGACAACATGAAGTCCGCGCTGGCCAATCTCCGCCAGTTCATCTCGGAGATCCGCTTCAAGAATGCGGACATCCCGATCTTCCTCTATGGGGAAACACGCACCTCGCGCCACATCCCAAACGACATCTTGCGCGAACTCCACGGCTTCATCCACATGTTCGAAGATACCCCCGAGTTCGTCGCTCGGCATATCTTGCGCGAAGCTAAATCCTACGTCGAAGGCCTCGCCCCGCCGTTCTTCCGCGCCATGATCCATTACGCACAAGACGGATCCTACTCGTGGCACTGCCCCGGACACTCCGGCGGGGTCGCGTTTCTCAAGAGCCCGGTCGGACAGATGTTCCATCAGTTCTTCGGTGAGAACATGCTTCGGGCCGACGTCTGCAATGCCGTGGAAGAACTCGGGCAACTCCTCGATCACACCGGTCCTGTTGCGGCCTCCGAACGCAACGCGGCTCGGATCTTCGGAGCAGACCATTGTTTCTTTGTCACCAACGGCACGTCGACCTCCAACAAAATGGTCTGGCACTCCACCGTCGCCAACGGTGACATCGTCGTCGTCGACCGCAACTGCCACAAATCGATCCTGCACTCGATCATCATGACCGGCGCCGTCCCGGTCTTCTTGACCCCGACTCGCAATAACTTGGGGATCATCGGCCCCATCCCGCAAAGCGAGTTCACCCCCGAAAGCATCCAGCGCAAGATCGATGCCAATCCGTTCGCACGCGAAGCGCAAGCCAAACACCCGGATCGCAAACCTCGCATCCTGACGATCACCCAGAGCACTTACGACGGCATCCTCTACAACGTCGAGGAACTTCGCAAAATGCTCGATGGCCAGATCGGGACGCTGCACTTCGATGAAGCCTGGCTGCCGCACGCGGCATTCCACCACTTCTACAAAGACATGCACGCCATCGGTCGCGATCGACCACAACCCGAAGAGTCGATGATCTTCGCGACGCACTCCACCCACAAACTGCTGGCGGGCATTTCTCAAGCTTCCCAAATCCTGGTCCGCGAACCGGTCAACAAGAAGCTCGATCGCCACACCTTCAACGAAGCCTACCTCATGCACTCGTCCACCTCGCCGCAGTACGCCATCATCGCGTCCTGCGACGTGGCCGCCGCCATGATGGAACCTCCCGGAGGAACCGCTCTGGTCGAAGAATCGATCATGGAAGCCCTCGACTTCCGGCGTGCCATGCGCAAAGTCGACGACGAATGGGGCGCAGATTGGTGGTTCAAAGTCTGGGGCCCCGATCAACTGGCCGAAGAAGGCATCGGCGAACGGGACGATTGGTTGCTCCAACCCGATGCCCCTTGGCACGGCTTTGGCGGACTGGCGCCAGGATTCAACATGCTCGACCCGATCAAGGCCACCGTCATCACGCCGGGCTTGGATGTCTCAGGCCGATTCGCCGACACCGGCATCCCGGCATCGATCGTCACCCGATACCTGGCGGAACACGGCGTCATCGTCGAGAAGACCGGCCTCTATTCGTTCTTTATCATGTTCACCATCGGTATCACCAAGGGCCGATGGAACACGCTTGTCAGCGCCTTGCAACAGTTCAAGGACGACTACGACAAGAATCAACCGATGTGGAAGATCCTTCCCGAGTTCGTGCAGCAATACGCGCAGTACGAACGCATCGGGCTTCGGGATCTATGCCAACGCATCCACGATACGTACAAGACCCACGACGTGGCCCGCGTGACCACCGAGATGTACCTCTCGCCGATGCAGCCCGCGATGAAACCGTCCGATGCATTCGCGATGATGGCCCACGACGAAGTGGATCGCGTCGAAATCGATCAGCTCGAAGGCCGGGCCACCGCAGTCTTGCTGACGCCGTATCCACCTGGAATCCCACTCCTCATCCCAGGTGAACGCTTCAACAAATCGATCGTTGAGTACTTGCGATTCGCTCGCATGTTCAACGAGAAGTTCCCGGGCTTCGATACCGACATCCACGGCCTTGTGGAAGAAGTCAGTGCGGATGGCAAGATCCGATTCTACGTCGATTGCGTTCGAACCAACGAACCGGAACTCGAAGTCCATCTTCGAGATCACACGCGAGAACCGAGCGTCGTCTAGGAACTCAATGCATCCGCTTATCCGGATGAATTAGCCATGACATGGACCGGCCGATCGCTCTACCATGCGTTCTGCGATACTGCAGAGGCAGACCCACGCGGCATTGCATGGCTGGAACGGTGTGACGAGACGCAGCTCGATTGTCGTTGGCGGGACTGGACTTGGCAGCGCGTGCATGCCGTGGTCGATGCCATGGCAGCTTGGTTGGAAGCCCATGAGATCCATCGAGGCGATCGATTGGTCAGCGCGTTGCCCAATGGCTTGGATTGGGCACTGATCGATTTGGCATGCAGCGCCACCGGCGCGATTCATGCGCCGCTCGATCTGCGTATGCCTGAGCCGGCCATGTTGGGTTGGATGCATCGGATTCGGCCTGCATTGTGCATTCATGCCGATAGTGGATCGCAGTCTTTCACCCACGCGTTGTCGTGTGCGCGAATCGTCATCACCGCCCAACAACTGCGGAAGGAGATCGAAGCCGTCTCGATTTCCAACAACCAAGTGCATCGATGGCGAGCCCGTGTCGAGGACGATGCCACGGCATGCATCTTGTCCACGTCGGGGACCACCGGCTCCCCGAAAGGAGTCATGCTGTCCCATCGCAATTTGATCAGCAATGCTGCGGCCAAGTTCGACGCCATGCCGCAATCGCCGGACGATCTCCGGCTCAATCTTTTACCCTTCGCACATGCGTACGCGAAAACATGCGAACTCGGAGTGTGGGCGTTCTCGGGGGGGACGATGGCGTGCTCGCAAGGCATGCGACAAACGCTTGAGCATGCGCGGCAACTCAAACCGACGTTGATCAATGCCGTCCCGGCGTTCTACCACCATGTCGCCAATGAGGCCGAAGGCGACGTAATCCACGCCAAGCTCGGCGGTCGTATTCGCAGGCTCGCGAGCGGGGGAGCCCCATTGCTAGAATCGCTTCGCGCACTCTACGAGCGACTCGGGTTCCCCATCTACCAAGGGTACGGCCTCACAGAAGCCTCTCCGGTCGTCTGTTCCAATCGCGCTGGCACAACCGCCACTCCAGCTTGTTTGTTGGGAGTCGGCCCTGCAGTGACCGACACCCGGCTCCGGTTGGATGGAGACAATCGATTATGGGTACGAGGACCGGGGGTGATGCAAGGCTATTGGAACGATCCTGGAGCAACCGAAGCCCGGATTATGGATGGCTGGCTCGACACCGGCGATCACGCCAATTTGCATGGGGCAGCCAGGGCATCGTCCGTCGACGTCCCATTAGGAGCAGCTTTGTCGATCACGGGTCGTAGCGACGACATTCAAGTGCTCGCCAACGGCTACAAATTCTCGCCGGCACCTTGGGAGCGCATCCTCATGGATAGCTTACCCATCGAGCGCTGCATCCTGATCGGCAACCATCGCGTCACGCCGCTCTTGGCGGTGCAAACGCGAGCAGACAGTCTTCTCTCACCACCCCAATTGCTTGCGATGGCTTTGGATGCATTGCGTGACGCACCCAGATACTGCCAGCCGGCTAGGCTGGTCATCGATCGCGAGGCCTGGACCCCAGAAACCGGCCTGGTCCACTGGAAAGGGCATCTCCTGCGCCGCGCCCTCGAAACCCGCTTCGCCGACTAGCCCCCAATATGTGCCACCCACCTATTTGACCGTCTGCGAGGATCTGATAAGCTTTTTGGGTATAGGAGATCCATCAAATGCCACGACCTCTACGAGCCGAACTGTTCGAACCCAATAAAGTCTGCATCGTCCACTGCATCCAACGCTGTGTCCGGCGAGCCTTTCTGGCCGGCGAAGA